>NC_015681.1:331746-663492 GCF_000217795.1 Thermodesulfatator indicus DSM 15286
ACTACTTGCCCGTCAGCGCACAGCCACCATTGCCCCAGAGGCCGGAAGCCAAACTATGCGCCAAGCGATAAACAAAGGTTTAAGCGAAGAAGACATCATTTCGGCGGCCAAACTTTTGAGCAAATCAGAAATCAGGGTCTTGAAACTATACTTCATGGTTGGGCTTCCGCAGGAAACCCAAAAAGACCTTGAAGCTATCGTAAAACTCACCAAAAAGATAAGACACGTGCTTGATAGTGAAACCCGGCCCAAAGGCTACGTGATAGACTTGCGGGTAAGCGTTGCGTCTTTTGTGCCCAAGCCCCATACACCTTTTCAATGGGCTCCCTTTGAAGGGGCTAATCTCCTTAAAAAGAAGCTTTCCTGGCTTAAACGCGAGCTCCGCAAGATCTCAAGCACCCGCTTTACCAGCGACTTGCCCAAATGGGCGGCCTTACAAGCCCTCATCACCAGAGGGGACCGGCGAATCAAAAATCTATTTTTAGCCCTGGCCCATGACCAAAACCTTAATCAGGCCTTGAAAGAACTTCCCCTTAATCCAGAGTTCATCATTGGCCGAGAGAGAAAAAGAGAAGAAATTTTTCCTTGGGAAATAGTTGATCTAGGGGTTAAAAAAGAATTTTTATGGGAGGAATGGCTGCTTGCCCAAAAGGGCAAGCCAAGCCCGAGCTGTTTGTTGGGCCGCTGTAAACGCTGTGGGGCCTGTGGCTAATCTTTTTTGACCCTACGCGTAGCCCTTAACTGGAGAACCTGCTGTCTAAAAATGTGCTCTACCAGGCGGTCCTGGTCGGCCTCGGTTATCCAGATAAATTTAAAGGCTACTTCGTAGCCACCTTTTGGTGAAGGCTCAACTCGTATTACCTCGCCAAAAGTCTTTAGAAATATCCAGTCTGGTAATAAACCAAGATCTATTTCATAAATAGTACCTACTTGAACCTCTTGGGGAAGATTTACCCTAAGCCCTCCTGCACTGAGATTTACTTCTACTTCCTGAAATCCCTTTAAAAACTTATCTCCCAGAAGATTTATCAAAATACGGTCAATCTTTTGGTTTAAAACCTGAAGGACACCTGCTAGTTCACGATCTTTTTCGCGCAATCTTTTAAGATAAGATTCCAGTTTAAATATTTCCCCTGGTGGCCTGATAGGGTCAATCCACGGGCTTTCTTTACCTTCACGAAAATTCTCAAGTTTTTTTTCAAATTCTTCCCGTGAAATAGGATTAAGCCTTAAGAGAACATGGTCATATACACGAATGTAATTACGTTTTTCTTCGGGTTTTTCCGTCATTTGGCCTCCTGTGGTAAAGGTTCTTGTTCTTTAGTATGTTTAAAGCCTTCTTTGTACTCTAAAAGGGGGACTTTTTTCTGTAAAAGAATTATTTCTACCCGACGATTAGCAGCCCTATGTTCTGGAGTATCGTTGGGATAAAGAGGTCGGCTTGGCCCATAACCCACAGCCGCGATCTGGTCTGGAAGAACGAACTTATGAGCCAATAAAAACTCAACTACGGCTACAGCCCTAGCGGCAGAAAGTTCCCAGTTAGAACGATAACGTCCAGAAACAATGGGTAAATCATCAGTATGACCTGCTACAACAATTTCGCCGTCAAAAAGCTCAAGGATTTCGCCTATTTTCAATAAAATCTTTTTGGCCTTGGGAGTTAAGGTGGCGCTACCTTTAGGAAACATTAATTCATCTTTAAAACGAAGTACAACACGGTCTTTAAGGCTCTCTATCTGGATTTCGCCTTTTATCATTTCAAGTTTTACCGTAGCCTTAACCCGTTCAAGCAGGTCATCTACGGTAAATTTAGGTGGGAATTCCGTAGTCACTACGCTTATGCCTTTAGGTAGCTGAAAAACTATCTCTTCGCGCTGCACACCAAAGGCGTCTTTTAAAGAGCCGGCTACTTCTTTAAAACGAGCAGGGTCCATTTCCGAAAAAGAGAGCAGTAATACGAAAAAACACATGAGAAGGGACATAAGGTCAGCAAAGGTGGTCATCCATTTAGGAGCACCGCCTCCCTCTGCTTTTTTACGTCTGGGATTGCTGGCCATTACTCTCCACCTTCAGAACGCTTCTTAGGAGGAAGGAAAGCCTTTAATATCTCCTCAAGCACCCGAGGGTTTAAGCCTTTCTGTAACCCGATTACCCCTTCGATAATTAAACGGTAGTTGAGCTGTTCCTCCTGTGAACGCAATTCCAGCTTGTTGGCAATAGGCATAAAGATAAGGTTAGCCAAAACAGCACCATAAAGGGTAGTCAAAAGAGCCACGGCCATTGAAGGCCCGATGGACTTAGGATCAGACATGTTGGCCAGCATTTGTACCAAACCGATAAGGGTTCCAATCATCCCAAAGGCTGGAGCAAGATCGGCCATGGTCTTAAAAAGTTTCTGACCTGTTTCGTGACGCTCCGCCGTGAGTTCTACCTCTTTGTTGAGTACTTCTTCAATGAATTCGGCCTCGTGCCCGTCCACACAAAACATAATGGCCTTCTTGAGAAAAGGATTATTTATAGGCTGCTTTTCAAGTTTAAGAAGCCCCTCACGCCTGGCGATGTTAGCAAGATTAGTGATTTCTTTGATTATCTCTTCAGGGGGCTCAAGTTTATTAAAAAAGGCCTTCATAACTACCTTCATAGAACCAAGCACATCAGCTAGAGAAAAAGAAATAAAAGAGCCGGCAATAGTTCCTCCGACGACAATCAAAATTGAAGGGATATTGATGAAGAGCCCCAGGCTCCCGCCCATTAAAATAGAAACTAAAATCAAGACAATACCGAGCACCAGGCCGATAACCGTTCCCAGGTCCATAGAACCTCCGCCAATCTAAAGTTCTCTCCGTTGTTATCGGCAAAAAGGCAAGAAGGTTTAAGGCCATAATTTTGTACTTTTTGTTAATCAAAAAAAACTTGCAAGAAACAAGCCTTTGTTTATGTTAAAGGCATGCTGCCAAAAGCGACAAAAAGAGAACCGGTATTATTTCAAACGAGTTCTGGCTTGATGATGGGCCTGGTCTGCTATCACCACGGCATGGAAACTCTGGCCTTTGTCCTTGAAAAACGAGAATTCTTTGACCTAGAATGGCCCGCTCTTGTGGCTATTGACGCCCAAGGCTGGCACCCTATTCCACTGGGTATTGAATATGTCGTTATGCAAAGGGCTAATATTATCTGGTACACCACACAAATTCCTGAAATTCTCGTCACCCAATATCGTGAAAGGCTCCCTATTAAACCAGATAAGCCCCCTGAACCGCCTACTCCAGAACCACCTAAACCTACTAGAAACAAAAAAGAAAAAATCGTCCGTTTCCCGGGGTTGAAGAAATGATAAAAATAGCGCCTTCTATTCTTTCCGCTGATTTTGGCCGTCTGGCCGAAGAAGTGAAGGCTATTACTGAAGCTGGAGCAGATGTTATTCACATAGACGTGATGGACGGGCATTTCGTGCCCAATATCACTATCGGGCCAGTGGTGATAAAGGCTATTCGTGAGGCATCCTCCCTTCCCTTTGACGTACACTTAATGATTACCAACCCTGATAATTACCTGGAAGATTTTGCCAAGGCCGGGGCTGACTGGCTTTCAGTCCACGTAGAAGCTGCCGTTCATCTTCATCGTACTATTTCCCGCATCAAAGAACTTGGCAAAAAAGCAGGCGTAGTTTTAAACCCGGCTACCCCTATTGAAAGCGTAGATTATATCCTGGAAGAAGTTGATTTTGTTCTCATCATGAGTGTAAACCCGGGTTTTGGTGGGCAAAAGTTCATCCCTTCAGCCCTTCGCAAGATCAGGGAATTAAAACAGCTAATAAGGAGCCGTGGGATTGATATACCTATACAAGTTGACGGCGGCGTTAACCTGGAAACCCTGGCAGAGGTAGTAAAAGCTGGTGCAGATATCGTCGTAGCTGGTTCAGCCATATTTGGCACAGAAGACTACGCTAAAACCATAAAAGCTTTTCGGCAGAAGATTACTGAAACCCTGGCCATATAATTTTTTTGCTCCCCTCGCAAATAGGTAAAAAGATATATGATTGGCGTAGCTTTACAAAATGATTTACCTAAGAGACTGCTTCGCCCTTGCGGGCTCGCCGTGACAAGGTAGGGAAAGGACTCGCCGTGACTAAATGGCAGATGGCAGATGGCCGATGGCTGGTGGCTGGTGGCTGGTGGCTGATGGCTGATGGCTGATGGCTGATAGCTAATGGCTGATGGTAAATAATTGTTACTTCTCACTTACTTGTATACGCGAGGATACCAGTATTGCCGACGAAGTAATCTCTGAGACTGCTTCGCTCCACTCGCAGTGACAGGCTGACCAGAGGCCACTGGCCGATGACTATAAGTATTTTTCACTTTTCGCTTATCATTTCACTTATTCTTGCAAGGCTGCGTTAGCAGCTGAAGCAACACTCTCGCCAGGCGATAGTATCGCCGTAGAGAAATCAGTATCTTTTCAAACTCGCTGGCCTGGCTGATAATACTTAGTCGAGATGTTTAACAAGTCGGCAAGAAAATATTTCAGACAAGCAACTTTAGGGCTCCTGGCTCAAAAAACCAGAAGCCCCGAAAGTATTAACTTTATCTAAATTAAACCTTGAATTTAGAAGCCAATTCTTTTAAACGACCAGCAAGAGTTATCATCTCTTCCGATAGCGCCTTGCTCTTAAGGCCTTTTTCCGCGGTCTCTTGAATAGCTACAGACATTTTTTCAACTTTTTCTTTGATTTGATCAACACTTTCGGCAGACATGTTAGCTGCCTGGCTTATTTCGCCCATCATGGCCGTCTGTTCTTCTACAGCGCTAGCAATCATATTAGAAATATCATTTATGCGGCTAATGATTTCGGTAATCTCTTCAATAGCTTTAACCGAAGCCCGGGCATCTGTCTGAATGGCCTGAATCTTTTGCGTAATCTTTTCGGTAGCCTGGGTGGTCTGACGGGAAAGCTCTTTTACTTCTCCGGCCACTACGGCAAAACCTTTGCCAGCTTCACCCGCACGAGCCGCTTCAATGGTGGCGTTTAAAGCCAACAAATTAGTTTGTTCCGCAATACTTTGAATGAGATTTACCACCTCACCGATTTCTTCTGAAGAAATACTAAGTTTATTTACGATTTCATTTGTTTCCTGAGCTTTTATGACGGCATCGTTAGCAATGTGGGCTGCTTCAGAGGTATTACGAGATATTTCGGTAATGGCTTCAACCATTTGCTCAGAAGCTGCCGAAACCGCCCGAATATTATTGTTAATAGCCTCTTCGGCCTCTTTTACTTCTTCGCCTTCTCTAGCAAGGTTTTCGGCCTTTTCCGCCACTTCTTCACCAGCCCGATATATTTGTTGAGAGGCCGAATAGACCTTGTCTGACGAGTCTACCACGTGGCTCAAAGTTTCGCGTAATCGCCTGGTCATACCTTCAAGGGCAGCCAACAGGCGGCCTATCTCATCCTGGCTGGCTTTAGGAAACTTAACGGTAAAATCGCCATTGGAAATTCTGGTTACTAAGGCCACCGCTTTATCAATAGGAGCAATGATTTTGGTTCTGGCCATCCACCAGATAGCCAGAAGTAGCATTATGCTAAAGCCCGAGATAATTACCTGATATATTCTTAATCTATGAAGGCCAGCCACCGCCTTTTCTTCAAACTTTTTTGTAAGATCATTGGCCAGGGAAAGAACTTCCAAGTTATGATCAAGGAGATACTTTAAGGCTTTTTCGTCTTGGGTTTTTATGTAAATATCAAAAGAAGTTTTAAACTTTTGCCAGGCTTGATTTAATTTTTCCCAGCTCGCTAGAATTTCAGGGTCTTTTACCGATTTAAGCCCCATACTGGTATCGCCGTCTTTTAAGGCTTTAAGACTTTTTTCAAAAAGGGCCGCGGTCTGCGTGGCTGAAGCAAAATCTTTACTTAAAATTTCTTTAGTAAGTTTTTGCACAAGCATTCTCTGTCGTCCGGCAATATTTACATATTTGGCGTCCCCTTCGTTTTTATGAAGGGACCAGAAAACTACCCCAGCGTTAAAAATGCTCAAGAAAAACATTATCAAAATGATCGCCTGCACCCGGGCTTTAATAGTATTTAATTTCATAACTATCCTCCTTGTAAAGTTCTTCACTATGTTTGTCGGCAACAATGAGAAAAACTTTAGAGAGATTTAAAAAGGAAGGATTAAACTCCATGGCATTTTCCAAAGGGGAAAATAGCCGAAACTCAGCAAGGCTCTACCAAACATTCACTAACAACCAGCCATCATCAGCCACTTACTATCTAGTCAATACGAATAGCGTTTAAGCACGCCAAAGCTGTCTCTTGAGACAGACAAATCAGCTCTACCTAAAAGCAATTAAGCAGTTGTAGCTGCCTTAGGAAAAATCACTTTCCCACTAAGACTTACATCATACCCTGATAAGCTATTAGCCAAAGTCTGAAATTCTTCATCTTGAAGAAGACCTAAAAAAGCCTGGATATTTTCTTGAAAGAAAAACTCTTTCGGTATAAGCAAATCATAGCGTTCTTGCTTAAGGGGAACAAAATCAAGCCCAAGAAGATCTGCCACTACCTTTATAGCCAGACCTGCTTGGGCTTTACCTGTTAAAACAGCTAAACCTACTTCTAAATGGCTTGCATATTCTTCACCTTCAATTTTTTCTGACGAGAGGCCTATCTTTTGTAACTCATGCTCCATCAGAACCCTTGTGCCTGTACCTTTGGGACGTAAGGCAACTCTTATTTTCTTTTTAATAAAGTCCTCTACAGAAGAAATTCCTTGAGGATTACCAGGGGAGACTACGATTCCCTGCTCTCGAAAACAAAAATTAACTACTGCAGGTAAAGGCCCTTCTAGCTTCTCCTTTAAATAGGCAAAGTTGTAGTCTCTTTCATTAGATTCCATGAGATGTGCTGTGGCTATATGACAAAGCCTTTTGGAAAGAGCCTTTAACCCACCCATACTGCCTACTGAAGCGAAAACCGCTGGATTATCAGGGAAACGACGGTTATAAAGAGCTATTGTTTTTTCAAGTAAGGGATCGTTACTGCCTATAATTACAAGAAGTCTTTCTCTGTATGCTCCTTGTTCAGGATGATTAATTACATGCTTTTCAAGCCAGGCCTCTACCAGATGCCTAGGAAAAAGCCACTTACCCGTAACTTTAGTGGCCGGAAGACCCTTTTCATTTATAAGCTGATAAACAATCTTTTCATTTACTCCTAAAAGCTCAGCTACTTCCTTGGTAGATAGATAAGATTTGGGGTTGTCTTTTGACATTTTATTCTCCTAATCGGATTATTTTCTTCCAAAATGATTTATATCAACTTGATCTACTTTAATAATCTATTATATATGTTCCAACAAAACAAATCAAAAGGGAGGTACTTGATGAAAAAATTAGCTTTTCTTTTAATTATCATGTTGTGTCTGTTTGTTGGCCAGGGATTTGCTGGCGAAAAGAAAGTCTTACGAATGGCCACTACCACCAGCACTGACAACACTGGCCTTCTAGACTATCTTGCTCCCATGTTTAAAAAAGACACTGGCATTGAACTTCAATGGATAGCTGTGGGGACAGGCAAGGCTTTACGTCTTGGGCAAAACTGCGATGTCGATATCCTTTTAGTTCACGCTCCTCCAGCCGAAAAGAAGTTCGTAGCTGCAGGTTACGGTATAAACCGCCGGGAAGTAATGTACAATGATTTTGTAATTGTTGGCCCACCTGAAGACCCTGCCGGTATTAAAGGTCTATCTGTTAAGAAAGCCCTAAAGAAAATTGCCGCTAAAAAGGCTACTTTTGTGAGCCGTGGTGATGACTCGGGCACCAACAAAAAAGAGCTAGCTCTCTGGAAAATGGCAGGTATTGACCCCAAAAAGTTGGATAAAGAACCCTGGTATATTCAAACTGGCCAGGGGATGCTGGCCACTTTAAACGTAGCGGCAGAGAAAAAAGGTTATACCCTTACCGACCGCGGAACTTACATAAAGTTCGAATACAATCATAAAGGGAATCCGCCCTTGGTTATTCTAGTGGAAGGCGACAAGGCCTTGCGCAATCAATATAGCGTCATAGAAATTAACCCTAAACGTTGCCCTAATGTTAAAAATGACCTGGCTCGCGCTTTTTCCGATTGGATAACTTCACCAAAGGTCCAAAAAGCCATTGCCGAGTTCAAACTCCTTGGTAAACAACTTTTCATCCCTAATGCCAAGTAAAAAATTTAAAAAGACCTTTAACCCTGTCACAGCGAGGCCTCCAGCGGGCCTCGCCGTGATTCCCTGTTATCACTGCGAGCGGAGCAAAGCAGTCTAAAAAACTCAAAAAGTGAAGAGGTCTACTTAGGATTAAATGGGCTACATAACTGAAGGAATTTTAAAAGCTTTTGAGCTACTGGTAACTTTTGACCCTGAAACTTATTCAGCCATAAAAGCTACTCTCAAAGTTTCAAGTTATTCTATGGCGGCAAGCCTGGCCATCGGTATTCCCCTTGGTTTTCTGCTTGGTTTCTACGAATTCCCAGGGAAAAAACCAATAAGAACTATTGTTGATACTTTGCTGGCCCTACCAACTGTGCTAATAGGCCTTTTGGTGTATGCCCTGCTTACCCAAAAAGGCCCGCTTGGAGAATATGGTCTATTATTCACTCTTCCAGGAATCGCTATAGGCCAAACTATTTTGGCTTTGCCTATTGTTATCGCCCTTACCGCCACCGCTGTAGAGAGTCTTGACCGCAATTTACGCCTTACCCTTTTATCTCTTGGTGTAAATCGAATTCAGCTTCTTTTTACCTATTTGTGGGAAGCTCGTTTTGGCATTTTAACCGCGGCGGTGGCTGCTTACGGCCGAGTATTAACAGAAGTAGGTATCTCCTTAATGGTTGGAGGGAATATCAAGTGGCATACACGTACCATTACTACCGCCATAGCTCTTGAAACATCTAAAGGCCAATTTGCCATGGGTATAGCTTTAGGCCTGGTGTTGTTAACCATTGCCCTTCTGGTGAATTTAAGTCTCTCTTTTTTTAGGAAGCGATGTTAGCTCCAATTTTTGAAATAAAAAATTTATTCCACACTTATGGCCCGAAGCCAGCCATAAAAATAGACCATTTATTGGTTGAAAAGGCTGAAATAATAGCCCTGGTAGGGCCAAATGGTGCAGGTAAAAGCACTCTCCTCAAGCTCTTAGGTTTAATCGAAAGGCCAACTTCAGGAGAAATCCTTTTTAAAGGGAAACCTGTTAGCCCTTTCAGCCAAGCTGCCAAAAATATTACCCTTCTTCCTCAGCAGCCTTTTTTATTAAAACGAAGAGTTTTTGAAAATGTGATATATGGGCTAAAAATTAGAAAAATTAAAAACAAAAACCTACTCCGACAAAAATTTCATCAGGCTTTAGAACTAGTAGGACTTCCGCCTGAAGAGTTTGCCAAAAGGCCCTGGTATGCCCTCTCAGGCGGAGAAACCCAAAGAGTAGCCCTTGCCTGCCGTCTAGCTCTGGAACCAGAAGTCCTGCTTTTAGATGAACCAACCGCAAGCGTAGATATTCATAGTGCCCTGCTAATAAAGGAAGCTATTTTAAACGCGTACCATTTATGGAACACCACTATCATCATAGCTAGTCACGACCAGGCCTGGCTTGACGAAGTACCTCACAAAACTTGGCATATCTTCAAAGGCCATGTTTTTACTAAAGAAATAAATTTTCTTTGGGGACCATGGGAAATGGCTAATGGAAAATTGATAAAAAAATTTAAAAATGGTCAAAAACTTATGTTCAATGCTCCTAGAGAAAATATAGATAAGCCCGTGGCCATTATAGAATCATCTAAAATCAAAGTACTACCACAAAAAGATAAGAAATCTTTAAAAATGACCATTAAACAAATAAATAAAGAGATCAATTGTAAAGACCTAAAAATAACGGCTTCGCTGGAAGATATTTCCTTAAATTTCAAAATAAATGAAAATTTATTGAAAAAGTACAATTTCTGGCCAGGCGAACCTATATATGTAGATTTACCTGACCAGGTAACCTGGCTTTAATGTTTAAAACTTTTGACCCAAAATGGTCTAGCCTCAAGGGCATGTTTAGCTGACACTTCTTTCAAAGTAAAGATATATTTTATACCTTTGTTTTGCATAAGGAATTCTTCTAAAACTTGTATTGGCTCTCCAAATTTTACAACTTGAGCTACTTGTACTTCTGGATATTTCTCTTTCCAGAATTCTAGACCTTCTTTAGCCCTTAGTCGAAATTTATCCCGCCATTTTTGAGTATGTTCTGAATCTTTAGCATGCATAGTTTGCATAAAAATATTTAAAACAATCAACTCCGTATTCATATTTTTAGCCATATCAAAAGCTTGTCTCATAAGGCGTTCTGGAAAATTTGCTCCCTCACAGACTACTAAAACTTTCTTTCCTCTTAGCCGAGCAATAATTTTAACCGCTTTATAGAATTCGCTGGCTTCAGCAAAAGTAGCAGCAGTGGCCACTTCAATGGATTGTTCAAGCAAATTCTCAACTGCTCTTGTTTTAATTTTTACATCAGACGTAGGCGAAACAGCCAACCATCTTAAAGCCTCTTCAAATTCTCCAGCCTCAGCGAAAGCTGAAGCCGCAAAAATTCGATGCCAAAACGGAAGTTTTTCGGAAAAACCCAGATTCCATTCACGAGCCCATTTCTGGGCAATATCAAATTCCCCAGCCTCTGCAAAAGTCTTCACTACGAAAGAGTCTATAAACTGACGCAAAATGTTTGAAAATTTGGCCATTTCTCTAACTCCTTTGAGACTATTTTTTTAAAGTTATACAAATAAAAGGACACATAAATTCCCTGTTTATTTTATTAGCCAAAGCTTTTAAACGCGGGGTATTACTAGAAGAAATAACCATTTTAATATTTTTAGTTTGTCTAAGATAAACGGGCAAAATTCTATTCAACTCTTTATTTGTCAAATCAGCTTGCCAAAAAATATCTTTTAGTTCTTTAACAAAAAGATCTTCTGATATTTTTCCTTTCCATATTATTTTTAATGCACTCCTATTAGCCAAACATAGTTTTTTCACATAAGAAATAACCTTATGAGAAAGGTTATCTCCTTCTCCAACTAGTACAATCCAACCGTTTAAATCCTTAGCTATTTCTTTAGCACAGTCAAACTCTCCCGCTTCCGCAAAGGCGGCAGCGCTAAAAGAGTCCTCCCATTCTTTGTTTATACGTTGCCATATTTTCATATAAACCTCCAACTAACACAAATTTTATCTTCAAAAAGCATGCCAGTTTATAAAAAGCTGATAAAAATAAAATAGAGATTGGACAGACTAATAAAGGGAAAATTTTACGTTAAAAAGAGCAACATTAATATTGCATATTGCAACGCCTAAAATATAAAATCTTTGTCTAAGCCATATTTTTTTAGCTTCCTCCAGAGGGAGACCCGATCAATACCCAAAATTTTAGCCGCTTTAGTTTTATTGCCTTTGGTTTCCTTTAAAATCCATTTAATATAGGCCAATTCGTGCTCTTCAAGAGTAGGATAATGACCGTCTTTTCTCCTAAAAGTATGAATTTCCAAAGTTTTTAATTCCTCAGGTAAACAGGTGAGATCAAGAACCTCACCTCGAGCTAAAGCAACTCCTCGTTCGATAATATTTTCTAATTCTCTGACATTTCCAGGAAAGTCGTACTGTTGCAAACTGTGAAGAACCTCCGGAGCAATTTCTTTTACGTTTTTATTCATAGCTTTAGCGTGGCGCCTCAGAAAATAGTAAGCAAGAACAGGGATATCTTCTTTTCGTTCTGCTAGAGGAGGTAAATGAAGATGAACCACATTTAAACGATAATAAAGATCCTGTCTAAAAGAGCCAAGTTCTACCATCTTTTTTAGGTTGCGATTAGTAGCGGCAATAAAACGTACATTAACTTTTATAGGTTTTAGACCGCCAATCCTATAAAATTCATGTTCTTGTAGTAGGCGTAACAACTTAACTTGCATAGAAGGAGACATTTCGGCAATTTCGTCAAAAAAGAGAGTTCCACCATCAGCCTGCTCTACAAGACCCATTTTCGTTTGTGATGCGCCAGTAAAAGCACCTTTTTCATAACCAAATAATTCACTAGCTAAAAGTTCTTCAGAAAAAACCCCACAATTTATAGCTATAAACGGTTTATCTTTTCTATTGCTAGCTTCATGGATAAAACGAGCAAATAACTCTTTTCCTGTACCAGATTCCCCTGTTATGAGTACTACACAATCAGTTTTAGCAATTTGTAAAGCAGTGTTTAGCAAGTCTTGCATATATTGATTGTGAGTAATAATTTTAACCTTTCCCTTCAAACTTTCGATTTCCTGTTTTAACAATTTATTTTCTTTCTTTAATTTAACTTTCTCCATAGCCTCAGCAATTATCTTTCGGACTTCATCTAATTTAAATGGCTTAGAAATATAATGAAACGCACCGGATTTTAAAGCCTCTATAGCAGAATCAATGGTAGCATAAGCAGTTATTATAACTGTTTCAGCCTCTGGCTGATAATACTTCATGGCTTTAAGCAATTCTAGACCATCTATTTTTTCCATTTTAAGATCAGTAAGTAAAACATCAAACTCTTTTCTTTTTATTAATTCTAACGCTTCGACACTATCACTAGTGGCTACAATGTTATAATTTTCTTTTTTAAAGATATAAGTTAGATTTTGTAGTGCGACTCTTTCGTCATCAACTATCAATATTTTCCCTTTATATTTTTTTTCTGAATTTAAAGACACGACAATCCTCCCTCTATGCTATTTTCATCTGTCGTATTACGTGGAATAAATATGTAAAAGCATGTTCCTTCTCCTTCCTTGCTTTCTACTTTAATAGTTCCTCCATGACGAGAAACAATTTCATTTACTAAATATAGACCTAGTCCAGATCCTTTTACTCCTTTAGTAGTAAAAAAAGGATCGAAAATCTTATTCAAGATATTTGTAGGTATTCCACAACCATTATCTTTAACAGTAACAACAACTCCTTCTCGACCATGATCAAAATAAGCTTTAACTAAAATATGACCATCGTCTTCTAGAGCATCAATGGCATTAGATAATAAGTTTATTAGTACTTGCTGAAATTTCTTTTTATCTACATAAATATTTAAACCTTTATCCACATCAATATCTATTTTTAAATTAGTTTTTATTCTGTCTTTTAAGATAGATAGCACTTCTTGTATCACTTGATACAAATTAATTTCTTCTAATTTAAGATTGCGATATCTCGACAATTCTAGCAAGGACAACACAATATCTCTAGCTCGCCATATTTCCCGATCTATTTGTTCAATAAAAGCTTTAGCCGTATTTTTGTCCATGTTTTCTATATCTTCCAACAATATTTGGCAACTAGAAGATGCATTCGATAAAGGATTATTAAGTTCATGAGCCACACCAAAAAGCAAAGTACCTAATGATGCCAACTTTTCTGACTGAACTAACTGAGACTTTCTTGCTTCTAATTCTTGCAAAATTATATTTAGCGTTTTAATAACCGATCTTATTTCCTTATCTTTTGTTCTTGGACAATCAATAGAAAGTTTTTGAGTCTTCAAAATCTTTTTCATACATTCTTCTAAATTTTCTAAAGGAGAAACTACTCTCCTGGCCATAAAATATCCTACTCCACTTATTATACCAATAGATATTAAAGCAAAAATAAAAAGATATACAATCAATTTTTCAAATATACCATCTATAATAGCTAATTCCTTGTCTCTCAAATCCTTACTTATAATGACCAAATCATGACCTAATTTCCTCATTTCGTTAGCATCAATAGTATTCAGATTAACCAAATAGGAGAAATATTTATTTAATTTTTCAATCAATTCCTTAGCTTTATCATCATCTATTTGAAAAAATAAACTTTTATGCTTTTGCAAAGTTTTAATAGCTTTATTAGTTAACTCTTTAGTCTTTTGTAAATCTTCCTTGCTATTATAAAGAAAAAAATTTTTTTCATATCGTCTAACATCAAGTAAGTTTTGAGTGAAGCAATCTATTGTTTCTAAATTTTTAATCTTATGCCAAAGAGAGTTCAAACTAATATAGGATAAAATTAAAGAAAGAAACAAGGGAATCAATAATACCAAATATCCTATCTGGATTTTAAAACGCAGGCTGGTCTCCATATGGCCTGACCCCCAAAATTATTAATCCGAGCATTTTTTAATTAACAAAGTGTCATCGCTAACATAATCGCTAAGGCTAAGTAACTCTCGCCGTCACTGCGAGGCCTCGTTAGAGACCGAAGCCGTCTCACAGACCCCTTCGCTGCGCTCGGGACAATGATTGCTTCGCTTCGCTCGCAATGATTCAATTGTCGCCTATTTAAATGACTCCATTCCTGTGAAAACATCGACCAATAACCACCAACTCTAGTTCAAGAGAGATTCCTGTGCGTGGTCAAAGCCTACAATTTGTTGTGCCTGCTGGTGGTCGGTCAGGTTAATATCGCGCTCTTTGGCTTCAGTGGGGGCTACGACCTTACCTCGCTGTTTTATGCCGCTACCACTTTATACCCAAGTCTTTCTGCTTCTTCTTTTATTTTTGTCAATAATCTCTCCCTATTTATCTGCTTCAGATGATTTGCCCCTAATTCCCTGTATTCCTGACCCTCTTTGATGATAAAATACACCGCTTTCAATATCTTATGCGCTATGGCCCCTATGGCTTTCTTAGGCCCTCGACGAGCACGAAGTTGCCTATATTTTGCCGCATAATATGTCCCTTTCTTCCTCGTGGCCGCCCAAGACACCTCTATCAAAACGCTTCTTAAAGGATGTTTCTTTACCGGGCTCTTGCCGCTAATCCTCTTTCCTCCACTTTCGTTATTCCCTGGACAAACTCCTGCCCAACTGGCTAGCGCCCTCTCATTTGGAAAACTTCTCAGATCCGGCCCTACTTCTGCCAAAATAGCTCGCGCTGAAACTTCACTTACTCCTGGTATCCCTTTTAATCTCTCTATTAAATCTTCATGGTGTCTCATTACTTCCTTGATCCTTATATCCATAATCCCTATCTCTTTTTCCAGAGTCTCTATTATGCTTAAGAGCGAATGCAAAAGAAAACGATGATGCTCTTCGAAAAAGCCACAAATAGAGCGATAGAGCTCTTCTACTTTCTTCTTAAGTTTCCCTTTAGCACAACCCTAACTTCTTCAAGGCTAGGCTTGGGGGTCTCTAAAAGTAATCTCATGATTTGACGACCTGTTTCCCCAAACAAATCTGAAACTACATTGTCTAGCTTAATATTTGCTGATTCAAAAAGCTTTTGAACTCTTTTCTTATAATCAGCAAGCGTTTTGACATGTTTCTGTCTAAGTCGTACTAGCTCTCTCCAGAAACGAACTTGTTTTGGGGGAATATAACTTGCCCGTAGCAGACCTACACGAAGTAATTCTGCTAACCAGCGGCTGTCTGAGATATCCGTCTTTCGTCCAGGGACATTTTTGATATGCCTGGCATTGACTAAGATCACTTCCACATAGCCTTCTAAAATATTGTGTATAGGCTGCCAGTAAACACCTGTGCTTTCCATGGCTACAATGGGACAATCTTTTTCGATCAGCCATTCTCTCAGGGCTATAAGATCGTCGGTAAAAGTTTCAAATTCTCGAACTTCGACTTCTATAGAACCATCAGGAAGAGTCTTTAGGATACATGCTGAGACGAAACGCTTATGAACGTCAAGGCCACAACAAATGGGATGAATAATTCTTAAAACCTGGTTATTTCTTTTTCAGGAGCCATGGGTATATACCTCCTTTTTAAAGACTTTTTGAAGCAACAAAATATCCATGGCTCCTCTCTTTTCAATGTTTTCATGCCTTCGTTGTGCCCCTTTGGGGCATGGAGGTTAATAACTTCCATGTTTCTCGTTAATAACTTCCATGTTTCTCGTTTTAGCTATTTTTATTTAATTTTTTATATTTTGCAACATTATGTTGCATTTTGCATCAAAAAATTTTTTTCTTTTATAAAAAAGAACTTTTAAAAAGTCAAAATTTTTTTGAATTTTTCTTACATTCTAAGAAATTTAGAACAAATCCGCTGTATGGCATAAGTTTTGCTTTTCAAACAATGAAAATTAAAAAGGAGGTCTATATGGAAAGAATACTTTTTATTGAAGAAGTGGATCGAGAACCGAAATATATTAATCATGCTATTGAGATCGCTAAAAAGAAGAAAGCTAAACTTTACATCTTATTTCTAGTTCCTGTATCTCTTGAAACCACAGACTGGATAGATATACAGGAAAAACAAATAAAAGAAAAGAAAGAAAAGCTAGAAAATTTACTCAATGAAATAAAAGCAAAAGGAATAGGAGTAGAAATAGAAGGAAAAGTTATTGAGTATTTACCAAGGGCTTTTATGTTAGCTTTAAAAGAATTTTCTCCAATAGATTTAGTAATAGTTGGGAATCTTGATCTTGAGCCATTAGCTAGCGAAAAAATAAAACATCTTGAAGACATAAGTATCCGTTTAAAGTGTCCTGTATTGTCTATAAAGACTTTATTACCTCAAGAAAGAACTTCTAAAAAGAAGGTAATATCTAAAATGTGCTTATATGGATCTCTGTCGGCCATCAGCTATTTTGGGTTCTTTCCAATGATAGAAAAACTAAATTACAAAATATATATGACTGGAACCTTCTTAGGAGCTATTGCTGTTCTCGCTACAGTTCCTATACATGCTTATATCTACGGTAGTTTTGCTGAATGTCTTCCTAAATTATTAGGATTAGAAAAATCTGCAGGCA
The DNA here is from genome assembly GCF_000217795.1 of Thermodesulfatator indicus DSM 15286. Taxonomy (NCBI): domain Bacteria; kingdom Pseudomonadati; phylum Thermodesulfobacteriota; class Thermodesulfobacteria; order Thermodesulfobacteriales; family Thermodesulfatatoraceae; genus Thermodesulfatator; species Thermodesulfatator indicus. Next base: position 348,548 of record NC_015681.1, read on the forward strand.
AACATTAGCACTTTAAACTATAAATAAAAAATTATCTAAGGAGGAAAAAATGGCAGGCGGACCAGTAACAGGGCATGTAACTGTGGAACAGATTGAATTAGTTACCCAGTTGCTAAATTCAAATCATCTTAATTATTTATGGATCGCTTTATTAGGTTTCATGGGTGGTACACTTTCAGGTTTTATAGGCTCTGGAGGAGCTTTTTTAATGACTCCAGGAATGATGAACTTAGGCATTCCCGGAGTAATGGCTGTAGGCGCTAATATCACCCATAAGTTTGGAAAAGCTATGATGGGGTCTAGAAAACATGGAGAAATGGGCCATGTAGACAAAAAATTAGCTGTTTTTCTATTAGTAACCGCTTTAATAGGAATTAAATTGGCGGTTTGGGTCAACGGATATTTTTTTCACAGCCTAGGTAAAGCGGGATCAAGTTTATATGTAAGTACTTTTTTTGTTCTTACGTTAAGCGCTATAGGTTCTTCTATGTTTCGAGATGCATGGCGTACAGCTAAAGGAGTAGCTATTGGCCCATCTGAATTCTTACTAAACTTATCTAAAAAACTTCGTATTCCCCCTATGATCAATTTTCCCGTAGCTGGAGTAAAAATTTCTCTGTGGGTTGTTCTTTTTGTAGGTACAGCTGTAGGCTTTATGGCGGGAACTATTGGAGTTGGTGGTTTTATTGGTGTTCCGGCCATGATTTATGTCTTCGGTGTCCCTACAGTAGTAGCCGCAGGAACAGAGCTTTTCTTGGCCATGTTCATGGGAGCATGGGGAGCCTTTAATTACGCCTTAGCTGGATTCGTTGATCTTCAATTAACTTTCTTGCTTTATGCAGGTTCTCTGATAGGCGTTTATTTTGGAGCCATTGGAACTACTCTGGTGAAAGAACTTTATATCCGCATGGTTACCGCGATCTTGATACTTTTGTGTTGTGTTTCAAGAGCTCTCGCTATTCCAGAGTATTTACACAAACTAAATGTTATTACCCTTTCAGACAATGCTCTCAAAATGTTTGATCTAGGGAGCAAACTCTTTTTGTTTGGTAGCGGAGGAATAACTACTATTTTAATCTTATATTGGACATTCAAGGGACATATCGAAAAACAACGCTTGGTCAAAAAATATGGTTTAGTTACGATAGCAGAAAAAACTATTTAAGTAAGGGAAAAAATCCCTCCTTTACCAAGATTCCCGGTTAAGCGGGAATCTTGGTAATTAAAATGGCTTTAGTTATAGCTCAAAGTCAGAATAACTTTTCATCCACTAGGTGAAAGAACAAAAAATCGAAAATAGAGCTTGACATATTGGTAATAGGAGGTTTGGGGGCGAAGCCCCCAATGCTTAACCGGGGATTAGGGTACTTTTATTTGATGAGAATGGGATACAAACATATTTTAATTCCTATTGACGGCTCAGAAGTAAGTTTTAAAGCGGTTGAAAGGGCTATTGATTTAGCTAAGCAATATAATGCCAAAATAACTATTTTATACGTTATACCCAAAGGAGGAGAATTTATCGATCTTTTTAATTTAAAATCTGTTCGCCAAGCCTTTGAAGAAGAAGCCCATAAATATTTCGAAAAAGCAAGGAATATTACCAAAGCCCAAAATATATCGGCTGGTTTTCGCTTAGCAGAAGGGAAACCCTGGGAAAAAATTATAGAAACCGTTAAAAATTTACATTGTGATTTAATAGTTATGGGAAGCCACGGGCGAGGACGTATAGAAAAATTTTTAATAGGTAGTTGTACCAAAAGGGTCCTTTCCGAAGCTCCTTGTCCTGTTTTAGTGGTTAAAGAGTAAACATAAATTCTTAAATTTCTCTTTGTTTTCAAAAAAACAGAACAAAATTGAGAAAAAGTTTACAAAATCTTATATGTTTCAAAATTAAACAACAGATTGTCTGTATTCAACTCTTATAACTTTTGACCTCCCTAATTTATTTTTTTAGAAAAGCATAAACCCTATAAGGGGAGGTTTTTATATGGAAAATAAAAAACTTATCCTAGGTCTTCTGGTTTTTTTTGCTCTAGCTTTTCTTTATTACTCTTGGGGACAAGCCTCGCCTGAAGAAGCCAAACACGCTATTGCCTCGGTAGCAGAAAATACCCAAGCGGTAAGTAGTAAGCCGTGGTGGTTCTGGCCTATAGCCCTTTTTATTACTAACTTTCTCATAGGTATTGTAGCTGTTTTGGGCGGCGTAGGAGGCGGAGTACTTTTTGTTCCCATCGTAAGTGGATTTTTTCCGTTCAACCTTGATTTCGTCAGAACTGCTGGCCTTTTGGTAGCATTATCAGGTGCGCTGGCAGCAGGTCCTGGGCTTCTTATGCGGAACTTGGCCTCTTTAAGGCTAGCTATACCCATCGCTTTAATAGCCTCTACAGCCTCTATAGCCGGGGCTATGATAGGTCTTGCTTTACCACGTAACTTAGTTCAGTTATTACTAGGTGTAACTATTTTATTTATTGTTGCTCTCATGTTCTTTTCTAAAAAAAGCGAATTCCCCGAAGTCAAAAAACCTGACAAACTCGGTTTAGCATTAGGCATATGGGGTATTTATCGCGAAGAATCCACTGGTGAAGTATATAAGTGGCATGTCCATCGCACCCCTATAGGTTTATTACTTTTTGTAGTGATTGGGATTATGGCTGGTATGTTTGGTCTGGGTGCAGGTTGGGCTAATATCCCGGTACTTAATCTATTGATGGGAGCTCCTATTAAAATATCAGTAGCTACCAGTAAATTCTTATTAGCTATTACTGATACTTCTGCAGCTTGGGTGTATATTAACAGCGGCGGAATAATACCATTGATAGTTATTCCTTCTCTTGTGGGAATAATGCTCGGTTCTTTTATAGGAGTAAGATTGTTAGCTATAGCGCGTCCAGCTACAGTAAGGTGGATAGTTATTGGTATGTTACTCTTTGCAGGAATAAGGGCTGTATTAAAAGGTTTAGGAATCTAATTTAGGAGGTAAATCATGGCTGAACGTCTTGACCCCAATACCCAGATAGAAACACCACCAGAGGCTATTATTTTTGCCAAAATTTTGCAGTATGGTTCTATGTTTGGAATAGGTTTAATGATAATTACTTTTCTAATTTATATTTTCGGAATTTTACCATCATTTGTTCCTCCAGAAAAATTGCCTAAAATTTGGCATCTTACTGCTCATGAATTTGTAAAACATATAGGCCTAAAAACTGGCTGGAACTGGATTCATTATATAAATTATGGAGACATTCTAAATTATATTGGCATTGCTTTTTTAGCAGGCCTGGTCATCATTGGTTACGTAGCTATTTTACCCTTCCTTTTTTCTTCTGGAGCCTATGCTGTAGGCATTATATCCGTTCTCGAAATAGCTATTCTTATTTTAGCAGCTTCTGGCATCCTTCAAGCTGGCCACTAATTGTCTGTCAAAAGTGGGGCCTTTGCCCCACTTTTCCTTTCTTTTTAATTTTTCGTTTAAGTATATAAACACTTTTATCGAAATATAAAAACAGCAAAAAAATAGAGAGGGAGAAATCCCATGCTTAAAGCCTATATGGAAAAAGTTTTTTTGGGGAATTTATTCTATCTTCTAAGTTTAACTATTTTTCTATTAAATTTAAGTTCTCCGGTATGGGCTGGAGAAGGAGGTGCTAAACAAACTCTTTCTCTTGCTGGAAATGTTTATATTTTTGGCAAAATTTTAGATTCTCATAAAGAGCCTGTTGCTCAAGCCGAAATTTCCGTTTTTGTTAACGGAAAACCTTATCATTTCGACTCCAAACATGAAATTTCTAAAATTTATACCGAACTTGATGGATCTTTTTATTTAGCTCTTGATATACCCAAAGAAAAATTTCAACAAAGCAAGATAAAGTTAAAAATTTACAAATCAGCATACAAGACCCAGGAGGTTTACCTTTCTCCAAAAGATTTTGCTATAAAAAATGGAGAATATTACACTAAAGTCAAAGTAGTCCTAGAAAGGACTTTAAATCCGGCCTTCTGGATTGCCACAGTTGTTTTCTTCCTTGCTTATATCCTTATTTCTTTTGAGCTCCTTCACCGAACACTGGCGGCTATGCTGGGAGCCGCCATTATGCTGGCTATCAGCTACACTATAGGCACTTTCAATCCTGACTACCATATCATTTCCTACGAAAGTGCCATCAAAGCCATTGATATGAACGTTATTTTTCTCTTGATGGGCATGATGATCATTATCGGTGTTCTCAAAAACACCGGTGTTTTTCAGTGGTGTGCCTACAAATGCTACCAGCTTTCTAGAGGAAATGTATTTCTCCTTTCTATTATTTTGATGGTTTTTACAGCGGTATCTTCTGCCTTTTTAGACAATGTTACTACCATGCTCCTTTTAACACCAGTAACTATTGAAATTGCTCTAGCTTTAAGAATAAATCCTTTATCACTTTTAATCCCTGAAATTCTCGCTTCAAACGTTGGCGGGACGGCCACACTCATCGGTGATCCTCCCAATATCATGATTGGTTCTTATGCCAAATTAACTTTTTTACAGTTTGTTGAAAATCTCGCTCCAGTATGCCTAATAAGTCTTCTAGTGCTTTTTGTTTATAATCGTTTTGTTTTTCAAAGTGAATATAACAAATCAAAAATTGATAATGTCGAAGCTTTTATAGAAAAATTACGTCAAGAATATCAGATAACCGATAAAACTCTTCTTACTTTTGGTCTCCTCATAATGGGAATTGTTATTCTTATGTTTTTACTTCATGGAGTTTTACACATGGAAGTAAGTATTGCGGCTCTTTTCGGAGCTAGTATCTTATTCGCTTATAGCGCTGTTACCAAAAAAGTAGATATCGCTCACTTAGTTGAAAAAGACATTGAGTGGCTTACTCTTCTATTTTTCATATTTCTTTTTATTCTCGTTGGTGCAGTAGAATCTGTAGGACTTTTAGATATGGTAGCTGATGGTGTTCTAAATCTTTCTCAAGGAAATCTTACCATAGCTATTTGTCTTATTTTATGGGTCTCAGCCATTATGAGCGCTTTTGTAGATAACATCCCTTTTACCGCTACTATGTTACCTATTACTGCTTATCTCACCAAAGTTATTCCAGGGGCAGAGTCAGGAGTACTCTGGTGGGCCCTGGCCCTTGGAGCCTGTTTTGGAGGCAACGGCACCATAATAGGCGCCAGTGCCAACGTAGTTACCTTGGGAATTGCTGAAGCTGCTGGGTACCGGATAACATTTTTTAACTTTATGAAAAAGGCTGGGCCATATACTATACTCACTATCATACTGGCTAATATCTGGTTGCTATTATTCTTTTAAGGGAGGCCTTATGGATAAACTTTTACCTAATCTTAGAAAAGTATTAATACCTATAACTGACGATGACCATTCTCTAAGGGCTGTAACCTTCGCTGCTAATCTCCTCTCTCCCCTTTCTCCTAATATCGCCCAAACGGTCTTCCTGCTACACGTTATCGCCCCTAGCTACATCGAAAAAATGGCTTCTAATGTCGATATTCGCTTCCGAAATATCCTTGAATCCCCCATCTTTAAAAATATTATCCAACAACATATCGAAAATAACGTTAAACCCTTCCTCGATAAGTTCGCCCGTATATTCAAAGAAAACTCCTTCCAAGGCGATATCCAAACCATCGTCTCCCAAGGTGAACCCGGAAAAGAAATCGTAAATGTCGCTCAAAAAAATAATGTCCAAAGTATTATTATGGGCCGACGCCGCCGCTCCCACGCCGCTGAAACTTTCCTCGGTAGTGCCAGCCAGATCGTCATCCATCGCGCTAAAAAACAATTCGTCTATATCGTCGGCCAATGCCTCCTAGAAAATGGCTGCCCTGTAAATAAAATCCTTGTTGCCCTTGACGGCTCCTCCCCCTCTTTAAAAGCCCTTAATGAAGCCGCTGCTATCGCCTCCTCATTCCCCCCGGGCTTGGTTAAAGTCTCTGTGGTCTCCGTTATCGATCCTCTCTACCTTGAAAAAAACTCTCAGGAAGAAAAAGAAGCTCACCTGCTCCTTGAACAAGCTAAAAATTTCCTTCTTAAATCAGGTCTTAATGAAAACTACATAGAAACCTTTCTCGAATTCGGTGACCCTGGAAGAACTATCGCCAAAATTGCTGACGATGAAAATTACCCCCTAGTTATGATGGGTCGCACCGGAAAAACCGGCCTTAAAGAAATAGTCCTGGGAAGTGTCTCTACCAGAGTTATTCATAAAGTGAAAAAGGCTACCGTAGGACTAGCTCCTGTTGAAGAAAATATATGATATTTTTCTTTACAAAACGTCTAAACTGTAATTCTTTTAAAAAAGATCTTTGCAAAATTCAGAAAATATAGATTGATCGCCACAGCGCTTAGCGCTTCGCGACAGGGATTGCTTCGGCTGCTGGCGCAGCCTCGCAATGACTCTTTTCCGCTGTCACTGCGAGCCCGGATGGGCAAAGCAGTCTCTTGAACAAGATATTTTGCAAAGGTCTCTTAAAAAGAAACCCTAAAATTTAGGTTTAGATTGTTTACAGGAGGTTTTACCGTTGCAATGGGAAAGATCACTTCTGGCAGATTTTTTATCCGCTCAAGAAAAAGGCAAAGAAGTCTATTAAATTTCACAATTTGTTCAAGGAGGTATAAAAAGTGACTTATCATGCAAGCGGCTTTTTGTTTTGCAAGCCCTGTAATAAACAAAGCATTCTCAGAAGCGAAAATACTTCGTCGGCCTAACAGGCTCCTCGTAATAATAACAGGGGTTTGTTTGCCATGGTAACAATATTGCCTCGTGAAATATTTTGTCGTAAAAAACGCTAAATTGATATTTTTTATCAAAGAGGTGAGCCATGTTAAAATTGTTTTTAAAAGCAGTAAGTTTATGTGCTATTTTAACCCTAGTTTTTACTTCTTTTGCTATGGCAACTCCTCCAGAAACCCAAAACTCCCTTCAAAAAGTCTTTATCTTTGGCAAGGTTATAGACACGCATAAAGAACCTGTAGCTCAGGCCAAAATTAAAATTTTTATAAATGGAAATCCCTACCATGTTGAGACTCCTGGCAAGTCAAAAGAACACCTTCTTACCGAAGAAGATGGGTCCTTTTATTTAACCTTAGATATCCCTAATAAAGAATTTTCTGAAAGCAAAATTTCTCTTATTATTGAAAAGTCAGCTTACAAAAAAACTAAAATTTCTTTTACTCATTCTGACTTTGCCCAAAAAGATAACAAATATTTTGTACAAACAGAAGTAATACTTAAAAGGACCTTAAATCCTGCTTTTTGGATTGCCACAATCGTTTTTTTATTAGCTTATATCCTCATTTCTTTTGAGCTCCTTCACCGAACACTGGCGGCTATGCTGGGAGCAGCCATTATGCTGGCTATCAGTTACACAATAGGCACTTTTAATCCTGACTACCATATCATTTCCTACGAAAGCGCTATCAAAGCCATTGATATGAACGTTATTTTCCTCTTGATGGGTATGATGATCATCATAGGTATTCTCAAAAATACCGGTATTTTTCAGTGGTGTGCCTACAAATGCTACCAGCTTTCTAGAGGAAAAGTATTTTTACTTTCTATTATATTCATGAGCTTTACAGCGATAACTTCTGCCTTTTTAGACAACGTTACAACTATGCTCCTTTTAACACCTGTTACTGTTGAAATTGCTCTTGCGCTAGGAATAAATCCTCTTTCTCTTTTAATTCCTGAAATTCTTGCCTCAAATATTGGAGGTACCGCTACTCTTATTGGTGATCCCCCTAATATTATGATTGGTTCTTATGCCAAATTAACTTTTTTACAGTTTGTTGAAAATCTCGCTCCAGTATGCCTAATAAGTCTTCTAATGCTTTTTGTTTATAATCGTTTTGTTTTTCAAAGTGAATATAACAAATCAAAAATTGATAATGTCGAAGCTTTTATCGAAAAGCTACGTCAAGAATATCAGATAACCGATAAAACTCTTCTTACTTTTGGTCTCCTCATAATGGGAATTGTTATTCTTATGTTTGTTCTACATGGAGTTTTACACATGGAAGTAAGCATTGCGGCTCTTTTTGGAGCTAGTATCTTATTCGCTTATAGCGCTGTTACCAAAAAAGTAGATATCGCTCACTTAGTTGAAAAAGATATTGAATGGCTAACTCTTCTATTTTTTATGTTTCTTTTTATTCTCGTTGGTGCGGTAGAATCTGTAGGACTTTTAGATATGGTAGCTGACGAAGTTTTGCGGTTATCCCACGATAATCTAACTGTTGCCATCAGCCTTATTCTTTGGGTCTCAGCTATTATGAGTGCTTTTATAGATAATATCCCCTTTACCGCTACTATGCTGCCCATAGTGGCTTATCTCACCAAAGTTATTCCTGGTGCAGAATCAGGAGTACTCTGGTGGGCCCTGGCCCTTGGAGCCTGCTTAGGAGGTAACGGCACTATGATAGGAGCCAGTGCCAACGTAGTTACTTTAGGAATTGCTGAAGCCATGGGATATCGCACTACTTTTTTTGGCTTTATGAAAATAGCTACTCCTATTACCATTTTGACAATAATTATTTGTAATATCTGGCTTTTACTCTTTTATTAGGAGGACGAAATGTCAAATAGTTTACCTAATCTTAGAAAAGTATTAATACCTATAACTGACGACGACCATTCTCTAAGGGCTGTAACCTTCGCTGCTAATCTCCTCTCTCCCCTTTCTCCTAATATCGCCCAAACGGTCTTCCTGCTACACGTTATCGCCCCTAGCTACATCGAAAAAATGGCTTCTAATGTCGATATTCGCTTCCGAAATATCCTTGAATCCCCCATCTTTAAAAATATTATCCAACAACATATCGAAAATAACGTTAAACCCTTCCTCGATAAGTTCGCCCGTATATTCAAAGAAAACTCCTTCCAAGGCGATATCCAAACCATCGTCTCCCAAGGTGAACCCGGAAAAGAAATCGTAAATGTCGCTCAAAAAAATAATGTCCAAAGTATTATTATGGGCCGACGCCGCCGCTCCCACGCCGCTGAAACTTTCCTCGGTAGTGCCAGCCAGATCGTCATCCATCGCGCTAAAAAACAATTCGTCTATATCGTCGGCCAATGCCTCTTAGAAAATGGCTGCCCTGTAAATAAAATCCTCGTTGCCCTTGACGGCTCCTCCCTCTCTTTAAAAGCACTTGATGAAGCCGCTGCTATCGCCTCCTCCTTCCCCCCGGGCTTGGTTAAAGTCTCTGTGGTCTCTGTTATCGATCCTCTCTACCTTGAAAAAAACTCTCAGGAAGAAAAAGAAGCTCACCTGCTCCTTGAACAAGCTAAAAATTTCCTTCTTAAATCAGGTCTTAATGAAAACTACATAGAAACCTTTCTCGAATTCGGTGACCCTGGAAGAACTATCGCCAAAATTGCTGACGATGAAAATTACCCCCTAGTTATGATGGGTCGCACCGGAAAAACTGGCCTTAAAGAAATAGTCCTGGGAAGTGTCTCTACCAGAGTTATTCATAAAGTGAAAAAGGCTACCGTAGGGCTAGCTCCTGTTGAGGATTTATAAGGCCAATTGAAATGATAGTTGGATTTTTATAACAAGAGGGTGATCATAAAATAGAGTTTATAAATTTTAATTTTTTAATTATATCATCAAAAATTGGCCTTTTAAAAAGATTTTCAAACTAAAAGAAGAAAAACGCTTGTCATTTCTCAATATTACCACTTGGCAAAAAAATTTTACTTAGGCTATCTTTAAATGACCTTAGGCTTTAAGCATCAAAAAGATTTAAAAGAATTATATAATCATTCAAGAAAACAAATTAAAAGGAGGGTAACATGGCAGCAATTGTAGTAGGTCACAAGAATCCTGACACTGACTCTATCACCGCGGCAATTTCTTTAGCTTATTTGAAAAGCAAGTTGGGAGTAGAGGCTAAACCAGTAGCTCAGGGTGAACTTAATCCTGAAAGCAAATTTGTCCTTGATAAGTTTGGTTTCTCTGCACCTGAAATTGTAACTGATGCTACAGATCAGAAAATCTTTTTAGTTGATCATAGTGACAAGTCTCAAAGTCTTGACAACCTGGATAAAGGCGAAATTCTTGGCATTGTTGACCACCACAAACTCGGTGATATCACTACCCCCAATCCCATTGAAATCTGGGTCTGGCCAGTAGGGTGTACCTGCACGGTTTTAAAAGGCATGTATGATTTTTACGGCGTAGAGATTCCTAAAGAAATAGCTGGTATCATGTGCTGTGCTATTTTGAGTGACACAGTTATTTTTAAATCTGCTACCTGTACACCTCAAGATGTTGAAGCTGCTGAAACCTTGGCCAAAATCGCTGGCATTGATGATCTCAAAGCCCTTGGCCTCGAAATGTTCAAAGTAAAGAGCGCCATAGAAGGCACTCCTATTCGTGACCTTGTCTATCGTGATTACAAAGATTTCGATATGAGTGGCAACAAGGTTGGCATTGGTCAGCTTGAAGTAGTAGATCTTTCTTTAGTTGAGCCTATAAAAGATGAACTTTATAGCGAGCTTCAGAAAATCAAAGAAGAAGGTGGCTATCACAGCATATTCTTCATGCTCACTGATATTATGAAAGAAGGAACTGAGCTTCTCATTGTTTCTGATAATCCGGCTGTAGTAGAAGTAGCCTGGGGAGTAAAACCTGAAGGTCGTTCAGTATGGCTCCCTGGTGTAATGAGCCGTAAAAAACAGGTAGTACCAAATCTTGAAAAGGCCTTTGCTGGCTAATATAGAGTTAGGGGCACTAAAGGTGCCCCTAACTACTTCTACTGTATTCTTTTCTCAAGCTCTTTTATCAGATTTGTTAGCTTTTCTTTGAGTTCGTTTTCGTTTATTAACTCCAGATCATCAGTTACATAATAATCAAGCGGAATACGCACTTTTATTTCTTCATCTAAGTCAAGCTCAATACCCAGAATACCCTCTAAAAGGTCTTCCATTTTTTCACGGTGGAAAGTTTCTGCTTCTAATTTTAAAATAAATTGATTTCCTAGGCGTTTGGCATCTATTTCAAGCTCACGGCACGGATAGGACTCTGGAAATTAATATATGAGGCCTCGTGTTCATCACCTTTCATAACAAATTTTTTGATTCCCAGCCGAGTTCTTCGGTCAATATGCGGTGTATAGCAGTAAAAAGCACATCATCTTTTTGGGCCTTAACCGCATAGTTTCTTATAAAGTCAAGCAATCCATCAAATAGTCCCATTTCCCTTCCCTAAAAAGATGAAGATATTTGATGATAAATTATTTCTGCTAGGTCCTGACATATCTTTTGTAAGGCTAACTCTCGCCCAGGGTCTACTTCTTCTCCCACTACTTCACGAAAAACAGGATATTCTTCAGTTCTCGAAAGGCTATCATTGCGCCAGATGACATGACCCGTTTTGTCTATAAGTTTGGCCCTAGCCCTAAGATATACTCGACGTTCAAGCGTCTCAGTATAAATGTTATAAGAAAGGCCACCTACTGAAACTGAAAGGATTTGGCCTTCAAGGATAAGATCTGCATCGTCCTGGTCAGTTATTTGAAAATCGCCAGCCATTTCTATACGTTTCCTAAGTTCCTGGGCGAGAATTTCTCCCAAGCGAATCTCAGAGGTGGGATTTTTCCAAACTGGCACGTAAATCGTTTTCCATTTTGAAGAAAAGTTAGTCGGCCGACCTTCAAGCTGATATCCACAGGAACACAATGAAAATAAAAAAAATAGAGCTATAAAAAGACGAAACATTATTTTATTCTTCCTTGTAACGTAAAGATTGTTCTCTTAGAAGCCAATAAATTATTCCTAAAACCAACACCGAAAATGCCAAAGCAAAAATTTTAAGAGGAGCTACTCCCTTAAAGTCCAAAATAATAAACTTACGAGTAAGGGCCAAAAGGGCTATCAAAACCACGGTTTTTACCTGAACAATTCCCTCTTTGTGCACGGTAACTTTTAAAATTGAATGCTTGAATTCAAGGGCAATTAAGACCGTCATAAACATACCAAAAAGGGTTTGAAAAACTTTGTGTTCAAGCGGATTTAACCTAAACTTGAAAAGGATTAAAAAAGTCTGCAAGAGCAGATCATAGAGGGAGATCAAAATAATGAGAGCAATAACAAAGGTTAAAATCCAGGCCACTACCTGTTCAAACTTTTGATAAAAAGTAAGGGTATGCCACTCTTTACACCATCTTTCCATAGTGCCCATTTCCTACCTTCCATTTGGCGTTTTTGATCAAGACATTGAAGGCCAGGCCTTAGTCCCAAGCCCGGTTTTTAAAAAATCTTTTTAAACAAAAATTTCGGAGCTGCTACTTTATTATTCTCCTATAACGCGTTTTTCCAGGTAGCGCAGGCGGTCTAACACATCGGCCATCACCTTTTCTTCACGTTTCAGGCGTTCCAATTCCTGAGCCACTTTGCCAACCTGGAAAGTAAGCTGATCAATACGATGGTTGGTGCTGTCTATACGGGAGGTAAGATCCGATTTCACCTCATCAATTCTTGCAGTTAGCTCATTACGAACATCCTCAATTCTTGCCGAAAGCTCAAAACGTACTTCATCAATACGCTTGTTGGTCTCATCAATTCTTGCCGAAAGCTCAGTGCGAACCTCGTCAATACGGCGGCTCTGATCAGCCAGGTGGATATTTACATCATCAAGTCGCCTGCTGATCAGTTCAATAGCGGTTTTTATTTCCCTCTGCTCCTGTTTAATGCCTTCAAGTTCAGGGAGCATATACTCTTTAAAAACACTTCTAACAGCTTCTTTGATGTCCATAGTTTTCTCCTGAGGTATTTTTTAAATTATCGTTCCAAAAGGACAATTTGAAAAGAGTTAATTATTTAAACCTCGGAAAAAAGGATTTTTAGGAACTCTCATATTCAATTTAAAGAAACCTTTGCAAAACTCAAAAAATAGAAAGTAAATCGCCACGACGCCACCGGAGCCTGGATACAGGGATTGCTTCGGCTGCTAACGCTGACTCGCAAGAATAAGTGAGAAGTGAGAGCCATCTACCATCAGCCATCAGCCATCTGCCATTTAGTCACTGCGAACCCGTAGGGCGAAGCAGTCTCTTGAAAGATATTATGGTCTCATTAAAAATTAAATTCTTACAGCAAGCTGTTTGCTACCTTCCTTTTTAACTATTAACATCTAACTTTGATTGATCATGGCGCGTATCAAGATTTTACCCGAAAACATAGCCAGAAAGATAGCCGCTGGCGAGGTTATAGAACGCCCAGCCTCGGTAGTCAAGGAACTTTGTGAAAATGCCTTTGACGCCCAGGCCAAACAAATAGAAGTAGAACTTGCCGATGGTGGACTTTCCCTAATTAGAGTAAGAGATAACGGCCTTGGTATGTCTCCTGAAGACTTAAAAGTCTGCTATCTTCCCCACGCTACCAGTAAAATTGAGACCGAAGAAGACCTTTTACGTATTAGGACTTGGGGTTTCAGAGGAGAAGCCCTTTCTAGCATTGCCGCTGTCTCCGAGCTTACTATTACTTCGCGTGAAAAAGAGGCCCTAATAGGAGCTAGGATAAAAATAAAGTTCGGTAAAGAAGTCTCTTTTGTGGAAAAAGGGCTAGCCCCAGGCACTATCGTTGAAGTTGTTAATCTTTTTGCCAATGTACCAGCCAGAAGGGCCTTCTTAAAAAGTCCGCGTGCGGAAACAGCAAGGGTAAATGAAATTGTAAAACTTATGGCCCTTGAAAACCCTCAAACTAATTTAAGCCTTAAAACTAAAGGTAAAATTCTTTTTGAATATAATTACAAGCTCGGGCGTTTAGGACTTTTAGCTGAATTTTCTGGTCTCAAAGCAGAAAATTTCCTAACAGAAGAAGTAGAAGTAAGAGACATCCGCTTAACTATTATCCTTTCTAAAAGTGAACATTTCTTTCCCACGGCAAGATATCTATATTTTCTGGTAAATAACCGAGTGGTCAAAGATAAGCTTATTTCTGCCGCCGCCTTTGAAGGCCTAAAAAGTGTTTATCCCAAAGGGCGCTATCCCGCCCTGCTCCTTGCCCTTACCCTTCCGCCTGAACAGGTGGACGTAAACGTACATCCAGCCAAATGGGAAGTACGCTTTCGCGAAGAACGCCGCCTTTTTGAACTAATTAAAAAAAGTCTTGAAAATCTATTTAAGCCTACTGTTTCCTTTGAAATCAAAACTAAAATTGAAGAAGACTTACCTATCTCATATGACCGTAAAACTACTTCAGAAGAAGACATCTGGTCCACTTCCAAAGTAGCTGAACCAGCGGAAAATATTTTTAAAAAACCCTCAACGTTATTTTCTAAAAATACGAGTTATCAAGTACTTTCTCGCTTCGGTAAAGAATTTTTTCTAATCCTTGCTGATGATGAACTTTATATATTTGATTACCACGCTGCTCATGAAAGGCTTCTTTTTGAACAATGGAAAAAGGAATTAAAAGATAATTTAAAAATTCAAGCCCTCCTCGTACCACAAGTGTTTTCCCTTACGGGAAAAAGTCTTGAAAGAGTGGAAATTCTTCTGCCTGTGCTTAATTCTCTTGGCTTTGAGATAGATTTTTTCGGAGAGGAAAAAATCATTTTAAGAAGCGTTCCGGCACTTTTAGGCGACTTTTCAAGAGAAGTTTTAGAAAAATTTCTGGCCGAAGAACTAAGTTTTTCTGCAGAAAATCTTTTGGAAGAAGTAATGGCAAGAATCTCATGTAAGGCTGCCCGCAAAGCCGGTGAAAAATTATCTTTTGAAGAAGTGCTTAATTTATTCATTGAAGTTAAAAATACCGGGCTTTCTAATTGCCCTCACGGAAGACCTCTTTATTGGAGAATTGGCCTTGATGAAGTGCGCCGCAAACTCGGACGAAAGATTTGAGCACAATATTCCTTTGATAGCCGTAGTGGGGCCCACAGGGGTAGGGAAAACCGAAGTAGGTATATTTTTAGGTGAACACCTGAATGGCGAAATCATAAACTATGATTCTGTCCAGGTATACCAGTTACTAAACATCGGGGCCGCCAAGCCAAGCAAGGAAGAACTTGCCCGAGTGCCACACCATTTGCTTGACTTTTTACCTCTTGATGAAAAATTTAACGCCGCTCGTTTTGTAGAGATGGCCGATCGGGTAATTAAAAAACTACACCACCAAAAAAAAATACCTATTTTGGTAGGCGGAACAGGACTTTACCTCAAGGCCCTGCTCCATGGTCTTTTCGAGGTGGGGGACACTTCTTCTGCCAGGAAAAAGTTAAAAGAAAGACTTAAAAAAGAAGGACTTAAGCCTCTTTACGAAGAACTCCTAAAAATTGACCCTACCTATGCCCAAAAAATAAGTCCTAGAGACTGGGTTCGCATCTTGCGGGCCCTAGAAATTTATTACACTACGGGAAAGCCCTTTTCGGAGCTTGCCAAAAAACACGCGTTTGCTAGAAGGCGGTATCCCTGTTTTAAAGTTGGCCTTAGTCTGCCGCGAGAAGAACTATATCGTCGCCTTGATCAGAGAGTTGATAAAATGCTTGAAGCTGGCCTTTTAGATGAAATTCGCGATATTCTAGCCAGAGGCTATTCTTCAGGGCTTAAGCCACTTAAATCCATTGGTTATAAACACATGATAGCCTATCTCAAAGGAGAATTAGCTTTCGAAGAAGCCGTACGCCTTATGAAGAGAGACACCAGACGCTATGCTAAAAGACAACTCACCTGGTTTAAAAAAGACCCTGAAGTAAAGTGGTTTCACCCAGAAGAAAAAGAAAAAATCCTTACCGAGGCCCAAAGATTTTTAAACTCGTATCGGTTTTAAAGACCCGTTTTCCTTACACCAGTACATAGAAAAATCCGCTCGCTCAAGGGCCTTCTCCAGATTGTCAGAGGCAATGATATTAGTAAGCCCTATGGAAAATTTTATCTGGTGAACTCCATCTGGAAACTTCATAGCAAAACCTTTTTCGTATAATTCTTCAGCAAAGGAAGTAAACTTATCAAGGGTAACCCCTACAATTACCGCACAAAACTCATCACCATGGAGCCGGCAGGGAAAGTCTTTGGGTTTGAGGTTTCGCCTTAACACCTCAGCAAAGGCTATAAGGGCCCGGTCCCCCCATTTATGGCCGTATTTATCGTTAATAGACTTAAATTTATCTAAATCAAAATAGCAAAGCAGATAGTCCTCTTCAAAGATGTTAGCGATTACTACTTCGTAAAAAAACTTCTCAAGGGCGTTTTTATTCCAGAGAAAAGTTAGTTTATCCCGCAAAAAACTCTCTTTTAAGAAAGAAAGCTCCTGTTCAAGCTCTTCTATGCGGCGAATGTAATTGGCGATCTTGTTAATTTCTTCGGCGATGCCAATACGGCCTGCCAAATGAGGATCAAGCTTTTCAAGAAGAGAATTAAAAAGCCCTTTCCCTTCAATTAAGAGATTCAAAATATAATTGTCTTTCTTCTTGACTTTGGTAGCCGCATAAAAGGCATCGGCATATTGAGGAGGGAAAGGAACTTTCTTGGCCCGTTGAAGCTCAAGAAAAGCAATCCAAGCTGCTAAAAGGGATTCTCTTTCGGCCTTGAGTTTTTCTTCGAAACCTGAAGCCTCTGTTGCTTTGGGAACAATTTCTTCTCTAGCGCCTTCAAACATACCCGCCCCTTTCAACAGTTTATTTATTTTATCGTCTATTGTCAGGAAAAACTTAAAAATTTATTTAAAGTTATAACTATTCTTTATTGTTGGAACAATTGAAAGATTGAGATCACCGACCGCGTGCCTCATTGCTAGGCGCAGCCTCGTAATGACTCGTTCTCAGTCTAACGGTGAGCCTTTACCTCCGTTGTCACTGCGAGCACCTAGCATATTTGTCACTGCGAGCGGAGCGAAGCAGTCTCAGAGATTACTTCGTCGGCGCTACGCGCCTCCTCGTAATGACCCGGTTGGGCCACTTCGTCGGCAATACTGGTATCCTCGCGTGTATAAGTAAGTGAGAAGTGACAATTATTTACCATCAGCCATTAGCTATTAGCCATCAGCCACCAGCCATCGGCCTCCACCATGTAGTCACTGCGAGCCCGTATGGGCGAAGCAGTCTCTTAAATAAACATTTTACAAAGGTCTCATGAAATGTCAGCAGCCATAGATTATTCCATTAAAAAAACTACGTAACTTTTGTGGGGAACTTTTAAGGCTGTAGCTACTGGCACACATTTGGCACAGAGCAAAAAAGCAATTTCTTCTCTTCCCGGTTTCATACTCAAAGTTTCAAAATGGCCCATGCCTTTAGCCAAAACCAGATCGGCATTTAAATAAAGTTTTTTGAACTCCTCTGAGGCATAATCTAGATCAAGCCCTACCATCTCAGCTCCAGTAGCGATCACTTTGGCCGGTATTTTGAGATGTAGTTTTTCAAGGTCAGAAAGAGATAGGTCATTTTGAATGGGTTTAGGCTTAACGGCGTAATAAATCTCGTATCCCCTCTGAGAAAACCACTTAAGTAATGGTAAATCAAAAAAAACTTCGCCAGCATTATCGGTAAGCAAAATAATAGTTTGAGATTGTTTAAGGCGATTTTCTATTTCGATTACGTGGTCAATAGCCAGCGTTAGACCAGTTTTAAGGACTTCTTCTATATCTTCTGGCGGACGAAAAAAATCTATCGTATTGCCTAAAAGAGAAAAGATTAATCGTTTTCTAAAGCTATCTTCAAAATCTTTCCCGTATCTTTGAAAAATATCTCGGCTTATATCTATCTCTCTAGTCTTCAAAGGCGCATAGGGGTCTTCATTTTGACAATAATTTTTTATGCGGCAGTGAAGCTTAGAAGCTATTAACGGAGGAGACGTGCTTTCATCATAAATCTCATCAAGCCAGGAAAGGGCTAAAGTAAGCTTTTCGTGGTCCTCACCACAGGCAAACCCCATGGCCTGTTTGACTAAATTCTCTAAACAAGGACGACAATATTCAGGAATCTGTTTAAATGTAATCACTTTAACCTGCCAAAATTATTTTTACTTTTCTCTCTTTTGAGTTTAAGAAAACCCTTCGCCTTGGCGGACGTCCCTTTGGAAAAAACTTTACCTGTATTATAGCGGACATCCTGCAAAACACCTAATTCTCTATCTAAAAATTTTGCCTGTCCTTAATTGTCCTAATTGTTACATTTTTTGAACGTTTTCTTCAGAGAATGACAAAAAATATTTTTTGAGTTAGATTATCTACAAAATTAACTTTAGGTGGTTGCTTGAGTAGTAACGGAAGTATCCTAAGCGAAAAGGTCTTAGTGCTTAACCGTAGTTATCAAGCAGTACAGATCACTACGGTACAAAGGGCTATTTGTCACCTAGTAAAAGGAACAGCCAAAGTAATTACTCCTGATTGGACCACCCATACTTTAGAAGAGTGGATTCTTGCCTCGCAATTTTATGCTAACGGCAATGGACATCGTTTTATAAGGAGCCCTAATCTTTCCTTCTTAGCCCCAGACGCCATTTATCTCACCACTTATGACCGCCTTCCTCGCGTTGAAGTGGTTTTTTCGCGGGCTAATCTTATGATGAGAGATCGTTATACCTGCCAATATTGTGGCAAAAGTGTTAAAAATCCTAAAGACCGCACTATTGACCACATCATCCCCCGTTCCCGTGGAGGCAAAACCACCTGGGAAAATGTAGTACTTTGTTGCCGCAAATGTAATATTAAGAAAGGCAACCGCACGCCAGAAGAAGCCGGTATGAAACTACTTTCAAAACCTAAGGCCCCACGCTGGGAAAGCCTCATTATGGAAGATTTCCCTAAAGAAAAACAAAAAGTCTGGCGTCATTTCCTTGATTTTGCCGGCCTTATAGAATTTTAATTAAACTTTATTTGAGACTTTACAAAATGCCATACTTAAGAGACTGCTTCGCCCATACGGGCTCGCAGTGACTACATGGTGGAGGCCGATGGCTGGTGGCTGATGGCTAATAGCGGAAAAGACTGCTTCGCTCCGCTCACAGTAACTAAATGGTAGATGGCAGATGGCTGATGGTAGATGGCTCTCACTTCTCACTTATATTTACGAGGAGCCCCCGCAGGGCCGACGAAGTGGCCCAGCAAGGTCATTGAGAGCCACAAAGTGCCGAAGCAAAGCTCTCGCGAGGTGACATAGTCGCCGTGGCGATCAATCTAAACTTTAAACAATTTTTCAGAATCAAGAATTACTAAAAGTCTATCAGGAAGCTTGGATACATTTTTTACAAAATCAGTATCAATACCTTCTATTACCTCTGGTGGTTCTTCTATTTGAGAAATTGGTATTTCAAGCACATCACCAATTTGTTCTACCAAGAGGCTTAGGGGTTCTTCTTCTCGGCCCACAATTACGTTATGATTGGCTTCTCGTTCTCTCTTAAGCCCAATCCTTTGGGCCAGATCAATAGCTGTAAGTATTTGACCACGCAGATTAATTATTCCGCTCACGTAATTAGGAGCTTGTGGTACTGGTGTGATATCAAGGGAACGATTAATCTCCACTACCTCTTCCACCGGCAAAGCAAACAAAAAATCTGCTAACCAAAAAGTAATAAAAAGTTTAGTTTTTTCAGATACTATACTTTTTTCCTGTTTTTCAGGAGTTGGTAGGCTCATCTTTTACCTCCTTCATTATTTCCTTTATTTCTTTAAGTTTTTGGCATACTATTTTCGGCAAATTTTCTGGAAAATAGACCTCAAATTTAACTAATAAATCATCTCGAGAACCATCAGATAAATAAGCCCCTCTCTTTGGTAAGGTCACACAATATGTTTGCGAAAAGTTTTCAGGAATCTTTATCGTTTCAGGACCTTCAAGGGTACAGATAGAAATTTCTTCTTTTAAGGCTGCCTCCCAAAAAGGAACTCTAACTTTTAGAACTAAAGTTTCTCCCTCAAAATAAAAGCCACAAGACTCATGGACTTGGAGCTCAAAATAAAGATCCACCCGGGCTTCAACTTTTTCTGCTGGTAAATAAAGAATATCTCCAGGTCGCGCTCCCAAAGGAAGTTTAAGTGTTATTTCCATGTCTTGAGCTATAGCTCCTTTTCCTCGGCAGTGGGGGCATAAATCAAGCCATTTAACACCTTTACCTTCACAATGGGGGCACGAAATCGCTATATTCTTATCGTTCAAAAAAATTTGTCCCTTTCCTTTACAAACTTCACACGTAATTTTACGACCTGACAAATCTTTTCCTTTTCCCTGACAAGCCTCACATTTAACTGGAGGACCTGGCACCGCAACCACTACTTCAGCCCCTAGGGCCAACTCTTTAGCCGTTACATCTAAGAAAGAAAAAACATAATTCCCTTGTCCGGGCCGTTTTTTTACAATTTCAAGGGAAGGGCTTAAGTGTTTCTTTTTTAAAAATTCATAAGAACGCTTAAGCTCCCGAAAGGCTTTTTCTTCTCCTCCTCTGTCAGGATGAAGGAGACGGGCCTTACGCCTGAAGGCCCGTTTTATCTCTTCTGGTTTTGCTCCAGGAGATATTCCTAAAATACGATATGGATCAAAAGCCATCATGCTGCCTGCGCTTCTTCTTTTTTCCTTTTTAATAGCTCAGCTAAAGATTCAAGTACTCTGCTTCTTTCAAGTTTCACCTGATATTCGTCAATTCCAGCTTCAAGACCTCGGCGTCGGTCTTCATCACTAGCCAAAGAAGTAAGGGCTATAATCGGAAGATTGGCAAAGCGTTCGTCACTTCGCACTTGCTTGGCCAGTTCAATACCGGTCATCCTTGGCATTTCAATATCAGTAATCAGCACGTCAAAAGAGTCTTTCTGGAGTTTTTCCCAGGCATCCAGGCCATCAGTAGCAGTTTCTACTTCATAACCAGAGGAAGCCAAATAATTGGCAATCATTTGACGGAAAAATGGAGAATCCTCGGCCAGAAGTACTCGATAAGGTCTATCATCTTGAGGGACAACTTTTACGAAGAAATAGGGATCATGCATTTCAATGATCTTGTAAACATCTAAGAAAAGCGTCGTACGGTCTTTAATAATCGCCGAACCTAAAACCCCTTCAATTTGATAGAGTTTTTCGTCAAGATCTATTTTAGTTTGGATACTATCTACGATACGGGACACTAAAAGGGCTACCTCGTTTTCACCCTCAGCAAATACCAACAAATGATATTCTTCCTGTTCAGGCAAGGGTTGTATAGGCAGGAAGTTTTCAAGCCGAATAATCGGCATACTACGCCCACGATATTGAATAATCTCTTTACCACCGACAAACTCAAGTTTATCAGCTGAAATCTTGTCTAAACGAGCCACTAAAGCCAAGGGAATGGCAAATTGTTCTTCAGGAGCTACATTGAAGAGTAAAATGAATTGCTGATCATCTTCGGTGAATGTTTCGCTTACTATCGTTTCTTTAGCACGATCTACATCCTCGGTCTTAAGGCCAATTTTTCTAGAAATGCCAACTACATCAAGAATAAGAGCCATTTTTCCGTCACCCATGATGGTCGCCCCGGCAAAAATGGAAAGGTCTTTGAAATGCTTACCAAGGGGCTTTACTACTATCTCTTCAGAATCCCATATCTCATCTACCACCAGCCCAAAGTCCATAGCCCCACTAGTAAGAATCACGAGACTTTCTTCTTTATGATTTTCCTCACTGGGTTGTACGCCAAGAATTTTAGAGAGCCTGATTATGGGGACCATCTCTCCTCTCAATCTAAAGAATTCAGAATTACCAATCTGATGGATATTTTTACGGGTCTCCTCTGAAAGGCCTACCAGTTCTCTCAAGCTTACTTGAGGGATAGCGTAACGTTGACTATTACAGGTAACCACCAAGGCGGGGATAATGGCAAGAGTAAGCGGAATCTTTAGTCTAACAGTTGTTCCTGCCCCAAGTACAGACTGAATATCTATACTTCCACCAAGTTTTTCTACGTTAGTTTTAACTACATCCATGCCCACACCACGGCCAGAAATGTTAGTGACCTTTTCCGCCGTGGAAAAACCAGGCCTAAAAATCAGGGCCAAAGCCTCTCGATCACTTAATTTTTCGGCCTCAGAAGGAGAAATTAAGCCTTTTTCAATGGCCTTTTGTTTTACCTTTTCAACGTCTATACCTCGGCCGTCATCTTCAATTTCTATAACTACTTGGCCCCCTTCATGATAAGCTCGAAGAATCAGCGTACCAGCAGGAGGTTTACCTACCTGAACTCTAATGTCAGGATCTTCGATACCATGGTCAATAGAGTTACGCACTAAGTGGGTTAGTGGGTCTTTTATGGCATCAATGATAGAACGGTCTAGCTCAGTATCAGCCCCCTCTATGCGCAAAGTAACTTTCTTCCCTGTTGAACGGGCAAGGTCTCGCACTATGCGAGGGAACTTATTGAACACATTACCAATAGGCTGCATGCGCGTCTTCATTATCTTTTCTTGAAGCTCAGTAGTTACTAAAGAAAGATTTTGCGTGGCGTTTTGAAGCTCTGAGTCGCTTAGTCTGGAGGCAATTTGCACCAGCCTGTTTCTGGAAAGAACAAGCTCTCCAGCCAGATTCATAAGCTGGTCAAGAAGTTTGACATCTACTCGTACATGAGTCTCAGTAAGCTGGACATGAGGAGTTTTATCTGTTTTTGGAGTTGCTTTTTCTTTTTTCTCTGGCTCCTTCTTGGGGGCTGGAACTTTGGCCTCAGCTTCTTTTTGGGGCTGTTCTTCAGGTTGGGTTTTTTCTTTCTCGGAAGTCTTTTCAGATTTAGGTTGTTCTTCGGTTTTAGCTTTTTCTTCAGGAGAAGTCTCGGAAGCCTCTTCCGCCTTCGCTTCCTGAGATGGCTTTTTATCCTCCCCTCCCCCTTCAGCTCTTTTGGCCACTTTTTCGGCAAAATTTCGCAAATCCACCAGAAATTCAAGATAGGTATCATCTATAGGTTCTTTCCCTGTTTCTTCAAGGGCGGCAATTATGGCCTTAATGTAATCCACCGACTTTAGTAACACGTCTATAGTTTCTTCATCAGCTACAACTAATCCGTCACGAAGTTTGGCCAGGATATCTTCAGCAAAGTGGGCAATGGCTTCTAAAGTTTTAAAACCAAAGAAGCCAGCTGTTCCTTTGATAGTGTGAATAGTTCTAAAAATACTTGATAAAAGCTCTTTGTCTTCTGGCCGCTGCTCAAGTTCAACAAATTCTTCATCTAAACGTTCTAAATTTTCTTTAGCCTCGGTAATAAAGTCCTTTAGGACATCTTCTTCAAAACTCATAACTTCCTCCTTATTAAAGGCCTTTCTTCCTACTATTCGTTAAGAAACAGAAAAAACTTTAACCTTCCCACTGATAGCAAATAGTCCTTCCGATAATCTTGCGTTTAAAACCCTGAGGAAGCCCCTGTGGACTTTCAGTAGCACCTAAAAACAAATAACCTTTAGGTTTCATCACCCGACTAATATTTTTTAAGACCTTGGCTTTTATTTCTGGAGAGAAATAAATGAGCACGTAACGGCAAAAGACTACGTCAAACTTACCAAGCGTAGGTGGGAAGGGTTCTACCAGATTTAACTTGCGAAATTGAATCATACGACGGATCTTATCCTGAACCTTCCACTTGGCCCCGTTTTGCTTGAAATACTTAACCAAAAAGGTAACAGGAAGCCCACGGTTTACTTCTATCTGTGAGTACTCACCCTTCTGACCTTTTTTAAGGGCCTCCTGAGATATATCCGTAGCAAGAATCTGGATACGCCAAGAAAGCAGATCAGGAAAATACTCGTGAATGAGCATGGCCAAACTGTAAGGCTCCTGACCGGTTGAAGCCGCTGCCGACCAGAATCGTAGCTCTTTTTCCTTTTCCCTTAGCTTCTTTAACTCAGGAATTACCACTTTACGTAAGGCCTCAAAGGGATGCTGGTCTCTAAAAAAATAGGTCTCATTAGTGGTCATGGCCTCAATAATTTCGTCGCGAAGCTGAGGGGTAAGACGTTTTGAGGCCACCTGATATAATTGATCCACATCACGATAATTAAGGGCCCTAGCAAGTTCCCTTAAGCGGCTTTCAATAAGGTATGTCTTTTCTTCCTTTAAAACTATACCGCTATGCTTAAAAACCAAATCTGCAAAAAAACGATATACTTCGGGTCTCATGCTACCTTCCGTTGCAAGAATATTTTCTGAAGAAATAAAGGTATTTCTTGAAGGGGCAGCACATAATCAGCAAGACCGGCTTCAACTACCGCCCTTGGCATACCGTAAACCGTAGAAGTAGCTTCATCCTGAGCCACAATAAGAGCTCCGGCCTCTTTCAAAACCATGGCTCCTGCAAGACCATCCTGCCCCATTCCTGTAAGCACCATGGCCACACTTCGGCCTCCGTAAACTTTAGCTACTGAGCGAAAAAGAACATCTACTGCAGGACGACAGCTATTTTCAGGAGGGCCTTTGTGCAAGTGTATGACCTTAGCCACCCCTCGCTTAACTACCTCCATATGTTGATCACCCGGGGCAATAAATACCTTTCCAGGCCCTACCGGCACGCCAGCCTGAGCTTCAATGACCTTCAAAGATGAAAGTTGATCAAGTCTTGCGGCCAGCTGAGCTGTAAAAAGGGGCGGCATGTGCTGCACAATAAGAATAGGAACTGGAAAGCCCGCCGGAAGTTTGGGAATTATTTCGGAAAGGGCTTTAGGCCCTCCAGTAGAAACACCAATGGCCACTACTTCTCTTCTTCCAACAATAGGCCTTCGAGGAACGGCTCTTACCGCTGGTTTAACTACTGAAGGCCTTGAAGGGAGTGGCCTTGCCGGTGTTACTGGTTTAGTTACTCTAGGAACAGCTGTTTTTATTTTTGGGATGAGCTCTTCTTTTATGCGCTTAATACTTTCATTTAAAGAACTGGTAGAAGGTTTGGTGACAAAATCAAAGGCCCCTAAAGACAAAGCCTTTATAGTTTCTTTAGCGCCTTTTTCCGTAAGAGTGGAAAACATTATTACCTGAATCTTAGGATAAAGGCGCTTGAGCTTCTCTAAAGCCGTAAGCCCATCCATAACAGGCATTTCGATGTCAAGAGTAATTACTTCAGGGCGCAAGAGCCTGGCTTTATCAATAGCTTCCTTGCCGTTTGAAGCTGTGCCAACCAGTTCAATGTCAGGGTCAGCTCTTAGAGCCTCAGAAATAAGGCGACGAATAAGGGGGCTGTCATCCACTATCAGAACACGAATCTTTCTCACAGGGCTTCCTCCATAAGCCAACGGATCTTGGACTCAAGCATTTCTTGATCAAAAGGTTTCATAAGATACTCGTTAGCTCCGGCCATAATGGCGTCAATTACGCTTTTTTCCTGGTTTTCAGTAGTGACCATCATAATCTTTACGTTATTCCAGCGTGGGTCCTGGCGAACGGTCTTTAAAAATTCGTAGCCATTCATCACTGGCATGTGCCAGTCAAGGAGAATAAGGGCGACATCGGGATTTTCCTCAAGCACCTGAAGGGCCTCTTTTCCATTAGCAGCTTCAAGAACTTCATAACCCATGCCTAGTAAATAACGTTTTTCGATTTGCCTGATGGATTTTGAGTCATCAACCACCAGTACTTTCATAATCTATCTCCTAAAGGTCTTTGACCAGATGTCTCTTCTATCTTCGGCAAAAAGAGGGAGTTTCTTAAAAAATTTTTAGTTGATGGCTAACGGTTAATAGTGAATGGTTATAAAATCTGTTCTGCTAACCAAAACTAAAAAATTCTTGGGAGTTCATTATGATAATTGGCCTAGGAATTGACCTGGTAGAAGTTCCACGCATAGAAAAAGTGCTTACCAAGCACCAGAAAAGATTTTTAAACAGAATTCTTACTGAGAAAGAAAAAAATGCTATTTCTCGCAAAAGATTCATAGCTACTTATGTAGCGGCTTATTTTGCCACTAAAGAAGCTTGCTCCAAGGCTCTTGGCACCGGGCTTCGCGGCGTTTCCTGGAAAGAAATGGAACTTCTTCACGAACCTTCAGGAAAACCTTTTATGAGACTACACGGCCGCGCTTTGGAACGATTCAAATTTTTGGGTGGTAAAAGAATACACGTTTCCCTTTCTCACGAAAGACTTTACGCCACCGCCATAGTTATAATTGAAGATTAGCTTACGAATTCGGCTAATTTGTCGTAATCAAGGGAGCGAGCCGTTATTTCAAAGGCACAGGAAAGCTTTTCTGGATGGCGTATGCGAGCCTGCCCAGGAAGGCGTTCAGTGCGTCTGGCCACCGAATAGGTATCTTCTTTCGCAATAAGAATGGCTACCTGTTTCTCTTCTGCTCTGGCTAAAATTATTTCGTTAGGATAAAGACCACCAGTTAAGATGAGACAAACCGCTCCAGTTTCAATAGCCGCTAGCTGAATATCTGAGCGATCTCCTCCCACAATAACACCAAAATTTGAAAGCTTACGAAAATATTGAATGGCTTTATCCACTTGCATACCACCAATGAGGAAACTTTCCACCAGGCGGTCTTCAGCGGTATGGCCCAAAAGGCGAGCCCCAAGGTATTCCCTTAAGTCTTTCACAGAAACAGCAGCTAACTTGTTATGATGAGGGATTTCTCCAAGAATCTCTATTCCCTTTTTCTCTAGATAAGGCTTTATGAGATCTTGATAGTTATAAAGGTGCTCTTCACGTATGTCATTAAAAATCACACCGAGTTTTTGTTCTGGAAATTCTTGAGCCGCTTGCAAAATGTAATCTACCACGTATTCTCCCTCGTAGCGTACTACTAAACATATGTGAGCATTTAGGCTTTTGGCTAGATCAACACCAGAGATCCCCAAAAATTTTCCTGAGTAAAGACTTCCGTATCCACCCAGTAATAAGACATCAGCCTCTTTTTGTGCCTCTTCACAAAAAGTCAAAACTTGAGGCATAAGAGCTTCTAATTCGCCTTTAAAGCCTTTCACCACTGTATCTTGCGTAAGAATTACGGCTGAAAGCTTATCAAGGGGGACATCAAGCTCAAAAACCTTTGCCAGAAAAGCGGCGTCATCGTCAACAATATAACCATTTTGATAAACAGGCCGGTTTCCAACAGGTTTGCGATAAGAAAAAGGAATATTTTTTTTCTTAAAAAATTGGCCAAGCCCCAAGAGGGCCAATGTTTTGCCAGAAAAACCTGAGGTTGAACAAACATAAACAATACTCATTTTTCTCCCCCTAAACTTAAGCGGGCATCAACGGCTATGGTTTTGGAGCCCTTAGGGCCAACAATCAATGGGTTTACTTCCCCCTCACTTAGCTCAGGAAAATCAGAAACAAGCTGACCCATGGCCACTATGGAACGCGCTAGAGCATTCATATCAACTTCTGGTTCGCCTCTTATACCTTTAAGCACTGGATAAGCTTTAATTTCCCTAATCATTTCAAGGGCCTCTTCTTTACTCAAAGGCGCCAGGTTAAAAGTCACGTCTTTCATAACTTCTACGTATATGCCTCCTAGGCCGAACATTACCATGGGGCCAAATTGAGGGTCTCTCAAGAAACCTACGATAACTTCTTTGCCTTTAGGGACCATCTCCTGGACTATAACCCCTAAAACTGAGATACCTGGCAGGCGTTTACGGACATTGATGATCATTTCCTGGAAAGCTTTTACTAGTTCTTCATCATTTTTAATATTAAGCCTTACGCCGCCAATATCAGTTTTGTGTTGCACCTGTGGGGAAGCAACTTTTAAGACCACAGGGTATCCTATAACTTTGGCCGCTAAAAGGGCTTCATCCGTAGTGCGCGCCAGCAAACTTTTGGGAAAAGCAAAACCATAGGCTTCTAGAAGCTGTTTTACTTCATGATCAAGAAAATGGTTACGCCCCTCTAAACGTAAAGTTTGTAAAACTTGAGCCGCTTTTTCAAAATCTACTTTAAGGCGCTTGATTTTAACCGGCGGCCTTTTTCGTCTGTACTCATAAATCCACGCTTTTTCAAAAGCAGAGACCGCCTCTTCGGGAAATTCATAATGAGGTATATGTTTTTTCAAAAGATGAGACCTGGCTTTTCTAACACTTTCCTCACCTATAAAACAGGCGGCAAGTGGCTTAATATCTTTTTTATCAGAAAGTATTCGAGCCACCGCTTCAGGGTCCACCATAGCTGTACGCGAAAGGATAACCAAAAGGCCGTTTAGGCTTTTATCTTCAAGAAGAAGGGACAAGGTCTTTTCGTAACGTTCAGCATCAGAATCACCAGTAATGTCAACGGGATTATAAAACGAAGCATAGGGCGGCAAGACTTTTCGTAATTTTTCCACCGTCTCGGTGGGAAGGGTTGGAAGCTCAAGAGAAGATTTTTCGCAGGCATCGGCAGCAACAATGCCTGGGCCACCAGAGTTAGTAAGTATGCCAAGATAAGGGCCAGACATCGGTGGGTTACAGGCAAAGAAAAGGCCAAGATTGAAAAACTCTCTTAGTGTTTGCGCCCTGATAATCCTTGCTCTTTTTACCGAGGCTGAAAAAGCCTCTTCAGAACCAGCAAGGGACCCGGTATGTGATGAAGCCGCCCTTGCCCCTGCAGCCGTTGTGCCGCTTTTAAAGATTATCACAGGTTTTTTACGAGAAACCTCGGCCGCTACTTCGGTAAAGGCGCGTCCATCTTCAATGCCTTCAAGATAGCCCATTATAATTTCCGTATGAGGGTCTTCTGCAAGAGCCCTTAAACATTCTATTTCAGAAATATCAGCCTTATTACCTAAACTAACAAAACGAGAAAGGCCTATTTTTTGTGCTCGTGACCACTCTAGTACCGCCAGACATAAAGCCCCTGACTGTGAAAAAAAGCCGATCTTGCCTTTAAGAGGCTTCAAAGCAGCAAAGGTTGCGTTTAAATGCGAATAGGTATCAAGAATCCCCAGACAGTTAGGCCCTATAACCCGAATTCCGTAATTTCTGGCCTCTTTAACGAGCTCTTGCTCAAGTTTCGCCCCTTCACGGCCCATCTCTTTAAAACCAGAGGAAAGCACCACCGCCCCTTTTATGCCTTTCTGGCCACAAAGAGAAATAACTTCGGGAACAAAAGAGGCTCGCACGGCCACAATGGCAAGATCTACTTTTTGGGGAAGGTCTTTGATAGAAGGATACACTTTAAGCCCTAAAATCTCCTGGGCTTTGGGATTTACTGGATATATGGCCCCAGGAAACTTGAAATCTAAAAGATTTTTTAAGACATCATGGCCAACCTTTCCCGGTTCCCTGGAAGCCCCTACAACGGCAATGGCCCTTGGTTTAAAAAAGAAATCTAACAATTTACGCCTCACGAAGTTTTAATTAATGATCGGCAATTTGAAAGGGCCAGTCAAGCAAAATTTAATCTAATTTTTTAACTAAAATTTGGGCAGCTTCTTCGTGCCTTAAAGTGATGTGATAACCTTTGATTTCGTACTCTACAGGGTCTTTTAGAGGGGCATATCTTACAACTTTTACCTCGGCACCGGGCACAAAACCTAATTCCATCAAACGAATACGAAAAGAACCGTTTCCTAAAATTTTTACTATTTTTCCTTTTTCTCCGGTACGTAAGTCATCGAGTTTTAATTCCGCCATTTTCCCTCTTTAAACAGGGACTTTCTTTAAACAATCAGGGCAATACCCTAATATCTCAAAACGAATACCTGTAATACGATATCCGTATTTTTCAGTTACGTTTTTTTGAATTTGCTTAATGCGCTCATCATCAAACTCTTCTACTCGGCGACACTCAAGACATCTTATATGGCCATGGGGATGAGGCGAAGCCGGCTCGTAGTGCATATGGCCATCTTCATGGTAAACTTCCTGGAGAAGGCCACAGTCAATAAGCAAAGGAATAGTTCGATAAATAGAAGCCTTGGATAATTTTTTGCCCTTGTTACGTAGGCGTAGATAAAGTCCATCTACGTCAAAATGCCCCGAAAGAGAAAATATTTCTTTGATAATGGTCTCTCTCTCTGGGGTGTATCTAAGGCCCTTACGGCGAATGTATTCTTTAAAAACTTCGAGCTGGATAAGAGCATCTTCTTGCTTAGAATTATTTTGTTCTGCCATAAAAACCTCTTTTTGATTTTCTTTAACAATTACTAAAAGATTTATAGCTATTTTGTCAAGTAAAAAGCTAAACCCTGATATATAATGCTCTTTAAAAGCCCCTTCTGGGGAGTGGAAAAATTTTTCCCACAATGAAAAAAAATTTCCCACAAAGTGGAAGTCTTTTTCCCTCTTTTTTGCTGGCTTATTTGGCAATCTCTTTTTTTCTCCTTTTTTCTTTAATTTTCACCCTTATTTAAATTGGCATAATATTTGCTCTTTATTAAAAATAGAAAAAACAAAAAGGAGGTGGGAAACAGAATTTAGTGGCTATTATCTATCTACTTTAATTTAGATTATCTCACTTCAAAAAAATAACCAAAGGAGGAGGGGTTATGTTTAAGAAGGTTTTAAGTAGTTTGTTTTTAGCGGTTTTAATGTTGGGTCTAGCTGTATCAAATGCAAAGGCTGCCCCTATTGTTATGGAAGGTAACTATGTTTATACCCAAGTTTCAGAAGACGGAACTCTTGGTAATGGTTTTAATTTTCCCGGAATTCAATATGATCCTTCTGGAACGGCATCTTTTCCCGGGAGTGGGGGTAAAGACTTTCTTCAGCCAGGCGATCCGTTTGAAGGTTTTTATCTTAAAAGTAATGAATCGGGTATAATAGGGAATAACAATGACTGGTCTGTTTTTATAGGAACCTTAACCGACCTTAGCGGTTCTGGTTATGACAACTTTATTAGATGGGAAGGCTCACTAGGAACTTATTTTGATGTGGCAATAGAAACTTATTTCAATGACAGTGATAAATTTATCAAATTTTCCACTACTGTTACAGCTTTAAATGATTTGACCGATGTTTATTTTTTGAGGGTTATTGATCCCGATCAAGACACAAATGACTTTGGTATCTTTGACACCAATAATGCTAGAGGGTTTGGTTCTTTTTCGCCAGAGGATTGGGTTTACGCTGCCGGACCTATCAGTAACTGGACCATCGGCTTATATTCTGATTCTCTTGTCCCCCACAATACGGGAGTTTCATTTGCATGGTCAGGCGATCCTGAATTCTATTACAACGGAAACAATGACGGAAACGGAGACTATACTATCGGATTAGCATTTTACCTTGGAGATCTCTCCGTGGGAGACTCCGTTACCTTTGACTACTACTATGTTTTAGGAACCAGCCCTGCTGATGCTGCTAGTAATATTCCAGTTGCTAGCCCCATTCCCGAGCCCTCCACCGTCGTCTTAATCGGTGTGGGCCTTGGTGCTTTAGGCTTTTACAGATCCAGACGGAAGTAATCAAGATCCAGAGGGGGCGGAAATTTCCGCCCCCTCTGCTTTCATGTCAATCTTGCCTCGTCAATAAATCAAAAATCTCTTACCCAAAATCCGCTAATAATTCTCTGGTCATTTTCTGGTAATTTCGTTTAATTCCGCTAAAAATAAGAATTTAAAATCAGAAGATAAGAAGCGAAAAATCTATTTAACAGAGACCTTTGCAAAATTTGTTGAATAGTAATATTTCTCATGATAAATCTACTTAAAAACTAAAGGAGCTTCATTTATGTTCAGAGAAAATAATACAAATCTAACTATAGGCGAACATCTTATCTATCAAAACTTACCTGATGACATCTTGGCTCGTATCAATAAACTCATCAATTGGGATCCTTTTCAACAAATCCTCGTTTCTCTTCATCCTTCTAAAGTTGGACGCAAGGCTTATAACCCCGTCCAGATGCTAAAAATCCTCATCATTCAACAAATCTACGGCCACTCTGACCCGGAAATGGAACTTATGCTCAAAGGCAACCTCTTCTACCGTCGCTTCCTTGGCCTCTCTGCTATTGACCCCGTTCCTGACTACTCTACTATATCTCGCTTCCGTTCTGATCTCAAATCCTTGAACCTTTATCGTAGGTGCTTTGAAGAACTTAAACGGCAGCTCGCTCAAAAGGGTTTTGAACTTCGCTCTGGCAAAATCATTGATGCTCGTCTGGTTAAAGCGGCTAGACGTCCTGGCAAGGATGATGATGCCTCTTTTATCAAAAAAGGCAAAAAGACTGTCTACGGCTACAAAGACCATATTGCTATTGACGTTAAAAATGAGTTTGTTTCAGAGTTCGTTTGCACACCAGCTAACGTGCACGATTCCCAAGTTCTTGATGAATTACTTGAAGGAGAAGAGGCAAGTGTTTTTGCAGATAAAGCTTATGATAAGCAAGAGTTAAGGAGGAGGTGTCGTAAGAAGGGGATATTTTGTGGAGTTTTAGCAAAGGCCAGGAGGAATAGGCCCCTTTCGGCCAGACAGAAGAAGAGGAATCGAATTTTTTCTCGTATAAGGGCCAAGGTAGAGCGAGTATTTGGCATTTTTTCCTTACATCTTCAGAGGGAGAAGGCGAGATATGTGGGACTATTTGCCAACGAAATTCATTTATTTTTAACCTGTTTTACGTATAATCTTTTGAATTTAGCGTGGCAGATGAAGAGGAAGGAGGAAATAATAAGGAAAACATGATTAAAACCTGGAAAAATTAAGAAATTTTGAAGGAGAAGAGATAAGCAAAAGGGATAGAAATCAGAGATTTTTGCTTTAATGGCCAAAACGGAGAATAGAAAACAAAATTAAAATTATTTTTTCAAAGGTCTCAAAGAAATAAAAGTTATAGATGATTACACCATTGATTTTATAACCGAAGAACCTTACGCTGCTTTTCCCGCTACCCTTCACTACTCAAAAGTTTCTATAGTTTCTCCCCATTCTAAGATGGACAAAAACGGCGTTATCACCAAACCTATAGGCACAGGGCCTTTCATGTTGGTAAAATGGGATCCCGCCACTGAAACCCTCTATTTAAAAGGATTCAAAGATTACTGACAGGGGAAACCCAAACTTGACGAGCTTATCATAAAAGCCATTCCTGACCCAGCTTCAAGAGAAGTGGCTGTAGAATTTTTTTGCCTGTCCCTACTATCGACATATTTTCGCCTGGGCTTAAAATTTTGCCTGTCCCTACTTTCCTCTGGCCATTTCTTTTAATTCTCGTTAAAACTAAGAAAAAAGCAGGAGAAAAGAGGAAATGGTGCTTCCTCAAACCAGGCTTAGTTTAACTGAAAACGCCCTCATCGTTCTTGCCAGGCGCTATCTTAAGCGAGATGAAGAAGGAAACCCTGTGGAAACACCTGAAGAGATGTTCCGCCGGGTAGCTCGCACCGTGGCTTCCGCCGACTTGATTTACAACCCCAAAGCCGACTTAAAAGAAACCGAAGAAAAATTCTATAATCTTATGACAAGCCTTTATTTCTTGCCCAACTCTCCTACCCTGATGAACGCTGGCCGTGAGCTTGGCCAGCTTTCGGCCTGTTTTGTCCTGCCCATAGAGGACTCACTGGTCTCTATTTTTGAAACCTTGAAATATACCGCTCTTATTCACCAGTCAGGAGGCGGCACCGGTTTTTCCTTTTCCCGCCTGCGTCCTAAGGGAGACATTGTGCGGTCCACCCACGGGGTCTCAAGCGGGCCTGTTTCTTTCATGCTGGTGTATGACGCCGCGACTGAGGCCATAAAGCAGGGTGGCACTCGCCGCGGGGCCAACATGGGCATTTTGCGCATTGACCATCCGGACATAGAAGAATTTATCACCGTTAAGCACGATCTTACCAAACTCACTAATTTCAACATCTCGGTGGCCGTAACCAACGCCTTCATGAAGGCCCTCAAAAACAAAGAATCCTTCCCCCTTATAAATCCACGAAATGGCGAAGTGGTCCGCCAGGTTTCAGCCGAAGAACTCTTTGACCTGCTGGTGGAAAACGCCTGGTTAAGAGGAGACCCGGGAGTCATTTTCATTGATACCATAAACGCTAAAAACCCTACCCCTCACCTGGGAGAAATTGAAGCCACCAATCCTTGTGTTACTGGTGACACCTGGGTTATGACCGATGAAGGCCCGCGCCAGGTGAAAAATTTAGTTAACTATCCATTCAAAGCCAGAGTAAACGGAAAAGACTATCCGGCCCCCCAAGGATTTTTCTCAACCGGGCGGAAACCAGTCTTAAAAATCGTTACCGAAGAAGGTTTTGAATTAAAGGTAACTGCCAATCATTTGCTATTAAAAGCGGCTTCTTTTACCAGAAATTCTCTTGAAACTGAATGGGTAGAGGCCCAGAAACTCAAACCAGGCGAATTTCTCTTAGTTAATGCCCATTTCACAGAAAATAGCTGGTCAGGAGAAGGTACTTATGAAGAAGGCTATTTAATAGGCTTTCTTATAGGGGATGGCACTATAAAAGAAGACAGTGCTATATTGTCTGTTTGGAAAGAACCCGGTATAGAGGGCATTTTAGAAGAAATTTCTTTAGCTATAAAAACTCTTCCTCATCGCCAAGATTTTAAAGGTTTTTCCTTTTTACCAGAACGCAAAAAATATCGCTTAAAAAGCGCTTCTTTAAAAAAGCTGGCCAGCTCCCTAGGTTTAGAAATCGGTGGCAAAAATATAACCCCTTTAATAGAACAAAAATCCAGTAACTTTTATCGTGGTTTTTTAAAGGGATTATTTGACGCGGATGGTTCAGTGCAGGGGACGCAAAGTAAAGGGGTAAGCATAAGACTCTCTCAATCTAACCTGGCTTTACTTAAAGCCGTACAGCGTATGCTCTTGCGGTTGGGCATTTTTTCAAAAATTCACACTAACCGACGCAAAGAAGATTACAGACTACTACCCAATGGTAAGGGAGGAAAAAATCTTTACTTAACAAAGGATTCTCACGAGTTAATTATTAGCAAAGAAAACATCAAAGCTTTCGCTGAAAAAATAGGCTTTTCACACCAAAAAAAGGCGGCTCGTTTAAAAGAGTTGCTATCCAAATACAAAAGAAGTCTCAACAAAGAACGATTTCTAACCAAAATAAAAGAAATAATCCCAGCTGGTTATGAAGAGGTCTATGACTGCCAAGTGCCCGGTATAAACGCCTTTGATGCCAATGGTTTTATCGCCCACAATTGCGGTGAGCAGCCGCTTCTTCCCTTTGAATCCTGTAACCTTGGCTCTATTAACCTTTCACGTTTTGTAAAAAATCAAAAAATTGACTGGAAGAGCCTCAAAGAGACAGTTCATCTAGCCGTGTATTTTCTGGACAACGTTATTGACGTAAACCGCTTTCCTATTCCCCAAATAGAAGAGATGACTAAAAAAACCAGAAAAATCGGCCTGGGTGTCATGGGCTTTGCCGATATGCTGATTAAACTCGGTATCCCCTACAACTCAGAAAAAGCCGTAAAAATAGCCGAAGAAGTCATGGCTTTTATAGCCGAAGAGTCCGTCAAAAAAAGCGCTGAACTAGCCAGAGAACGTGGCAACTTTCCGGCTTACAAAGGAAGCATCTGGGATAGCTCGGAGACGCCTTTTATGCGCAACGCCACCACCACTACCATCGCCCCTACAGGTTCAATTTCCATTATCGCCGGCTGTTCGTCTGGTATTGAGCCTCTTTTTGCCGTAGCTTACACCCGCCGCGTGCTTGACGGCACCGACTTAAAAGAATTTCACCCCCTTTTCTTGAAGGCCCTAAAAGAACACGGATTTTCCGAAAAAAAAATAAGGAAAATACTTGATAAGGCCTTGAGCCTTGGTTCTATCCAAAAAATAGAAGAAATCCCTGAAGACCTACGAAGGTTATTTGTTACCGCCTTTGACATCACTCCAGAAGAACACTTAAAGATTCAGGCGGCTTTCCAACGCCACGTGCATAACGCCGTTTCAAAGACCATAAACTTCCCGGAAAACGCCACGAAAGAAGACATTCGTAAAGTTTATCTCCTGGCTTATGAGTTAGGGCTAAAAGGTGTTACGGTGTATCGCTACGGGAGCCGCCCCAGGCAGGTGCTTGAGCTAAGGCGTGGCGAGGGCCTGGCGCCACGGCCAAGGCCTAAGGTAACCCGCGGTTTTACCCGCCGTATTCGCACCGGCTGTGGTAATCTTTACGTAACCGTTAACTGGGACGAAAAAGGCCTCTGCGAGGTTTTTGCCACCATGGGCAAAGCCGGTGGCTGTGCCTCCTGCCAGATAGAGGCTGTAAGCCGTCTTATTTCCCTTGCCCTGCGCTCTGGCGTAGCTCCAGAGTCCATTATCAAACAGCTGGCTGGTATCCGTTGCCCTTCACCTACCTGGGAAGAAGGACGTCCTATTCTTTCCTGCCCGGACGCCATTGCTAAAGTGCTGGCGGAGGCTATAAACTTTGAGATTAAACCCGAAGAAGGAAAAAGTTTTGGCCCCTGCCCTGATTGCGGCAGCCCACTTGAGACAGAATCAGGCTGTCTCTTATGCCGTAGTTGCGGTTATTCCAAATGCGATTAAGTAGTTTTTAGCTTCTCAAAAATAGAGCGTAAGGTATCAGCGCGAAGCTGGCCAGGAGCTGCTTTTTCCCCTAAAGGAAGAGCCGCATAAGTCCACGGAGAACCGAGAAGAAGGCACACGACCCTTGAGAAACAGCCGGCCTCTCCCATGGCAAAAGCAATCAGGGGAAAAGATAGTTCCTTTCTAGCCCAGGAAATTAAAGATAAAGGAATTAAGGCTTCTTCAGGCTCGCGGGCATAAGTAACTATTTTACCTAGGTCAGCACCGGCTTCCTTCATTTGCCTGGCAATTTCTTTTAATTCTTCCTGCGCAGGAGTGCCCTGAAAATTATGAAACGAAAGTAAAAGCTTGGTCTTCTGGCAGGCCCTTTTTAATTCACTGATGGCTTGCTCACCAGAAGCTAATTCCAAATCTACGGCGAAGGCCTTTTTTTGAGCCGCCTGGTTAAGATAGTTTAGGCGCTCTTCTAAAGAGCTTTCTTTAAGACCGCCTTCTTCTCTGGCGCGATAGGTGAAAAGAAGAGATTTATTTGCCCTCTCCAAAAAAAGATCTATTTCAGGAGACTCAAGGGCATCTAAACGAATTTCTATTAAATCCGCCAAACTTTCCGCCCGGGCCAAAGCCTGTAAGGCTTCGCCCCGGGTCTTTTCTACCAGAGAAACACAAATCATCAGGCTAAAGATGACGGATCTATAGTCTTTAAATAATTGGCTATGGCCGTGTCGTACTTGCTTGTGGTTTCAAAGACTTTGCGGGCCAGTTCAAACCTGGTTTTTAAGGTGGTTTCACCGTTGTTTTCGCGCATTTCTTTAAGAACCAGCTCGTAATCAGCTGGATCAACCACCACGGTAACATCGCGGAAGTTTTTGGCCGATGCCCTTAAAAGGGTGGGGCCGCCAATGTCTATGTTTTCAATGGCGTCTTCAAGGCTTGCCCCAGAGGCCACAGTCTTTTCAAAGGCGTAAAGATTTACCACTACTAGATCAATAGGCTTTATGCCCTGCTCTTCTAACTGGCGCATGTGTTCCGGGTTAGAACGTATGGCCAGGATACCGCCGTGGATCTTGGGATGAAGGGTCTTTACCCGGCCGTCAAGCATTTCTGGAAAGCCGGTAACCTCAGAAACATCAACTACAGGAACGCCAGCCTCTCGTATGACCCTTGCCGTGCCTCCGGTGGAAATAATTTCTACGCCTAACTCATGTAAGGCCTTAGCAAATTCCGCTACTCCTGTTTTATCCGTAACACTAATAAGCGCTCTTTTTATAGGGGCCATA
The DNA here is from genome assembly GCF_000217795.1 of Thermodesulfatator indicus DSM 15286. Classification (NCBI taxonomy): domain Bacteria; kingdom Pseudomonadati; phylum Thermodesulfobacteriota; class Thermodesulfobacteria; order Thermodesulfobacteriales; family Thermodesulfatatoraceae; genus Thermodesulfatator; species Thermodesulfatator indicus. The sequence goes on from NC_015681.1 coordinate 386,167, forward strand.
ACTCCTCCTTACTTTAAACCTATTTCTTCGTCAGTAAGATAACAAGCCGGATCAGGGGCCCAGAGGTCGCCAGTGGCGGCTTCAGCTCGCACCCTGAAATTCCCAGCACAGCAATCAAGGAAACGACACTTGGCACAGCGGCCTTTTACGTGCTTCCATTTTTCCTTAAGCTTGGCCATAAGAGGGTCACTGGTGTCCATCCAGATTTCGCTAAACGGGCGCTCGCGCACGTTACCAAAAGAATAGTGGCGCCAGAACTGATCAGCATGGACTGAGCCATCCCAGGATACACAACCAATGCCCACTCCGGAATTGTTCCCCCCATTCATGCGCAAAAGTTCAAGAACCTCTTCGGCCCGAGGATTACCTTCGCGTTTCATGCGCAGATAAAGATAAGGGCCATCAGCGTGGTTATCCACGGTTAATACCTCTACTTTCAGGCCTTTATCATGAAGTTCCTTAGTGCGGTCGATTATATAGTCTACCCAGTAGCGGGTTTCTTCGTGGTTTAAGTCTTCTTCCATGAGTTTGGTGCCCCGGCCGGCGTAAACCAGATGATAAAAACAGATGCGCGGAATCTTTCGCTCTTCAACCAGGTCAAACACTTTAGGGATTTCCTGGGCATTGAGGCGATTAATAGTAAAACGAAGGCCAACTTTTATGCCTTCAGCCTGGCAGTTTTCCACGGCCTCCATGGCCTTGGCAAAGGCCCCTTTGACTCCCCGGAACTTATCATGAACTTCTTCAAGCCCGTCAATGCTAATTCCCACATAAGATAAACCGAGTTTTTTAAGCTCGCGGGCCAGAGGTCTGTCTATCAAAATGCCGTTAGTGGAAATAACGGCCCGCATCCCAAGAGACACGGCCTTGTGAATCAAATCTAAAATGTCTTCCCGCATAAGGGGCTCACCGCCTGAAAAAAGCATGACCGGTGAGCCAAATTGAGCCAGGTCTTCAATCAAGGCCATGCCTTCTTTAGTGGTGAGTTCGTCAGGGTCAGCCTTGGCCGTAGCGTGGGCGTAACAATGGATACAACGCAAGTTACAACGCTTAGTAACGTTCCAGACCACGACCGGCTTTTTATCTTTAGAGAACTGGAGTAAATGAGAAGGTAAATCTTTGGCCCGGCGGCCGTAGCGTAAAGGGTCAGAGGCTTCTACTGTTCCACAATAGAGTTTAGAAATTCCTATCACTTTAGCTCTCCCGGTAAAATCTATTTAAAATTTCTTTAATTTTATCGTTAGTTAAAGGTCTGGTAAGATAGGCATCACAACCAGCGTCAGTAGCTTCTTCTTCCTGCCTTTCCCGACATTCACATACCACTATTACCGGTATATTTTGAGTTTCAGGATCATTTTTGAGAAGAAGAACAGCTGAAAGACCATCTAAAACAGGAAGCTTCCTTTCAAGAATAATAAGATCCGGTTTTTCTTCGCGGGCTAAATCAAGTAGTTCCTGGCCATCAGAGGCCTTAATAACATTTAAATTTTCTTCGGCCAATATTTTTTCAAAATCAAGAGCAAGGGCTTCAGCCAAACCTAAAAGGACTTTTCTCTTCATGACTTTTTACCGGAATAGGTGTGCCTTATAAGGCTATTTAAATACAGATCAGGCTGTTCTATAGCTTCTTTGGGAATAGTAAACTGAACCTGCCCGGTACGCTCATTAACCAACCTTAAACCATACTCGAGAAGATTTAAAATCCTATCACAATAAGCGTAAACACCCTGATCCATTTCTATAATGTGCCTAAGTATCAAATCAAGGGCTTCATCAGAAAAAGAAACCTTAAACCCCGTGCGCCGTTCAAAGCTACGTTCGTAGTTTTTGACCTGTCGCATCAAAATAAAAAGCTCCTCAAGGGCCTGATGAAGATCAAAATCATCGCGACGGTGAAGAGCGATAGCCAGCTCCATACGCTCAGGGGTAAGTTTTATACCCTTGCCGCGCCAGAGCTTTTTTTGCCGCTCCTCAATGAATTTTTTGATGCGCTTGGTTTCTTCTTCAAGAGCCCTTTTATATCTGGCTTCCCATGACGGATCATGAGGGTTGGCCTCAAAGGTGGCCAACATTCCTTGAGGATCTTCAACCAGTTCTTTAGTAACTACAAAAAAGCGAGCCCTTAAGGAGGGAAGTCTCTTTTCAAAAGGAATTAGCGCCCTCTCAATAACCCGTACCAAAGCCCGGGCTCCGGTCTTTTCTTTTTCCGCCTGAATAGCCAGGAGTTTTAAGGCTTCGTCTTCAAAAACCAAATTTATGCCGTAAGCACGAAAATCCCTCTTTTTATTAACTATTACCGAGCTATTTGGATTACATAAGATTTCGTAAAGTTCATCAACGGTAAGAGGATCAAAGACCGTGATTACCGGAAGCCTCCCTACAAATTCAGACTCAAATCCGTATTCAATAAGGTCTTCGGTCTTCACAAAACGCAAATAATTAACTTCGGCGTCTTGTTTAGAGGCAACTTCGGCCATAAACCCGAGGCCCTGTTTACGCAAGCGTTTTTTTATTATCTCTTCAAGGCCGCTAAAGGCGCCGGAGACTACAAAGAGCACGTAGCGGGTGTTAATAGTTCTACGTTTTTTCTGGCCGGTACGCCTATAATGCTCAATGGCCTCTAGCTGGCTAACCGGGTCATGAGGGACCCTTAAATCAACTTCTGTCTCCTCTAAGGGCTTAAGAAGGGCTCGTTGAACACCGGTGCGGGAAACATCAGGGCCTATTAGATTGCCAGAAGAGGCAATTTTGTCTATTTCGTCAAGGTAAACAATGCCAAACTGGGCCCGTTCAATATCACCATCAGCTTCGTGGACGAGATCCCTAATCAGGTCTTCCACATCGCCACCTACATAGCCGGTTTCACTAAATTTCGTGGCGTCTCCCTTTACAAAAGGAACTCCTAATTTTTGCGCCAGGAGTTTTACCATGTAAGTCTTCCCCACTCCGGTGGGGCCAATCATAATGACGTTATTTTTAACAAAACCAGCGTCTTGAAAGCGACCACCTCGTTCAAGCATATAACGCACCCTACGGAAATGGGTACAAATCTTGGTGGCGAGAACGGCCTTGGCCTCACGCTGGCCAATAACGTATTCGTCGAGATAGATTTCAAGGTCTTCAGGGGTTAAGTCAAAATTAATCAAGGCCTGTTGGTGGGAGGAGCCTCCCCTTGAACGAGTCTGTTGGGTGCCAAATCTGGGAACTACCATTTTCTCTCCCATAATAAATTTTAATTACCCATAAATATTTTACGCCCAAATATTATTTGCATGATACTTTTTGCTAAGCCACTTGGCAAGAAAAGATTAAACCTAAAGAGGACTCATATCTACCACAATTCTCAAGCGGTTTTTGAAAAGCTTTTCCAAATCTGTTTTTATAATAACCAGTTTTTTCCGCAAAAAATCCAGGTTTTCTGTTTGAATGAGATAAGAAACCCTTGCCTTTCCGCGGGGATGCCTCTCAAGTGGCCCCCAGAAAGACAAACCGTGTTTTTCTAATAGGCCTTCTGTCTGGCCGATGGCCTGGGAAATATGTTCATCTTTACCTAATAGAATTAGTTCGACCAAACGGCCAAAAGGTGGGTATTTTTGCAAGTAACGAAACTCTAATTCTTTCTGGAAAAAATATTCATAACCCTCCTTTAAACCCAAAATGGCATGGTGAGAAGGTCTAAAGGTTTGTACTAGCATCACTTTTTCTTCACCGCCGCAAGCCATTATCGCCAGTCTTTTAAGCAATTGATAGGCCTCTTCAGCGGCATGATAGCTAGGATGAACCAAAAGCTGATCAGCCATAACTACGCCTACGCAACCGAGTCTAGGAAGTGGCGAAAAACGCTTAATCTTAGCCGTAGAAATAAGGATATCGATTTTTTCCGGATCGGCTAATTCGTTAGTATGGCTCTCAAGACGAACCACCCGTGCCCCTTTAAAAAATTGTTTGCAAATTTCTTCCAGGCGTTCGGTACCCACTCCCAGAGGCTTTATGGCCTCGCTTCCACACTCAGGACAAAGTGGTGGGCCTTTCAAACGAAAGGCACAAAGAGGACATTCCAGAAGATTTTCTTTTTTATAAAAACGAAGAGTTACCCGACAACGAGGACAGCTGAAAAGATATCCGCAGGCTTCACATAGTAAATGCGGGGCGTAGCCCAGACGATTCATAAAAAGAAGAACTTGTTTATTCTTAGCTAATGTTTGGCGAATAGTGTTTATGAGCTTTTGCGAGAGGAGGCCCTTAGATTCTTTAAGGTCTATAATTTTGATTAGGGGTTGTAGTCTTATTCCAGCTTCTAATTTATAACGTCCGTGCTTGGCAAAGTAGAAGCTTTTAACGCTAGGAGTAGGAGAAGCCAAAATAACTTGAGTCTTGGCCATTTTGGCCCTCATGAGGGCCAAATCCCTAAAGTTGGCCCGAAAACCTTCTTCCTGCTTGTAAGCCAGATTTTCTTCTTCCTCCACCACGATAAGAGCTAAATCCGAGGCCGGCAGAAAAAGGGCAAGTCTTGTGCCTATTACCAGTTGTTTTGGCTCTCTTAAAAAGGTCCTCCAGATCTTTTCACGTTTTTTAGGGGTTAAGTCTCCGTGATAGAGATGAGGTTTATACTCCGCTAAAAATTTTCCGTAAAAACTTAAAAGCTCGCGATCTGGCACTAAAAAAATTACACTACCCTGTTTTAAGGCCTCTTTTACGGCTGTTTTGATCTTTTGAGTTCGTTCGTTAAAATCTTTAAAAAAATGAAGATAAGCCTGATAGCCTGTGTCTTTTGCCAAGACACAAGAAACTTCATCAACCGGTTCTAGCTTTTTCTTTTTGGGTAATCTAAAAAACGAAGCTGGAAGAGCATATTTTACTATTTCACCAGCAGGAGCCAGATAATAGCCTGACATCCATTCGAAAAAAGAAAGGAGTTTTTCTGGCAAGACCGGAGCTTTATCGATAACTTTTTTTATTTCTCTTACATTTTCTGGAATATAAGAACTTTCACCCCAGACAAGGCCGATTTTAAAAGTATTTTTTAAAGGGACAAGCACTCTTGTGCCTAAGGGAACAGGCTCTTTAGAAATATAGGTTAAAGGATCAAGCCGATACGGAAAGACTATATCGTAGGCCTTTTTGGCTTCTGAAAAATCCATGTACATGAAACTAATTTATCTATCCTCAAGTTTCCAGACCAAAAGAGTTAAGCAAAAAACCAGCTTGGCTAAAATAAGAATTACGTTATCTTTAAAAGCTATGAAACTTATTGATACCCACGCCCATTTAAATCTCAAAAGTTCTTACAAAAAAGAAGAATTGCCGGAAATAATAGCCAGGGCCAAAGAAGCCGGCGTAGAGAAAATCATAAACGTAGGCATTGACATAAAAACATCTATTCGCGCCCTGGAACTGGCCAAAGAATATGAAGGCCTTTTCGCTACGGCGGGCATCCATCCCCACGAGGTCAAAAAAATAGATGAAGAAACCTACCCCTTGCTAAAAGCACTCCTTGCTGACTCTAAAATGGTGGCGGTAGGCGAAATTGGCCTTGATTACGCTAAAGAATATAGCCCGCGCAAACTCCAGCAAGAGCACTTTTTAAGACAGCTGGCCCTGGCTAAAGAACTAGGGCTTCCCGTAGTAATACACTCGCGGGCCGCCTCCCCTGACATTATTGACCTGCTCGTAACCGAGCTTCCTGAAAAATTTGTGTTCCATTGTTATGCCGGAGACGTGGCCGAAGCCCGCAAAATCCTTGACCTGGGCGGTTTTATCTCGGTAACAGGGATAATCACCTTCCCCAAGGGAGAAAACATTAGAGAAGTGGTTCGGTACGTGCCGCTTGACCACCTGATGGCCGAAACTGATTGCCCCTTTCTCACCCCAGTGCCCTTCCGTGGCAAGCGGAATGAGCCGGCTTTTGTGCGCTACGTGGTTGAAAAAATAGCTGAAGTGAAAAAAATTTCTTTTGAAAAATGTGCCGAGGCCACCACCAGATGCGCCGAAGAATTTTTCGGAATCTAAAACCGCTTACTCTCGCTTCCCAGAGCCCGAGGCGTAAAGAGCTTCTGGCTAATCTAGGCTTAGTCTTCTCTGTTGAACCAGCCAAAATAAATGAGCCCCCACCAGAGTCTGAAACTCCCAAACATTACGCCCTAAAACTGGCGAGGCTAAAAGCCAATGAAGTAGCCTCTCAGGTTAAAGAAGGCGTAGTTCTAGCCGCTGATACCATTGTAGTTTACCAGGATGAAATTTTAGGTAAACCGCAAAATGAAGAGGACGCCTTTCGTATGCTTGAGTTACTCTCCGGGAACAAACACGAAGTCTTTACGGCTTATATTATTCAGGAAAAAAGTGCCATTTTGGCCGAAAATGTCGTTAAGACCGAGGTTTTCTTCAAAAAACTTACGCAAGAAGAAATTAAAGCTTATTTAGCCACCGACGAACCCTGGGACAAGGCCGGAGCTTATGCCATTCAGGGCCTGGCCTCTTATATGGTAAAATGCATTAACGGCTCGGTTACCAATGTAATAGGGCTGCCACTTACAGAAGTTATTGAAGACTTATTGAGACTTAAGGTTATAACCTATGAAAAATAAGCGAAATGGCCTTATGGCCGACATAAACGTAACCCCTCTGGTGGATGTGATGCTTGTGCTCCTTATAATTTTTATGATAACGGCTCCTCTTCTATCTACAGGCCTTGAAGTTGACCTTCCTAAAACCAAAGCCGGCGAACTGGACCAAAAAAAAGAAGCCCTTCTCATTGTAATTAACGAAAAAGGCGAAATTTTTATAGACAAAAAGAAAATAGGCGAAAAGGAACTTTCCCGTTTCTTGGAACAGGCCCGAAGAGCCGGATTAACCAAAGATGTAAACATAAAGGCGGATAAACGCTGCCCTTATGGGCTGGTGGCCAAAGTGTTGGCTGAAGTCAAAAAAGCCGGTTTTGAAAGTGTTGGTCTTATAACCCGTCCAGAGGAAACATGAATAATCAACTCTGGTTCAAAGCCATTTTATTCTCCCTCATTCTTCACGCCTTCTTTTTCACCGGCCTTATTCTGGCCAATAGGCCTACGCCCAAAAAGGCAGAAGTTATACGCATTAACCTTAAAACTTTGAGTTTTGAGCCCCCTGCCCGAAAAGCTACGCCTAAAGAAGTAAAAAAAGAAACCAAAAAAACTATTCCCAAAGCCCCCACCCAAAAAATTAAAAGAGTTAAAAAAGTCTCTACTAAAAAAACAGTTTCTAAAGCCGGGAAAAAGCCGGTTACAAAAGGGACAGGCAAAAAGAAGATAGGCAAAAAGAAAAAAGGGACAGGCGAAATCGCCACCAGTGAAGAAAGGCTCCTGGCCCAAAGATTAGCCGCTCTTAAAGCCAAGGTCGAAGAAGAAGAACTTGAAAAGAAACTTGAAGAAAAGCTGGCCGCTTTAAAAAACAAAGAAACCCAAGGAGGACTTTCTTTAGGAAGCGGGCTTTCTCAGGAGCTCACCAAGCGGCTTGCGGCTCACATCATGAGTTACTGGGCGGTTCCCAAAATACTTGAAGACAAGCCTTATCTCTCTGCAGAAGTAGAGCTTGAGATCGCCCCCAATGGCAAGATTATTTCCTGGCGTTTTATAAAGCGTTCAGGAGAACCTCTTTTTGACGAGGCGGTGGTAGCCACTTTAAAAAAAGCTGACCCTTTACCTGCCCCGGGAAAATATCTTAAACTTCCTGCAGTGTTCAAAATGAAGTAAAAGGATGGCATGATGAAAAAATTATACAGCCTAACACTAATTATCATTTGGTTATTTTGGGGTTGCTCTTATCTTTATGCTCAGGAAAAGCTAGAGATTGTTAGCCCTGAACTCATCAAAATTCCCGTAGCCGTCCCCGAGTTTGATGGCCCTCTCCCCTTGAGCCGAGAGATGGCGGCTATGGCCAGGCATGATCTGGAATTACACCTGCTTTTCAACGTGCTTGGCGAAGGGCTTAAGCCAGAAGCCACCAAAATTTTTGCCTCCCTTGGCGTAGATTGGCTAGTAAAGGGCAAGATAAACCTTTCAGGGAACCATCTTCAGGCGGCCTTTTACCTCATCGATATGGTCAAGGGCAAAACCGTGCTAGCCAGAGGCTTCCGCGGCCCCAAAGCTTCAGCCCGCTATATGGTCCATCGTTTTGTTGACCAGGCCATAAAAGAAATGCTGGATGTCCCCGGTGTGGCTATGAGCCGGGTGGTTTTTGTGGAAAGAAAAGGCCTAAAAGATACCCTTTATGTCCAAGATTTTGACGGCCATAACCCTGTTCCCCTTCTTAGCGGGGAACTCATCTTGAGCCCTAAACTTTCTCCAGATGGCCGTCAGGTGGCCTTCGTCTATTACGAAAACCATCGCTCCTCCATTCAAGTAATTGATTTGGCCACGGGAAAAAGACGAATTATTTGTCAATACCCTGGGCTTAATGCCTCACCAGCCTGGCATCCTGACGGCAAAAAGCTAGTAGTAACCTTAAGCAAAGACGGAACCATTGATCTCTACCTGATAGACCTAAACGGCAAAATATTGAAGCGCTTGACCCATGGCGAAGGCATAAATACAGGGGCCAGCTTTTCTCCTGACGGAAAGTATCTCGCCTTTGTGTCAGACCGCACTGGACCCCCCCAAATCTATATCATGGACCTAGCCACCAGAGGAGTAAGACGACTCACCTTTGAAGGAAGTTATAACACCTCTCCTGATTGGTCTCCCACTGGCGATAGAATTGTTTATGCCAGCTTAAAGGGAGGGGTCTTTTCTCTTTTTACCATCGACCCCGAGGGCGGAGAACCGGTCCAAATTACCGACGGCGCTAAAAGCTTTGAAGCTCCTTGCTTTGCGCCAAACGGAAGACTCATTTTGGCCCAGGGAAAAGACGGCCTTTACCTGTTTTTAGTCAATGGCGCCGCTAAAAAAGAATACCGCTTAGGAAAACTTCTTTTTCCTTCCTGGGCTCGTTTAAGGTAGGCTTTTACGAGACCTTTGCTAAAAATTCGAGCGCAGCGAAGGAATCTCAGGGATTGCTTCGCCACTTCGTGGCCCGCAGTGACGGAAAAGGAAACTAGGCCTCGCCGTGACAAATTGGAAAGGGCTTGCCGTGCCACAAGAATAACTCCTGGAAAAAATAGCCTCCCTGCCATAGAAAATTTCTTTTAGCAAGTTTTGGATTGTTTGAAATATTTCTTCAGGGTAAATTGAGACAAAATTTTTAAAAAATTTCGGAATAAGTAATTTCTTAACTCCGTAAGAACCTGGAGGCACTGATGATTGAGAGGAAGCTTACCAAGGAACAGCAAGTAGTGGTAGAAGTAGCCAACTACATTGGCCGAAATTACATAGCTCCTCACGCTATTGAATGGGACGAAAAAGAAGTTTACGACCCCACGCCAATAAAGGCCATGGCCCAAGCCGACCTCTTTGGCCTGCTTATCCCTAAAGAATACGGAGGCCTTGGCTTCGGTTCTACCGAAACAGCGCTGGCCATGGAAACCCTTTCTAAATACTGTCCAGGTGTGGCCACCACCTTTGCTGCAGGCTGCCTTGGCGCCCTCCCCTTACTTATAGGTGGCACCAAAGCCCAGAAAGAAAAATATCTCCCCCTCATAGCCCAGGGCAAGGCCCTTTGTGCCTTTGCCCTTACCGAACCCCAGGCCGGCTCAGACGCCGCGGCTATCAAAACCACCGCCAAAAAAGACGGCGATCACTATATCCTGAACGGCATAAAGACCTGGATTACCAACGGCGGCATCGCTGATATTTACGTTATAATTGCGCTTACTGACCCGAAGAAAGGCCCACGCGGCGCAAGTGCCTTTATCGTCCATAAAAATGACCCCGGTTTTGTTCCCGGGCGCAAGGAAAAAAAGATGGGCCTCAGGTCCTCGGTTACTTCGGAGCTCATCCTAATGGATTGTCGCATTCCCAAAGACCGCCTGATTGGCCGGGAAGGCATGGGCTTTATCCTGGCGGTGAAGGCCCTTGATCTCGCAAGGCCTGGGGTAGCCGCCCAGGCCATAGGTCTGGCTCAAGGAGCCATGGAGGTTTCACTGCTTCACGCCAAACGGCGTGTCCAGTTCGGCCAACCGGTTTATAATTTCCAGGCCGTAAGCCATACATTTGCCGAGATGGCCGCCCGCCTTGAAGCGGCAAGGAGCCTTCTTTACGATGTAACCCGCATGATTGACTCTAAGGCCAAAAATATCTCTGGCGCCTCGGCCATGGTCAAGTTTTACGCCACCGACATGGCCATGTGGGTCTCCGAACGGGCGGTCCAGATGATGGGAGGCCTGGGCTATAGCCGGGATTCTCTCGCCCAGAAATACATGCGCGACGCCAAGTGTCTGCAAATCTACGAAGGCACTAACGAAATCCAGAAAAACGTGCTGGCCCGCGAGCTTGCCAAGATTTACCAGCATGAGGAGGCTGCCTAATGCGTATCATGTGTTGCTTAAAACCCGTGCCCAAACCGGGATCGGTGAAAATTGACCCCGAAACCCATACTTTAAAACGCGAAGAAAGCGAACTGGTGTTAAACCCTTATGACCGCTACGCTCTGGAAGCCGCGGTGGACCTGGCTGAAAAAACCGGTGGCCGGGTAGTAGCCGTCTCTATGGCTCCACCTAACGCCAAAAACATTCTCCTTGAGGCCTTTGCCTTCGGAGCCGACGAACTGGTCCTGGTCTCTGATAGGGCCTTTGCCGGGGCGGATACGCTGGCTACCAGCTATACCCTCGCCTGTGCGGCTAAAAAGCTTGGCCCCTTTGACTTAATCATCTGTGGCAAAGTATCTGTTGACGGGGAAACCGCCCAGGTTGGCCCGGAACTGGCTGCCTGGCTTAATCTTCCTTCGGTTACCTGGGTAAAAGAAATAACTCCTCATGAGGGCTACCTTGATCTCGTGCGCACCAGGGAATTCGGCGAAGAAAGGCTTAAAGCCAGGCTCCCTCTGGTTATAACCATTGAAAACGAAGCCAATATCCCTAGGCCACCTTCTATTAAAAGGCTCCTTAAGCAAGACGAAGTAGAAGTAAAAGTTCTTTCGGCCAAAGATATAGAAGCCCAGGAGGATTATTTGGGGTTAAAGGGTTCTCCAACCCAGGTAGTAGATACCTTTGCGCCGGAATACCAGGGCAAACGCGAACTTATATCTGGCTCGGCTGAAGAGGTGAGCGAACGCCTTTTGAGTATCCTCAAAGAAAGGGGGCTAATCTAATGGAAAACTACCAGGGAATAGCCATATTTGGAGAATGGACAGGTATTGAAATACACGAAAGCACCTACGAGCTATTAAGTGAAGGCAGGAGGCTTGCTGACGAGCTTGAGTCTTCTTTAAATGTACTGATTCTCGGCCCGCCTGAGGCCAAAGAAGCCGCTCAGGAGCTCATTTCCTACGGAGCAGATAAAGTTGTCGCCACCTTTGATGAAAAGCTAAAAGATTTCCGTGACGACATTTACGCCCAAGTAGTGGCTGAAATGCTCAAAAAATACCAACCAGAGATCATGCTTTTCCCGGCGACCTCTCTTGGCCAGGCCCTGGCCCCCAGAGTGGCTGGCCTTTTAAAGCTTGGCCTTACGGCCCACTGCATTGCCTTTGAAATTCGTAAAGAAGATAGGGCCCTTATCCAGATTCGCCCCTCTTTTGGAGAACAGATAATGGCCCGCATTGTCTCGCGCACTAAACCTCAGATGGCCACAGTGCGACCCGGAGTTTTCCCACACGCCCAAAAAATAGAAAGTCACCAGGGAGAGTTTGAAATTTTTGAACCATCTGAAAAGGCCTTGGTAAGCGCTCTCGAAGTTATTGAAAAAAAGCCCAAACCCAAAGCTGAAGTTGATATAACCAAGGCCAAGACTATCGTGGCCGGAGGTCTTGGGCTGGGCTCAAAAGAATACTTTCAGAAACTCTTTGAGCTGGCTGAACTTTTAGACGGAGCCGTAGGCGCGACGAGGCCCGTGTGTCATCTGGGCTGGGTCTCAGAAGACCACATGATAGGTGTAAGCGGAGTTAATGTGCGGCCTAAACTTTATCTAGGTTTCGGTATTTCTGGCTCCCTTCATCATACGGTGGGGTTGCAAGGTGTGGAAACTCTGGTAGCCATAAATACTGACGCCAATGCCCCACTTATGAAACAGGCCGACATTGCCGTTCAGGGGGACGCCAAAGAGATTTTACCTCTTTTGATAAAAAAATTGAAAAAACTAAAAAGCCAGAGGGAAGATGACTAGCGAACAAAAAATTAAAAAATGGTCGTGTGAACCACCCAGTTTAAAAATTGGCCAGTTTGAAGCCCCGGTACCCATAATTCAGGGAGGTATGGGAGTAGGTATTTCTTTGGCCGGGCTGGCTTCTGCCGTGGCCAGAGCCGGGGGAATTGGCGTAATTTCTGCTGCTTTGATTGGTATATTTGAAGGCGAAGCGGTGTTTTTTAAAGATCCCCGGGCCGCCAACATTCGTGCGCTCAAAAAACAAATCGCTCTGGCCAAAAGCAAGGCCAAAGGCGGGGTTATCGGCGTAAATATTATGGTGGCCCTTACGGACTTTGAGCCTCTTTGCGTGGCGGCTTTTGAGGCCGAAGCTGATATCATTTTTGCCGGAGCAGGGCTCCCAATGAATCTTCCAGGGCTTCGCCCTGAAGGGATGGACCACACGCGTCTTGCACCCATTGTGTCTTCAGGAAGAGCCGCTGCTCTCATAGCTAAGAGATGGCTTAGCAAATATAACTATCTGCCTGACGCCGTAGTGGTGGAAGGCCCTAAAGCTGGAGGACATCTTGGCTTTTCCTACGACAAAATAGACGCTCAAGAATCGCAGCTTGAAAACATCACCAGAGAAGTAATTGAGGCCATGAAACCTTTTGAAGACAAGGCCGGGCGTAAAATCCCGGTAATTCCGGCCGGTGGTATTTATACAGGGCGGGACATTTATTTTTACATAAACAAACTTGGCTGCGCGGGCGTACAGATGGCCACCCGTTTTGTAGCCACCTACGAATGCGATGCCGCCCTGCCCTTTAAAGAGGCTTACATCAAAGCTACCCAGGAAGACATAACCATCATCAAAAGCCCGGTGGGGCTTCCTGGCCGGGCCATAAAAGGCAAATTTATTGAAGCTGTTGAGCAAGGCAAAAAATCTCCCTACAAGTGTATTTACCACTGCCTTAAAACCTGTGACTATCGTAAAGCACCGTATTGTATTGCCGCGGCCCTTATCAACGCCCAGCGCGGACGCCTTGATGCCGGTTTCGTGTTTGCGGGCTCAAATGCGTATCGGATAGACAAAATCGTCTCTGTTCAGGAATTAATAGACGAACTTATGACGGAATATTGTGAAGCCCTAAGAGAAGACCAAGAAAGGAGTTAAGCATGAAGATTGAAAACCGCATCGCTCTGGTAACCGGAGCTTCTAGAGGTATTGGCAGGGCCATTGCTTTGGCTTTGGCTCAAGCCGGAGCGGATGTCATCGTAAATTACAGTTCCTCTGAAGAAGCCGCCAAAGAAGTAGTAGAGGAAATTAAAAAGCTTGGGCGCCGGGCTATGTCTTCTAAGTTTGATGTGGCCAGGGCTGAAGAAGTCTTAAAAGCTGTAAAAGAAGCCGAAGAGACCTTGGGCCCAATTGACATCCTGGTAAATAACGCCGGTATCACCAGAGACACTTTGTTTTTACGCATGAAAGAAGAAGACTTTGATCGCGTGCTTGAAGTTAATCTCAAAGGGGCCTTCAACTGTAGCAAAGCTGTTATTCAGGGAATGCTAAAAAGACGTTTTGGCCGAATTATCAATATTTCTTCAGTCATCGCCATGAGTGGAAATGCCGGCCAAACAAATTACGCCGCAGCCAAGGCCGGGCTTATAGGGTTTACCAAATCTCTGGCCAGAGAAGTGGCCACTCGTGGCGTTACGGTGAACGCCGTAGCCCCGGGCTACATTGAAACCGACATGACGGCCAAAATTCCCGATAAGATAAAAGAAGCTATCATTTCTCAGATACCCATGGGAAGGGTAGGAAAGGCTGAAGAAGTAGCCCCAGCGGTGGTTTTTCTGGCTTCTCCTGAGGCTTCTTATATTACGGGCACAGTGATACATGTAAACGGCGGGCTTTACATGTAATTTTATTTTAATTTTATTTTAGGTCTTGGAAAAATTTTAAGTTTCGGGTAAAAGTCGCCATAAAGAAAAGGGAAGAGGAAGTAGTATGAAAATTAAAGTAATAATTGAAAAACATTCAGATGGATATATTGCCTATCCACTAGGCCTTAAAGGTATAGTAGTAGGCGAAGGAGATTCATATGAAGAGGCCTTAGCTGATGTAAAGTCAGCGATTAAATTTCATATAGAAACTTTTGGAAAAGAAGTATTAGAAAATTATGTTGACGTAGAAGAAGCTTTTATTGCTGAAACACAAATTGCAGCTTAATGAAATTTCCCAAAGATGTTCCGAAAAATAAGGTCATTAAAATTTTTGAAGTTTTAGGTTTTAAAGTTGTAAGAGAAGGTAATCATATAGCTATGATAAAAGAAAATCCCGATGGAAGTAAAATTCCTTTAACTTTACCTAACCACAAAAAAATTAAAGGTTCAACGTTAAGACATATTTGTACGCAAGCTAAAATTGATAGGCAAAAATTTTTAGAAATTTATCAAAAAATCTAACCCAAAAAGTAATAAGAGGAGGAAGTTATGTCAGTAGAAGAAAAGATTATAGACATTATCGTTGAAAAACTTGGAGTTTCTCGTGATGCGGTAAAACCTGAGGCTTCTTTTATTGATGACCTTGGCGCTGATTCACTTGACCTGGTAGAATTGGTAATGGCCATGGAAGAGGCTTTTGACATAGAAATTTCTGACGAAGAGGCAGAAAAACTTCGCACCGTAAAAGACGTCATTGATTACGCAAAATCAAAGATAGGAGAGGCCTAGTGAAAGAAAGACGCAGGGTTGTTGTAACCGGCGTAGGAGCTATTACCCCTGTAGGCATAGGCATAAAAGAGACTTGGGAAGGCCTTATAGCCGGCCGTTCAGGCATAGGGCCAATAACCAAGTTTGACGCTACTGGCTATCCCAGCCGAGTAGCAGGTGAAGTAAAAGGCTTTAAACCTGAAGATTTTATCCCCAAAAAATTGGTTTCCCGTCTTGATACTTTTATTCACTATGCCCTTGCTGCCTCGCAAGAGGCCCTTGAAGACGCGGGGCTTGCCGAAAAAAAGCTAGGGGAACGAGCTGGCGTTATTATTGGTGTGGGCATGGGTGGTATTGACGTAATAGAAGAATACACTCCCATACTGCTCGAAAAAGGCTGGCGGCGCATTACCCCGTTTTTTGTTCCCAAGATGATTCCCAATATGGCCGCTGGCCAGGTAGCCATTTTTCACGGAGCCAAAGGGCCGAATCTCGCCGTGTGCACGGCCTGTGCCGCCGGCACCCACGCCATTGGCGAGGCCATGAGATATATTCGCGAAGGCCGCTGTGATATTGTTATCACCGGTGGGACCGAAGGTCTCATTACTCCCCTTACCATTGCTGGCTTTGCCGTGGCTAAGGCCCTTTCCACCAAATTCAATGATCAGCCTGAAAAGGCCAGCCGACCCTTTGACGCCAAACGGGATGGCTTTGTCATCGGAGAAGGCGCCGGTATTCTCGTGCTTGAAAGCCTTGAGCATGCCCAAGCTCGCGGGGCCAAGATTTACGCTGAGGTTTGTGGGTATGGTTTAACCGCTGACGCCTATCACATGACCGCCCCACCTCCAGACGGCGAGGGAGCGGCTCGGGCTATGGCTCAGGCCCTTGAAGATGCCGGCCTAAGTTACCAGGAAGTAGATTACATAAACGCCCACGGCACCAGCACCCCTCTTAATGATATAGCGGAAACCAAGGCCATTAAACAGGTCTTCAAATATAAAGCCAAAGAGATTCCGGTTTCCTCTACCAAGTCTATGACCGGACATCTCCTTGGTGGAGCCGGTGGTATTGAAGCGGTGTTCACCGTGAAAACTATAGAGACCGGCGTTATCCCGCCCACCATAAACTACGAAGAACCTGACCCTGAGTGCGATCTTGACTACGTACCCAATAAAGCCAGAGAAGCTGAGGTAAAAATCGCCATGTCAAATTCCTTTGGCTTTGGAGGCACAAACGCCGTATTAGTTTTCAAAAAATTTGAGGAATAGCCATGAAAATAGCTATCGGAAGCGACCACGCTGGCTTTGAACTAAAAGAAAAGATTAAGGCCTTTCTGGAAGACTTTGGCCATAATGTATTAGACCTTGGCTGTTATTCAAAAGAATCTGTTGATTACCCGGAATTTGGAGTAAAAGTAGCGCAAGCGGTGTTAAACAAAGAGGCCGAGCGCGGAATCCTTATTTGCGGAACTGGCCTTGGCATGAGCATGGTGGCTAATCGCTTCCGCGGCATTAGGGCGGCTCTTTGCCACGAACTTTTCACCACCAAAATGGCCCGTCTTCACAACGACGCTAATGTTTTAGTTCTGGGTGGCCGGGTAATTGGTGAAGCCCTGGCCCTTGAAATGGTAAAAGTTTTCATTGATACCCCTTTTGGAGGCGGCCGCCACGAAAGAAGAATCAAGCTTATAGATGAATTGACCAAGGAGTAAAAACATGAATTTTTTAAGGCAAACAGATCCTGAAATTTTTAGCCTGGTTGGCAAAGAACTTAAACGCCTTCAGAACCAGCTTGAAATGATTGCTTCAGAGAATCTGGCCTCTTTAGCGGTTATGGAAGCTGAAGGCTCAGTTCTCATGAATAAATATGCCGAGGGCTATCCTGGCAAACGCTATTACGGTGGCTGTGAAATTGTTGACCAGGTAGAGGATCTGGCTATTGAACGGCTCAAACTTCTTTTTGGGGCTGAACACGCCAATGTTCAACCTCATTCTGGCTCACAGGCCAATATGGCGGTTTATTTTTCTGTACTCAACCCCGGAGATACTATTCTTTCCATGAATCTTGCCCACGGGGGGCATCTCACCCATGGTTCTCCGGTAAGCTTCTCAGGAAAGCTTTATAAAGTGGTTCACTACGGTGTTTCCCGCGACACGGAGACCATTGACTACGACGAAGTAAGAAGGCTCGCCCTAGAACACAAGCCTCAAATGATAGTAGCCGGAGCCAGTGCTTATCCCCGCGTCATTGATTTTCAGGCCTTTCGCGAAATTGCCGACGAAGTTGGTGCCTATATTATGGTTGACATGGCCCACATTGCCGGGCTGGTAGCGGCCGGTATTCACCCTTCGCCTGTTCCTTACGCTGAATTTGTCACCTCCACCACGCATAAAACTATGCGCGGGCCACGAGGCGGATTTATTCTCTGCCAGGAACGCTTTGCCAAAGCCATAGACAAGACCATATTCCCTGGCATTCAAGGCGGCCCGCACATGAACATCATCGCTGCCAAGGCGGTTTGCTTTAAAGAAGCCTTAGCTCCAGAGTTTAAGACCTATCAGCAACAGGTAGTAGCCAACGCTCAGGCCCTGTCCGAAGTCTTAAAGGCTGAGGGGTTCAGATTGGTCTCAGGTGGTACAGACAATCATCTTATTTTGGTTGATCTTACCAGCCAGGGAATAACCGGCGCTGAGGCCGAAGAAGCCCTTGAAAAGGCAGGTATTACCGTTAATAAGAACGCCATTCCTTTTGACACCAAGCCACCAAGGGTAACCAGCGGCATTCGGATAGGAACACCAGCCGTTACCACCCGCGGCCTTAAAGAAAAAGAAATGCAGCAGGTCGGTGAGTGGATGGTAGCGGTGCTAAAAGACCCGAGTAACGAGACTCTGATAAAGGATATTCGGGCCAAGGTGGAAAAGCTCTGTCAGGAATTTCCTATTTACAAAGAACTTGACACTCTTTTGGCCGCATGATTAGAGCCCCGTGGCACGAATACTTTATGCTACTTGCCAAGATTGTGGCCCTGCGTTCGGGTTGCAATTCGCGGCCTTCTGGAGCTGTAATCGTAAAAAATAAACGAATTCTCGCCACAGGATACAATGGCCCTATGCCAGGGGCCTGGCACTGCACAGACCGTGGCCCTGGCTATTGTTTTAGGCGAGAAAAAGGCATCCCCGACATTGACAAATATAACTTTTGTCGGGCTACCCACGCTGAGGCCAACGCCATCGCTCAGGCGGCCCGTTTTGGTATCTCGGTAGAAGGTGCCTCTCTTTATTGCACCCTTGCTCCATGCTATGTGTGCTTAAAGCTCATAGCTTCGGCGGGCATAAAAAAAGTCTATTACGAGCATGATTACGGGAGCCGCGACTTTGAGCGTGACCAGTTCTGGAAAGAGGCCATCAAAGAAGCCGGCCTTGAAAAGTTTGAACAAATTACAGTTTCTCAAGAGGTTATGGAACAACTACAGGAAATACTCCCCTACCCAACTTCTAAACGGCGGCTTGCTCCTACGGAATTTTTAGACGAATTTGAAGACGGTAAAAAATACGGGGTACCAAGCATTGAAGTGCTTTTCAATAAACTTAATTATCTTACCAGGCAGGCCCTAAAAGATATAACATTTGTTATTGAAAAGACGACTGTTACAGAGGAGCCTGAGGGAATAAGTTTTTATTTAAGCGGCAAAATGGTTGAGCTCTCAGAGCTAATCAATACCGTCAAAAAACAAATAAATGCCGACCAAAACTTTTACTTTTTAGCCAAACATAATGCTATTGAAGCGAAGATAGAAATTTTAAGAGAAGCAGAAAATATAAGGCTTAAAGCCTTCTTAAACGAATGCCCCCTAGAATCCTTCAAAAGGATAGCCGAATCTCTAGATTACATTCTTTATCAAGTCTCAAATTCCTTATCCCTTCCTACGAGATTGGAGTTAAGTGTTAACTTATTGAGAATTTAAATAACGGAGTGTTAGATAAATTAACATCTGTTAGATTAAATCTGAACTAATGCAGTCTAAAAATTCTCTATTTTTTATATATTCTCAAATTTTTACTCAAACTCTAAATTTTAATCTAGAGCCAGGATTTGATTCAAAAATTGTTTTGTTCGTGGATGGGTTGGATTCTTAAAAAAGTGCTCTGGTGTTCCTATCTCTATTATTTTTCCGTGGTCCATAAAAACTACTCGATCAGCTACTTCTTTAGCAAACCCCATTTCGTGAGTCACTACTACCATGGTCATACCATCTTTAGCTAGATTCTTCATAACATCTAATACTTCACCTATCATTTCTGGATCCAAGGCCGAAGTAGGTTCATCAAATAACATAATTTTAGGATTCATAGCCAGAGCTCTGGCAATAGCTACTCTCTGTTGCTGGCCACCTGAAAGCTGGCCTGGATAACTATGGGCTTTATCTTTGATACCCACTTTTTCCAATAAAGAATAAGCGATTTCTTCAGCCTCTTCTTTTTTCATTTTTTTGAGTTTTATAGGAGCTAACGTTAAATTTTCTAGCACTGTTTTATGAGGAAAAAGATTAAAATTTTGAAAAACCATTCCTACTCTCATTCTTACTTTAGTCATATCTACTTTTGGATTGGTAACTTCTACACCATCTACGATAATCTTTCCAGAACTTACTGTTTCAAGCTGGTTAATAGTTCTCAATAAAGTTGATTTCCCAGAACCACTGGGACCAATAATTACTATTTTTTCTTGCTCATATACGTCGAGACAAATATCCTCAAGAGCTAAAAATGAGCCAAAGTATTTATAAACATGTTCTATTTTTATAATGGGATCTTTTTTAAGCATAAGGTGTCAACTTCTTTTCCATATAACTTACACATTTAGATAAAATCAAGGTAATCAAAAGATAAATAAGGGCTATCATTGTAAAAGTTTCAAAATAGTTAAAAGTAGCTGTTGCGTACTCTCTACCGCGTCTTAAAAGATCAGCTACTGCTATTATTGAAACTAAAGATGTATCTTTCAATAAAGCGATAAATTCATTTCCAACAGGGGGCAGTATAGTTCGCATAGCTTGAGGAAGAATCACATATAACATAGTTTGTCTTTTATTAAAACCTAAAGAAAGAGCAGCTTCTGTTTGACCTTTATCAATAGATTCAATTCCCGCACGGAATACTTCTCCCATATATGCTCCATAACAAATAGTCAAAGCTAAAATAGCAGCAAAAAAAGGAGGTATTTGCGTAAAAGTACCTATAGCATAGTATATATAAAAAAGTTGAACTAATAAAGGAATTCCTCTGATTACTTCTACATATGTGGAGGCAACTAAATTTATAATTCTATTTTTTGAAATTCTCCCAAGACCTGTTATTAGCCCTACAAAAAAAGAACAAATTATAGAAATTATTGTTACTTTAAATGTAACGATTACTCCATCAGGAACAAACTCTAAAATTTCCAAATAGGGATCAGGTTTAAAGAGGCAAAGAGCTATTATTAGGACTATCGTTCCGACAAAAGCTATTCTCCAAGCAGTAAGAAGACCGATATCTTCTTCTGTCGGGATAGCAGCACCGTCGCTAATTTCTATTCTTTTCTTGTCCTTCATATGTAAAAAACCTCCATTAAAAAGGGCTGGTTAACCAGCCCTTTTTAAATGGTCCTTATTTACTGCTTAATCCATTTTTTAATTAATTGTTCTTCGATTCCTTTTTCTTTTACGGCCTTAATGCCTTTATTAATCAAATCTAATACTTCTTTATTACCTTTTCTTACGGCTATTCCGTAGTATTCCGCCTCTTTAGTTTCAATAACACCGGCAAACTTTAGCTTATCCTTAAAGCCCTCTTTTTGTTGGGCATAATTGGCAGCTACAGGATCATCACATACCACCGCGTCTAAATTTCCATTAATCAAATCTTGCATAGCAAGTCCTATTTCATCGTAAGACTTGGCAATTATTCCCTTTACTTTTTTTATAGCAAAATAGCCCGTAGTACCTATTTGGGCTCCTACCTTTTTACCTACTAAATCTTCAAGGGTCTTCACATTTGAATCTTTCGGCACAACTATAGCTTGTCTTACTTTATAATATGGGATACTAAAGTCCATTTTCTTCTTTCTTTTTTCTGTAATACTTACAGAAGAACAAATAGCATCGTACTCGCCTGCCATAAGGCCAGCGAAGATTCCCTCCCAGGCTACACTCTTAAAAACCGGCGTAAAACCTGCTTCTTTACCTGCAGCTTTCATGTAATCAATGGAAAAACCCACGATTTGTTTGTCCTTATTGACAAATTCCATTGGAGGCCAGGTAGGGTCAACAGCAAACACAATTACCCTTTTTTTAGCCAGAGCTATGGTGGAAAAACTCAACAAAAAGATTAGCATTAATGCCCAAAATTTCCCTTTCATATAAACCTCCTCTTATTTGAATTTTGAGTTATAAATATTTAACAGAAGATTGACGATCTTTAAATAAAAAACTACAACGAAAAATATATTTTAAAAGCTATTAACCTGGATTTTATATAACAAAAGTCACCACGATACAGCCGATCATATAACCCCTGAAAACAAAAAGACCTCCTAATTCTCAAAACTTATAAAGCCTTTATAACTTTGGATTATGACTACTTGGTGTCTCGCATGCTAGGAAAAGTTTTATCTCGGAGGAAACGGTTGAAATTGAGTAAAAATTATAAATTGGCTTCCTGTTTAACCGTGATAGAATAAACCTAAAATTCGACAAGGAGAAAAGATGAAAACTATAGGTATTTTGGGAGGTATGAGCTGGAAATCTACTTTGGAATACTATCGTTTGATCAATGAAGAAATAAAATCTCGCCTGGGAGGTTTTCATTCTGCCAAAATTCTTCTCTATTCTTTTGATTTCTCCGAGATTGAACACTTACAGCACCAAGGCTCCTGGCAAAAATTGGGAGAGATTCTTAAAGATAAAGCCCAAAAATTAGAACAAGCTGGAGCAGATTTTCTTTTGATAGCCACCAATACCATGCACAAAGTCGCTCCGATGATCGAAAAAACAATCTCTATTCCTCTTTTACACATTGCAGATGCAACAGCTGACGCCATAAAAAAACAAGGACATCAACGCGTAGGTCTTTTAGGAACAGAATTTACTATGGAGGAAGACTTTTATTGCGGCCGGTTAAAGAAAAAACACCAAATCGATGTCCTAATACCTCCGAAAGAAAAACGCAGGTTAATTCACAAAATTATTTTTCACGAATTAATCGGAGGTAACATTAATGAGGAGTCACGCCAAAAATTTATAGAAATTATTGAAGACTTAAAAGCTAATGGTGCTCAAGGTATAATACTTGGGTGTACAGAAATTCCCCTTTTAATTAAACCTGAACATAGTCCTTTGCCTGTATATGATACTACGGCTATTCACGCCCGTAGTGCTGTCGATATGGCTCTAGCACAAACAAGTGGAGTAACTAAATGGAATTAAAACAATTAACCGAACATGTTTATTATATTCCTAACTTTACAAATATAGGAGCTATTAGAAATGGAAAGAAACTAATACTTATAGATAGTGGATTAGATAGCGATACCGCTAAAAAAATTTTAAAGACTATAAATGATAAAAATTTTCATATAGAAGCTATAATTAACACTCATTCTCATGCTGATCACTGTGGAGGGAATGCCTATCTCAAAGAAAAAGTAAAATTAAAGATTTATGCTCCAGAGTTAGAATATGTTATGATAGAAAACCCGCTGTTAGAATCAATATTCCTATTCTCTGGGGCCATGCCTATAGAATCTTTAAAAAATAAATTTTTAATGGCTCCTCCTTCAAAAGTTGATTATGTAATCAAAAGTAACGAAAACAAATTAATCTTTGATGATGTTGAAATAAAAATTGTTAAACTACCAGGCCATTCTCCCAACCATATTGGCATAGCCATAGATAATATTCTTTTTTGTGGAGATGCTATTTTTTCACCAAAAGTATTAAGAAAACATAAAATTCCATTTTATATCGATATAGAAGTTCAAAAACAAACTTTAAACTATTTAAAAAACAGTAGCTATAACCTTTATATACCTAGTCATGGAGAACCAATTAAAGATATCAACAGCATAACTGATAAAACTTTAAAACTAATAGACAGCATAGAAGAAACAATTATCGAATTTACTAAAGAAGCAAAAACTACCGAACATATTATAAAAAAAATATGCAATAGCTTTAAAATTGAAATCAAAAATTACCAGCAATATTTTTTAACTAAAACTATAATTATGGCTTACCTTGGGTCTCTAAATAATAACCAAAGATTAAACGTACAAATAAAAGATAATCAGTTATTCTGGAAAAGAATTTGATACCTCCAAACCTCTATAATTCTAATGTTCTGCTCTAGACAAACGAAAGAAAATAACAATTGTGAAATTACCACGGCTCCTAGATCACCTAATGCTACCCCTCCCTTTTTCATACAAACTTGCTGGGATTAATAGTCTAATTTTTTAAATTGTCCTAATCTATTTATTTTTTTCATAAAAAAATTTTATTTTTGGAATTTGTCCACCTTCCGAAAAGTATTCCAAGAATATTCTATTTTTGGGAGTCAAAAATGAAAAAATTATTAAGTATCATTTTATTTGTTTTAGCTTTGCATATTAAGATAAGTTGGGCTGAGAATTTGGTTCTCTCTCAAGAGATAGCTTTTTGGCTGAACTATCGCTATTTAAAGTTAGAAAAAGAAACACTAAAAGTTATGATAGAGAATAAAGGTTTTGAAGGGGCTAGGCTATTTTTTAATGATCTAAATAGATGGTTAACCTTTGATATTAGAGAATATTTACACGATTGGAATAGTAAAGTTGCTCTAGTATCCATAAACTATCGCAATCCTAGTCACAGTGCAGATAAAATTGCCCAAAAAATATTAATTTCTTATCAAAAAAAACGGACAAATAACAAGAAAATAATGCCTGTGATCATAAGTAAAAATAATAAAACTACATATAGATATTTAATACCAATTTATGTCAAAAAAGATTGCTTAAAATGCCATGGAAATAAACATGAAATTCCTTTTTCATATCAGACCAAAATAAAGAAATTTTATCCTAATGATAAAGCTATCAACTTAAAAGAAGGAGACATAATAGGTGCTTTAAACATAGAGATCCCTATAGATACAATTGACTATTTATTGTCAGTTAGAAATTATTCTAAATAGGGATGAGGCCTTGAAATATCTAACAACTTACTGTTTGTCTTTATATAACTGAAACACCTTATAATATTTTATTTATAACCAGAGACCTTTGCAAAATTTATTTAAGCAATCTTCTTTGTCGTGTTTATATTCTCCTTCTTGTTAGTAACACTGTGATCACTTGAAGCTAAAGTTTTAAAATTTTGCAAAGGTCCCATATATATCAATGATTAGTAACAATAATTAAGTCTTTTAACTCTTTCGAAAGCTTTTTCACAATAGGATGAGTTTTTAGTTTTTCTGGATTTTTCTCTCCGTTAATATTTATTATTACCATTCTACCATATCCTTTCCCGTAGGCGTTTATAAAATCATATACAGCTCCCACTACTACTAATTTTCCTTGATTTACAAGTTCCGGATAGAATGACATTGCCTGTATTACTTGCCAGTCTACATTACGTTCTACATTTCTCAGCCATCTAGTTTCCAAATTTCCCTTTTTATCATCTTTAGATAAAGGAATGTGAAGATGATCAAGCTCCTTTCTAATACCTTCAGTTTCTTTACTATAATCTCCCATAGCTGCTTTAACTGCTCCACAATGAGTATGACCAAGTATCAAAAGAATCGGAGTGTGGAGATGGAGAATTCCGTAATCTATTGATCCTCTAGAAACCACTAATTGATTACCAATGTTTCTTATAACAAATATTTTGTCTATAGGATCATCTAAAAGCACATTACTATGCACACGAGCATCAGAACATGTTATCATTGTTACAAAAGGATGTTGAGAAGTTTGATAAGGTTTAAAATAATCATAATGGTGTTTTTTTACAAACTGATTATTGCCTTCAGCGATCCTGTTTAAAGCTTCTGAAGGAGAGATATTAGCTTTATAGCTGGAAGCAAAAACTAAAGAAGTTGACATAATTAAACTGAGAATAAATAACACCACAAACCTCCCTGTTCTTTTCATAACTACCTCCTTTAATATTTTTTATAAGGCCCCATCCCTTATTTATGAATAATTCTCAAATTTATTTGAAAAAGTCAATAAATTTTTTTGTCATTTTTTTAAATGATTTTCTGTTGCAGTTTATATTGACTAAAAACAGAAAAGTATTCTTTCTATGATAGATTTATAATTTTTTAACTAATTTTTATTATTATTTCTTAATAGTATGATTAGTAGATTTTTTATGGAAGGCCTTATCTATATGGCATGCAAGACACATTTCTGTAGTGGCCTTAAGCCTTAATTTATTATATTGGAGTGAACCTGTAGCTGCAGCCTTAAACTTAATAACTCCTTCTTGGTGTGGATTATGACAAGTAGCACAAATAATTCTTCCATTATATAATGGTATTTCTACACCTATTCTTTCTATGCTTGTATCTATAGCTTTTTTAATTTTTTTAGAAGGCTTAACCCCCGTATGGGTATAACCTGCAGGATGATTTTTTTCATAACCAGGATGACAACCGATACAACATTCATCAGGATCCTTCATAGCAAATTTTATATCTTTTAATCCAAAATTATGCTCAGGATCAGGTACCGAACTATGACATAAAAGACATTTTTCTTTAATAACTTGCCCCTTTTTATCAATTTGATTTTCATGAGGGTTCATCCGTCTATAAGTATTAGCTTCATGGCAAAGGAAACAAAATTGATATCGTGAAAGACCTGCTACCCTTAAAAATAGGGGATTTATTCGCTTTGCTTCTTTATAACGAAAACATTGAATACGAGCATTATGACAAGTCTCACAAGTTAGCAACCCATCCTGAAGAGGCAGAAATTTAGGAACTTTTATCTTTTTAGGTTTAATACCAACCGGATGAATATCCGCTCTAGCAAACTGATCATTATGACATCTCTGGCACAACTGATTAAAATTTTTATTTTTTAAAGGAGCTCTATTAGGTGATGGCTGATTAGAATGACAGTTTTTACAAAATAATTTCTTCCAGTGAGGATTAATACTACGAGACTCCCATGCTAATAATAAGTAAGTCTCTTTTATAGAATTCTCTTCTTTAGTCTTAAAATGATTTAGGTGGCAAGTAGTACAAATTGGCTTTTTATTAGAAAGATTCAAATTTAATTCTTTTGCCTTTTTTTGGATCTCTGGATCTATAAATGGATTATATCCACGATCTATACTACAAATAACGTTCTGATGACAAGGAGTACAACTATACTTACCTAAAAAATCTTTAAGCCTTTGATTATTTTTATCTTTATCTATTGAAACTAAATGACAATATGTGCAATTATTTTTTTGTCTATCATGTACATTCTTTTTTTCTAAAAAATCTCCATGGCAAGCTACACAGAGAACAGAATATAAATTTAAATTTGGAAGAATATCTCTATTATGTCTCAAAAAGTTCTTAGATCTAAGCAAATAATCTACGTTTTCTCTCAAATGTATTTGATGACAAGTTGTACATGTAATTTTTCCATTATATAAAGGAAGTTTCATTAGAGAAAATATTATTGTACGATTTTTTACTTTTATTGCTGTAGGATGCTTCATGACTTGCTGATGGCATTTTTGACATATTTTAATTACATTACCACCATAAATTAGTTCTTTAGTCGGTTTACCATGATAATCTGATTTATGACACGCTATACAATCTATCTTGTCATGTTTAGGTGTAAATATCTTTTGAGCTTTAGCAGCAGAAGCAAATATCAAATTAGCTACAAACAAAAGTATTATCTTTTTTATAAACATCTTCATCTCTGAATTAAAGGAATTTCTCTACGATGTAACTCTTCTCGCATTTCAGCATCATGATAGTAGCGATACAAAAACAATGCACTTGGCCCATGGCAAATAGAACAGAAGTTTTCCATTAAATCTAGACGTTTTCTAAGAAAACTATTCATTACATTCCCTTCTACATTTTTCCAAGGAGCTTGTTCAGGATTATTATCATCCCAAATATGTGGATCGTGACAGGTAGAACAAGTAATAACTCCTTGAGGAGATCGCTTGCCATCTAAAGTAAATAGAGGAACATATTTTGCTATCAAAAGTGACAGATATTTTTTATGATAACCAAAATATAGTTTAGTTGGATGAGAACCAACTGGTACAGTTTTGTCTGCTGCTGGGCCATCTTTACTATGACAGCCATAGCAAGTTTTTTCTATATAGTCTTGACCATTACCTAAAGGAGCTACCCAGAGATAAGGCTCATACAAAGCATTGTGAACACCATGACAAGCGGTACACGGAGAAGCATCTTTTATAGATTTCCCTTGGAGATTAACATATTGAGGAGCTGTAACTCGCAAATCATGATCTGTACCGGTTACAAAGGCTTGATCATGATGGCAAGTTCCACATAATTTTGGATACTTTAAATTAGGTTTCCGGAGAAAACTGCTCATTTCAGTACCCTCAGTATTCTTTCCAGGACCTTTTTTCTTCTTATTAGGTGCCCACTGGTGCGGATTATGACATGTACTACACTCCAAAAGATCTTTCTTATCTCCTACCTTATAAAATGGCAAATCTTTCGGAGGATTCTTCATCACTATCTTTATCGGATGAGTCTCCTCTCCTACAAGCTTCTTTGATGCTATCGCTTCCTTATTATGACAAGTTAAACAAAGATCTGATGGATAGGCCTCTTTAACATCTAGCTTGCGCGCCCATAAATATGGCCCTGTTGCATTATGCGGTACATGACAGGGACTACATAACCCCCCTGTCTTAACATCTTCTCCTAAAATATTCTTCTCCTCAGGAGCTGTTACCCTTAAATCATGCTCCGTCTTCTCTACTAAAAGCTGATTTTGGTGACATGTTCCACAAAGAACAGGATTCAAACCAGCTGGCTTACGCAAAAAGCTAGTAAGGGGAGTACCCTCAGTATTCTTTCCAGGACCTTTTTTCTTCTTATTAGGTGCCCACTGGTGCGGATTATGACATGTACTACACTCCAAAAGATCTTTCTTATCTCCTACCTTATAAAATGGCAAATCTTTCGGAGGATTCTTCATCACTATCTTTATCGGATGAGTCTCCTCTCCTACAAGCTTCTTTGATGCTATCGCTTCCTTATTATGACAAGTTAAACAAAGATCTGATGGATAGGCCTCTTTAACATCTAGCTTGCGCGCCCATAAATATGGCCCTGTTGCATTATGCGGTACATGACAGGGACTACATAACCCCCCTGTCTTAACATCTTCTCCTAAAATATTCTTCTCCTCAGGAGCTGTTACCCTTAAATCATGCTCCGTCTTCTCTACTAGGAAGGCTTTAGGGTGACAGGAAGAACATAAAGGATTGTACTCAGCCACTAATGATTTTGGAAAAGATTTTTTTTGATGAATACCATGACAAGTAAGACACTGCAGAGTTCCTTTAGGACCTACAAAAAATTTTAAGCGAGATTTTTCAGGAAGTTTAAACGTAATTTTTACAGGATGATTTTTTACAGGGGTTCCCTTTTCATTATGACAAATCAAACACAGTTGAGAATCAAAAATAGGAGCTGCCAGAAGCTTAAAAGGTTTTTGCGGAGCATCAGGTTGATGGGCTTTATGGCAAGAACTGCATTGCACCGTTCCCTTCTTACCAGCAAATAGTTTAGGAGCACCATGTTTTTCATGAAATTTTACAAACAAAGGATGGTTTTTGCGCCGTGGACGTTGGGGCTCGGTTTCCCTGTATTTTTCTTCATGGCAGGCACTACACAAAGAAGAATCACTAATAGGTAAAATAAAATTCTTTTCGGTTCCTCCATGAGCGGTATGGCAGCTTTCACAAATTATGTGTTTTGGATTAGTTACTGAAAGTACTGCCCCGGCTTCTACAAGTTTTTTAGGTATAGGACGGTCTCCCTTGTGCATAGGATGGTTACGATCTTTTTTGGTTTGTCTTACATGGCATAATTCACACATTATAGAATCTTTATTAGAAATTCGTAAAAATATAACCCTTTCTATACTAGTATCTGTTGGTACTCCATGAGCAGAATGACAGGTACAACACACTATTTTACCATCTGGAGAAAGGGGAAAAATCTTTGGAATTCTAACTTTATCAGAAGGCTTAATATTGACTTTATGCCTATCTCTAAGCCAAACTTTTACCCGTGAATCCTCATTAGAACCATCGTGGCAGCTAAAACACATCATTTCATCACCAGCTACTTTTTCTACCTGCAAAGGATGCAAAGGAGTGCCACGGTGCTCGTAGTAAAAAGGTTCCATCCAACGAAAATGGCATATAGCACATTCTCTGGTGGGACTGGGCTTTAAAGTTACAGCCCAAACATTACCAGCCAAAAAATTTATTAATAGAAATAAAATCAAATAAAACATCTAAGGTACTTCTTCTAAGACTAACACTCTATTTTTAATCATTTCTACCACATAAAGCCTTTTACCGTTGACAGCTAAACCAACTGGAGTTTGAAAACGCCAGAGTTTTCCGTCAGGCCCTCCCACGGCTCCTAAGAAATTTCCTTGTTTGGTAAAAATTTGTATTACCCCTACATAACTGTCAGAAACAAAAAC
This sequence comes from Thermodesulfatator indicus DSM 15286, assembly GCF_000217795.1. Lineage (NCBI taxonomy): Bacteria > Pseudomonadati > Thermodesulfobacteriota > Thermodesulfobacteria > Thermodesulfobacteriales > Thermodesulfatatoraceae > Thermodesulfatator > Thermodesulfatator indicus. Next base: position 415,812 of record NC_015681.1, read on the forward strand.
TTTCCCATCTTTAGAAACAGCAACCCCTTTCGGGCGAAAAAACTGACCCGGATCAATTCCCCATTCACCTATAAATCGCAAAAAATGGCCATTTTTATCAAGAACCTGTACCCTGGTATTAATTACTTCCACCACATAAATATTTCCTTGCTCGTCTGTATCCATTAAAAATGGATAGCGAAATTCTTCCGGCCCTCGGCCCATTTCTCCTGTAGCCCAAACAATTTTCCCTTTATAATCTAGGGCTAAGACTCTATGGTTATCATTATCTACGGCGATATATGTCTTTCCGTCTATACCAAAGCCTACATCAGTAGGGTCAGAAGGCCTCCCACCCTTTGGAGAAGGTACACTAATATAATGAGGCTTATTAATGCCTGGAGGGAACAGAGCTAATCTATGGTTTTGAGAATCAGCTACCAGAACCTCACCTTTAGCAGATACTGCTAAACCTAATGGCCATTTTAAGAGCTTGTCTCCTCCCAAAGTAAACAAAGGTTGGCCTAAAGCATTAAAAATGCGTACTAAGTTTTGAGTTCCATCTAGTACATATATCCATCCTTCAGGACCTATATCTACATCGCTAGGAAGCTTAAAACCCTCAATTTTGAATAACAGTTTATACTTGAATATTGGAAGAATACTTTTATCACTTTCCGATTGCGATAAACAATTTGTTGGCCAAAAAACTATAAGGGTAAAAATAAATAGAAATATATATCGCCACCTGTTAAGTACTCTTTTTGCAGTTATTAACAGGTGGCGACACATTATTTTACTCCTATTTAGTTTTTTCGGGTCGAAGTAGGCGCTGTTGGCGCATCAATTCAGGCTCAAACATAGTTGGAAGATAGAATTTCATGTAGCGATCAATCATTCTAGCTACTTCAGTTCTATAAAGGCTAGCTGCCCTTTCTGGTGGATAACCTACAGCAACAAAGTCTATATATCCATTCTTACGATGACATTCGTCACATTGGATAGGCTTACGAGACAAGTGTCTATGTAATAAAGCTTTGGCACGAGCCTGCTCCTCTGGTGTTAATTTATCTTTTATTTTTAAGTATTCTTCAACAAATTCTTTATTCATCTTATCCATGCGTATTTTCTTACCATCAGGTGTTGTAAGTACAGGAACAAGCATAGCTCCATATACACCATTATCCCCTTTAATTGTAGTAACCACTTCTCCAGTTTCATTGTTAAACCATACAAAATTAATTTTTCCTTTAACTTCATCTTTTCTAACATGACAAACTTCACAAGCAAAGAAATAAGTATGCATATTTAGTAGAGAACGCACCTCAGGAGACTTTGAGTGAGGATATATTCCATGACACTTTATACAAACTGGAGGATCTGACAATTTTAAATAAATGGTATTATCAATATTATGAAAATGCCCCATCCATTTTCTAGCTTCGGATTCTTCTTTTATCTGCTTTTCAATAAGCAATGAAGCTTCTTGTATTTTAGAGGTAGCTTCTGTAGGAAAGTAAAGTAGTTTAGCTAGAAAGAGAAAAATACCTATAAAAAATATTATAGAAGGAATAGCTAGAAGCTTAAATAAATAATGAAAAAGTAATTTAATTCCTTTTGGCCTCACATATTTATGATGCATTCTATGTAACTCTTCTAAATCCTCTTCAGACAATGGAATTAACTTACCTTCTTTAACAAGCCGCTCATACCATAATGGATGTTCCTCTAAAACCTCATAAACATGCATTTTTCCGTCTATCCAAATCCAACTCATTGGATATTTACCGGGCTTCCAATGTACTGCGTAAAAATGCCATACGATAATGGCCATAGTAGCTAAAGTAGCTTCCATTGTATGGATAAGATCAGACAATTCAATAGCAAAAAGGCTAAAATGAGTATTAAACCATAATATTATTCCAGTAACAGAAACAATAATAGTACCAGCTACTAAAGCCAAATATTCCATTTTTTCCTTATAATCAAAACGATCAAACTTTGGGGGTTCAGGCCGTTTACCTAAAAAGTAAGCAATATTTTGAAAAATATCTATAGCATCTTTTTTGCGAGGTATCATATCTTTTATAAAGCGGCGACCATCAGGATGGAAAATACAATAAAGTATATGATAAAAACAAGTGATAATCATAGCTGCGCCGGCATAATGGTGAATAGCTGTACGATAATCATAAAAACTTGGACCTACTCTTTCTACAATTTTATTAACCCAATCTTCTGGAAGCTTTAGTAAAAAACCAGTTAACACTAGAAGAAAAAAGGTAATAACTGTCAACAAATGTTGCAACCTTTCGTGCCCATTAAGCCTTACTACATATTGATTTTTAGGATCAACATTTAATTCTTTTAGTTCTCTGTTTTCCATATCTCCATCCTCACTCATTTTTAAATTTTATATTAATGGTGATCTTTCCGTCTAATTGTACGATAAAAATCCATCATTTGATGAAGCATCATTCCACCTATAACAAAAGTGATTAGCAAAGTATATAAAACTTTTACCCAGTAGTATATTTTTCTCTGCATGAGTTCTTGAGGACTTAATTCTTCTTCTTTTACATCAGAAGCAGTAATTTTTGATTTAGCTTTTAGTTCTTTTAATGGATCTCCCGTTAACCCTATAGGTACTTTATGAATTTTTCCTGAAGCAAACTTTTCAGTAGCTCCAGGGTGACATTGGATTATTCCATCAGGACTAGCACAAGTTAACGGTCTATTTGCGGGAGCTAGAGGTGAGTTAGGGTCTTTTACCGAAAGCATATTATGTATATCGCGTTTGAAACGTGGAGGAGCATGACAACTAATACAGTCCGGAGCATTAGGATCATTATAAAGAACCGCCTTCCAATGAAAAGTATCTTTATATCCAGACACAGGTTCTAAACCGTGACGTGCCATCATATTAGCATCGGCGTGACAAGCAAGACACAAATCAACTAACTCTTTAGGGGTCTTAGCCCGATGCATACGATGAGCAAAGTGTTGATAAAATCTTTTGGTCCACTTTTCTTGGGGATGACATCCCAAACAGCGTCTCAGAACTTCTGGATTTATTCCTGGCTTTAAAGTTCTCAGGTCAACTACAGGCTTATAAATTTGATTTACATGGCACTCAGAACACTTAGGATAATCTTCAGGATATTTTTTGAGATTTGGAGGTTCCCCAGGCCAGTGGACACCTTCTTTTAAACGGGCACAAATTGGTTCGTGGGAAAACTCTTTATTAGTAGAAGGTTCCTTTATATGGCACTTATTAGCACAGTTTACTTTTTTAACATTATTGTGAGGGATTACATCTAAGCCTATATGACAATAGCGACAAAGTATTTCTCCATGAACTGATTGAGCATATAGTTTAGGGTTCACATAAAAAAGCCTCATCTTTCCTGTCTTTTGGTCAATATAAGCTAGACCAGGATACCTATGACAGATAGCACAATTCTCTTCGTCTGGAGATGTGTTAACCGAAGCTACTACTAGGGAAGAACTACAAAGAAAAGCAAATAAAAAACACAAAATTAAAGGCGCTTTGGGTTTCATTTTCTTGCTCCTTTTATAAATTTTTCTTAAAAAATAATCTTTAAAACCTGAAATTATCAAAATTAATAATTAAAATCACTTAAAATCTTGATCGTTAGAGAGTGTATATAAAAGCGGATCTCTTTGTCAAGCAGTTGTATTTGCCGAGAAAAGTAACCCTTGGGAAAAGGAATTATCTTTATTTTTAAGCTTTCGACTTATTCTTTAAAAAACGCTTACAAGTTAATATTTTTGCTTTATTATTATTTGAAGTATTTAGATATCAAAATACTTTATTTTTGATGATAAACTTTTTATTATTTAGCTTTAAGTTTTTACTACTTTATAAGTCTTTTAAATTATTACATTTAACTCGTTTTCCTTTGAGGAGGGCTGTGTTTGGGGAGCTTAACAATAAACTCACTGCCTTTGCCTATACTACTTTCTACTTTTATTTTCCCTTTATGGGCCTGGATAACATGTTTTACAATAGCTAGCCCCAGACCTGTTCCTGCTTCTTTAACATCTTTACCACGATAAAAGCGTTCAAAAATTCGTTCCTTTTCATAGTCTTTTATACCAGGACCTTCGTCTTTTATACTCACTTGCCATTCTTTTTCTTTTTCTTCCAAAACAATCCATATATTCTTACCAGAAGGGCTAAACTTTATAGCATTATCAAGCAAATTAATAAAAGCCCGCAAAAGGTCGTCAAAACTACCCCACACAGGAACAGATTGTTCAGGAAATTTCCAATGTACAATTATTTTTTTATTTTGAGCCTTTATAGAAATCGTTTCTATAGCCGTTTGGATAACTTCTTTTAAATCAACTACTTCAAAGTCTTCTTCTGGAATGCCCTGCAACTCAAGCCTAGACAAAACTTGGAGCTCCTTTAAAAGACGAGAAAGTCTCTTGGTATTTTTTATTATAATGCTCACATCCTGACGCATATCTCCAGGTACTTCTTCTAACAAGGCTTCAGCATAACCTTCGATAGCCGTCAGAGGCGTACGAAATTCGTGAGCTAGATGAGCTACAAAATCTCGTCTTATATGAGAAAGTTTTCTAAAAGGTGTTAAATCCAAGAAAACCAAAGCTCTCAAAGCATCGTCTATGGCCAAGGTAGTAATTTTAAAAACTCGATAAGCTGGCCAAAAGAGTTCTTTTTCAAAAGAACGCCCTTCTCCTTTTTCAATGGCCTGCTGAATGTTTGGATCTCTTAAAATGTCAAAAAGATTGGGAAGCTCATTTGGACGTCCAACACCTAAAAAACTATAAGCTTTGGGATTTAAAAAAACGATAGAACCATCTTTTTTACAAATGACTACTCCTTCTTCAAGGATATCAAAAATTTTTGGCCAGGAAATTTCTCTTTTGGACTCAGGCTTACTTGATTTTGGGGGAGGAGTTTCTTTAGAAATAGGCCTTTTGCGCCATTTTATTACAAAATATATCCAGCTGGCTATTAAAACCAGTGATAGGAATAGATTAATCTTTAAACCGGTATCCAATGCCCCAGACAGTTTCTATCATTTCAGCACAAGGGCCAAGTTTTTTGCGAAGGCGTCTCACGTGAGTATCAACCGTACGCGCATATCCTTCAAAAGTATAGCCCCATACTTTTTCAAGAAGTATCTCTCGAGTGAGTACTTTGCCCTTAGCTTTGGCCAAAGCTAATAATAAATTAAATTCAGTTCTAGTGAGTTTTATTTCTTCTTTGTCTATTTTTACTTTCATAGAATTCGGATCTATATAAAGAGGCCCTATAGTAATAGCGGCCGAGGGAGCTTCTGTTTGTTTAACCCTTTTAAGAATGGCCTTAACCCTTAAAGACAACTCTTTGGGACTAAAAGGTTTCACAATATAGTCGTCTGCTCCCATCTCAAAACCAAGAATGCGATCTATCTCTTCACCTTTGGCTGTTAATATCATAACGGGAATTTCTGTCTTCTCCTGAAAACGAAGGTACTTACAGAGTTCAAGACCATTTCCATCAGGAAGCATCAGGTCAAGGATTACTAGTTCTGGAATTTCTTTATCGATTAATTCTTGACCTTCGGCAAGGGAAGAGGCAATACGGGTTTTGAACCCTTCTTTTTCTAAAGTGCGAGCTACTAATCTTGCAATATCTTGTTCGTCTTCTACGATTAGTATATACGACATAGGAGGTCTCTCATGTTTACGGGTATTGTAGAAGGCCTAGGAGAAATTGTAAAGATAGAACCCCTGGCTAATGGTAAAAGATTTTTCATTCTAGTCCCATTCGATATTTCCGATACCAAACTTGGTGACAGCATAGCGGTAAATGGGGCCTGTCTTACGGTCACTTCTCTCAAAGGAAATGTCTTTTCGGTAGATGTCTCTCCAGAGACCCTTCGAAGAACCACTTTAGGGAACTTTTCAACAGGGGAAAAAGTCAACCTTGAACGGGCTTTGCGCCTAGGAGATCGCTTGGGAGGACACTTGGTTACGGGCCACGTTGATGGAATAGGCCGAGTGCTTGACCGACGTCATCAAGGAGAGTTCATCTTTTACAAGGTAGAAGTTCCCAAAAAACTTAATCGCTATCTGGTGGAAAAAGGCTCTATAGCTGTTGATGGTATAAGCCTTACGGTGAACCAGGTCAAAGAAAACACAATAGAGCTTGCCATCATTCCCCACACCGCTAAACTTACCACCATTGGTTTTAGAAAACCCGGAGACGAAGTAAACATCGAAGTAGATATAATTGGTAAATATGTGGAAAGACTTTTAAAACCATACAATCAAGGTTCTATTTCTGAAGAATTTCTCAAACTTCACGGTTTTGATATCAATGGATAGGGCACAGCTTGAAAGAGCGTTAGAGGCAGTTTTTTTGGCCGCTGGCCGAGTGGTCACTATAAAAGAGCTTTTAAAAATTTTTCCTGATGCTAATCAAAAAGAGTTAAAAGAAGCACTAAATTCTTTAAAAACTTTTTATGAAAATAGAGGCTTTGTTCTGCGTGAAGTGGCGGGAGGATTTCGCTTCGAAACAAAAGAAGAGTTCGCTCCCCTCCTTAGACGTTTGGTTTTTGGTGCCCCGCCCAAACTTTCGCGAGCAGCTCTTGAAACCCTGGCTATTATAGCTTATAAGCAGCCAATAACCAAAGCAGAAATTGAAAGCATAAGAGGTGTTGATAGTAGCGGCGCTATAAAAAATCTTATGGAAAAAGGGCTGGTAAAAATTTGTGGCCGAAAAGATGTCCCTGGGAAACCGTTGCTCTATGGCACTACTCCTAAATTTTTAGAAATTTTCGGCCTAAAAGACCTCTCAGAGCTTCCCAAAATGAAAGAAATAGAAAAGATGCTTGCTGATGAGTAGTTTAAGAGAAGAAGTAATTGAAGAAGCAGAAATTATAAAACATGCTGGCGAAATTCCTGAAGTGGCTTTGTGGAATAGCCTTCATTACCTTACCGAAGACCCAGAAGGCCCAAAACTTAACCTCACCTCTCAAGAAAAAAACTATTTAAAAAAAGCGGTAATAGACCGCTATCTCTCTATTATCAAGCGTGATCTTACTTACGAAAACCGAAAAGAATCATATTATCGAGGTATAGAGCGAGCCCTTATTAACTGGAAAAGGCTTAAAAATTTTACAAAAAAAGAAAATTTCCCTCTAGAACCTTTACGAAAGGAAGTTAAAATTTGGCTACAAAAATACATGGCAAATTTATCTCCCGAGGAACAAGAAAAAGAAAAAGTCCATCTTGAAGAACTTAAAAAACTTTTAAATAACTAGGAAAACGCTATGGATGAAAATTGGGTTAAATCACTTTTGCCCAAAGAACGTGTAAATGAATTTTTTGAAGCTTTTTATTTTGGCGAAGAACCCGCTTATTATCTTGAACTAGGTTTGAGAGAATGGAAGCCAGAAGAAGGCAAAATTGTGCTTGAATTGCGTCTTAGTGCCAGGCCTGGTAAATGCCTGGTCTGTAACTTAACTTCAGGACTCCCCCCTGTCCTCAAAAAACATCCTATTTTGAATCTTAAAGGAATAGTAGAAGATGTCATGAAAAAACTTGGAAATGAATATAAACTTGAATCCTGGGATCTAGGCTGGACAGAACAATTAAACCACGATTTACACGTAATTCCGTTGATTATAAACGTTTCAAAAATTTAAAAATAATTTTTCCTCTGCCAAAATGAGAGATAAAAATTCATTTTATGGATTAATTTTTTTTAGAATAAGTCTTTTGATCTTTTCATATTCATAAACAATGGCCTTAACGCACCATTTTTCGCCTGAGGATGCTTTAAAACAAAGTTTCACCCTGCTTGAGGGATAATCTTTAATATCTACTTCTACTTTCAAGCTGCTTTTAGGTGGAATGCTTTTTCCCTCCGGAAAAATAATATCAACCGGTCACGGCTTGTTAACGGCAGCCAGCCAAAGTTTTTTATCTGAAGGGTTTTTTATTTCCAAGGTTACGACCTCAGCCAAAACAGGAGTAGCTATAAAAAATGTGGCCAATATTAATATAAACTTTTTCATTAAAGCTCCTTAAATTAAAGCATTTTGGGCTACAAATTCTTTTACTTTTTCAATCTTCGCAGGTAAAACTTTAACCCGCTTAGGCTTTTCTTCGAGCCCTTTGAGAGATTCAGGCTTTTCGGGTTCACGCCCTATAGCTTGTTTTACAGCCTCAGGGAATTTAGCAGGATGGGCCGTGGCCAAGGCTATCATTGGTCGTTCGTCTTTAAATTTAAAACCTGCCGCTACCCCAACAGCCGTGTGAGGGTCGAGTACGTAGCCAGTTTTTTCATAAAAAGAAGCAATCATTGCCAAGGTTTCTTTTTGACTAATAGAGGCTGAAAGGAAATCTTTTTTTACCTTGGCAATTTCTTCTGCAGAAAAAGCCAATTTGCCTGTTTGAGAAAAATGTTCCATGGCTTCGCGCACGCGAGATGGTTCTTCATTTAAAAGATAATAAAGATAGCGTTCAAAATTACTGGCAATCTGAATATCCATGGAAGGGCTGATGGTAGAAGTTACCTGGCCAAGAGAATAATCTCCCTTATTCACAAAGCGGGTCAAAATATCGTTTTCATTAGTGGCTAAAACCAAGCGTTCTATACCTTTGCCTATTATGCGTTTGGCGAGATACCCTGCAAAAATATCACCAAAGTTCCCTGTAGGAACAGAAAATCTAACTTCCTTCACTTTTTCGCTTTCAATGACCCTAAAATAGGCCCAAATATAATAAACAACTTGAGCCAAAACCCTAGCCCAGTTTATAGAGTTAACAGCTCCGAGAGAATATTTCTTTTTGAAATCAAGATCATTAAAAATACTTTTGACAATATACTGACAATCATCAAAAGTGCCCTCAATAGCCAGGCAAAAAACATTTTGATCTGGCACCGTAGTCATCTGCAATTCTTGTATAGGTGAAACACGTCCTTTAGGAAACAAAATGAAAATATTTATATTCTGGCGCCCCCTAACTCCATAAATAGCCGCCGAGCCAGTATCTCCAGAAGTAGCTCCCAAGATATTCATCTTTTGTTTACGTTCAATAAGTAAATACTCAAAGAGATTGCCCAAAAATTGTAGAGCAATATCTTTAAAAGCAAGAGTTGGCCCGTGAAAAAGTTCAAGTATCCAAATATCACCTTTTTTTACCACCGGACAAATTTCAGGATGAGAAAAAGAAGAATAGGCCTTTTCAACCAAGTTTTTTAAATCATCACCAGGTATATCATCGGCAAAAAGGCTTAACACCTCGAAAGCCAGTTCTGAATATGAAAGGCCACGCCATAAATACAGGGTATTAGCTGATACTTGAGGGATATTATCTGGTAAAATTAGCCCACCATCTTCAGCAAGCCCCATTAAAACCGTTTCTTTAAAAGGAATAGGGTTTATACCACCCCTAGTACTTATGTATCGCATAACGAAAGCTTACCAAAGATAAAAAAACTTGGCGAGCTTTTGGAGCTGAATAATTTAACGAAGATTACTTGTAGGACTAAATTATTGATCTTATTCACCAATAGCGTATAACAAGGCTATTACCTTAGACGCTCAGGCCGAATAATAAACTATAGTAAATAAAAAGGGCCGGTTGCCCGGCCCTTTTTGTTATTCCTGGGTCATACCCTTTTCAAGGTCTTGCCCAGGTAAGCTGTACATCACCGTAGAACCGGTAGAAAAATACTCTAACTTGCCTTCTTGTACCAACTGATTGGCTGCCTTCTTGATAAGCATGGGCTTAGCATCCGGAATAGCCCTCTGCATATCCTTAAGATAAATTTTAGACTTACTTTTGGCTTTTTTCTCCATAAATTCCAAAATCTTTTGTTTGACTTCTTCTATATCCATAGAACTACCCCCTTATTTATTGGCTACTTAATATCCACATGGCTGGTGAACCTAAAGTGCATAGAAGTCCTGTAAGTATCATAAGCCAAGCGATAATCGTCCATAGTCTTAGGAGAGAATGGAATTTCACAGAGTTCAAAGAAGCGTTCCCAGCCAATACGTTCAGCCCATTCACCAACACGCTCATATTTACGGGCGTGTTTAGCATAGGTTTCAAGGATTTTACGGACCCACTTAACAGTAGTTTCCCAACGAGGAGGCTCGTTAGGAATATAAGGAATAACCAGTTTAGAGAATTTCGGAGCAGAAACACGGTTAGAAATCTTTCCACCCACCAGAATAGCTACACCGTCACCCTCACCATCAGCAATAGGCATGGCTGGACACATGGTATAGCAGTTACCACAGAACATACAACGACTTTCCTGTACACGGACAGTCTTTTTCTTTTTGCCGTCAATTTCTACGGTAGCAGGCTTAATAGCACCCGTAGGACAGGAAGCGAGAACCAGCGGAATCTCACAAACATATTCTAGACGGTCATCTTCAATTAGAGGGGGCTTACGGTGAATACCAAGAATAGCGATGTCAGAGCAGTGAACCGCACCACACATATTCAAGCAGCAAGCCAAAGCAATACGAACCTGAGCCGGAAGAGTCATGCTCTGGAAATAATCAATCAAATCGTCCATAACCGCCTTAACAATACCAGAGGCGTCAATAGCTGGGGTATGACAATGAACCCAACCCTGAGTATGCACGATGTTAGTTACCCCAGCTCCAGTTCCACCTATAGGAAACTTATAAGAACCACCAGGATGTTTGCGGCTTTTAAGGTCTTCTTTAAGGGCCCTTAATTTTTCCTCGTCAGTTACGTGAAATTCAATATTATTACGGGTAGTCCAGCGGACATAACCGTCACAGTACTTATCGGCAATTTCGCAAACTTCACGAATATAGTCAGTGGTAACCAAACGAGGTGTTCCTACTCTAACTACATAAACTACATCACCTGTTTCACTGATATATTTCAACACACCAGGTTCTATAATTTCGTGGGACTTCCACTTACCATAGTTCTTTTTGATAACGGGAGGAAAAAACTGGGCATAATATGGAGGACCAATATCAGTGATACGGTTCTCCATAGGTTTTTGTGGATTATAAAGTTTCTCACCTAACTCCGGATCATAAGGTTTGGAAAAAATTTCATCCAGTTCAGCTTGTTGAATCTTCTCATAAACCTTATCAGACATATTAACCTCCTTCTTTTATAAACTTTTTTAATAACGGGGCCTCATAGGCCCCCTTATTTTTCATAATACTAAGCAGGGTGACGCTCACGATATTCTTTAATATCGCGTTTCCAACCACCTTCAACCTCTTCTTCTTTCCAGAAAACGTATGGGTTAGAACGAGGCTCTTTCACCATCTGAGGTACATGCTTTAATTTCACGGTTTCTACAAAGTTCGCTAAACCAACACGCTGCATCAATTCACCCAGACGTTCACGGTTTTTACCTTCTTCCATCCAGAACATCCAGACATTTTCAATGATCTCTTTGAGTTCATCATAAGGAGGCTCAAGGCGAATGAAAGGTACCATAACCGTAGAAAGCTGAGCACCTTCAAGAATCGGAGCTTTAGCTCCCATAAGAATAGTAGCCCCTGTATCAGTGCCAGGGCGAAGGGCCTCAGGCATTACATTTATACAATGCATACAACGGTTACATTCTTTATTGTTTATATAAAGTTTTTCGCCATCCCAATACATGCACTGGGTAGGACAAAGATCAATAACTTCTTTCTGAATGTCAAACTTACCCCAATCACGGCCCGCATGGGCACCGGCATTGGGCTTAAGCTCACCACCTACATAAGCCTTTACGGCTTCCTGATCAATACGAATATCGTCGATCCAGGTACCGATAATTGAAAAGTCAGCACGGGCAATAGAAGCTACGCAATCGTTGGGGCAACCAGAAATCTTAAACTTGAATTTATATGGAAAAGCCGGACGATGGAGCTCATCCTGATAGGTCATGGTTAGATCATAACAAAGTTCTTGCGTATCAATGCAGCTCCATTCGCAGCGGGCCTTACCTATACAGCAAGCAGGAGTACGCAAGTTAGAACCAGACCCACCCAAGTCCATCTTTAGCTGATGAGTAAGGTCAAAAAATACAGGCTCTAATTGTTCGGTTACCGTTCCAAGCAAAATAATGTCACCGGTAGAACCGTGAAAGTTGGTCATCCCGCTACCGCGGTGATCCCACATTTCACAAAGTTTGCGTAAAGCAGAAGTATGATAAAACTTAGAGGCCGGCTGATTAACACGGATAGTATGAAAAGCCCAGATAGCAGGAAATTTATCCTGCTGGTCAGAATAACGACCAATTACACCACCACCGTAACCAAAAACGCCGACAATACCGCCGTGTTTCCAGTGGGTCTCCTTGTGCTTGTACGAAAGCTCAAGCTGCCCCAAAAGATCAAAACAAGCCTGTTTCTTGTGTTTCTCACCGTACTGCTCAATGTCATCCACAAAGCTCGGGAAGGGACCTTTCTTAAGTTCTTCCATCATCGGGGTGTCATGTTTTTTAATTTCCGACATCAATTAACCTCCTTGAAGAGTTTTTCTACTCCTTGTTATGGCGAGCCTAGTAAGATTTAAACCAGGTGTCAAGGAAAAAAGAAAGCTATTATTCAAAGTTATTCAGAAAATTTTTTAAAAATTCTCTTATAAACTAGCTTAAGTGAAAATAAGAAATTTTTTTGCTAATATTAAAGAACTAAGAAGAAATAATTGGGTGCCAGGCTTGAAGTAGATCTTCTCTTTCTTTTTTTAAGGCCAAAATAACTTTGGTTAATTCTTTTTTATTAAGAGGAAGGGCTTTGGGCCACTTAGGAAGTTTATTGTAATCTTCTTCTGGGACAAATCCGGCCGCTCTAGCCACAATATCTGCTTTAAATATGAAAGCAGATATTTTGTCTACCTTTCCATTCTGAACTGGTTGATGATGATTTTTTATTGCTCTTACAAAATCTTCGGAAAAACGCCATTTTTGCGCTACATAACTACCTATCTCGTTATGGAAAATTCCTACTTCTTTTTCCGCTTCGTAAAACGAACAACTCTTAGCCTCTTGAATAGCCAGAATTTTTAGGAAATAATCAGGCAAGAACACAGCCTCTACCAAACGGCCGATATCATGTAGTAGCCCTAAAGAATATAGCATTTCCGCGTCGCTATTTTCCTGTTCCCCTAAAAGAAAAGCGGCTCTGGCGGTACCAATGGCATGTGTCCAAAGACGGAGCATATCAAATTTTTTGAAAGTTGCCGAAGGTTTAAGAATATAACTTAAAGCACTGGCTAAAACTATATTGCGCACCTCTCCAAAACCCAAGCGAACAATAGCCATTTTTAGACTTTTAGTTTCTCCACTGGCTGCCGCATAAAGGGGGGAATTAGCAATTTTTAATATTTTAGCCGCTAAGGCCTGATCTTCATATATGATTTTTTCAAGCTCTTTGGCCGAAGCGTCTTTTTCAATGGCACTGAGAACTTTTTGACTAGTTTGAGGCAGCGTGGGAAGCTTCTCAAGCCTTTTCGTTAGTTCTGCCAACCGATCTTTTTCCATCAATAATCTTTTTCGGCTATATCCGTAGAAAAGTTAAAAGAAAAAAATTTTTAAAGCTTTTTTTTCATAAAGCCGAATACAAGAATGATGACGATGATGGTTCTTACTTCAAAAAGGGTAAATAAGTTAAAAGGTGTATTAGAAGAACAGTTATTATCTATTGGGGTTAATTTAGCCATCCTGATAGATGAAGCCGGTAATGTAATCGCCTCTTCGGGAGAAGAAAACGGAATAGATACAACTTCACTAGCGGCTTTGGCGGCAGCTAACTTTGGAGCCACTGCTCAAATAGCTAAATTACTAGGAGAGGAAGATTTTTCCATTCTTTATCACAAAGGTAAAAAAGACAACATTCATTTCAGCCGCATCGGAAAAGAGTTTATATTGGTAACCGTATTCACCGATGAAACTCCGTTGGGGCTGGTTCGTTTAAGAGTAAATCAAATTTCTCAAGAACTACTTAATTTATTAGAAGAGGAAGACTAAGGGTGATAGATGGCTTTAATAGATCTACACAAAAGAGAAATACATTGCAAAATCGTTTACTACGGTCCGGGACGCTGTGGAAAAACGACTAATCTTTTCTACATTTACAACGCTATCTCGGAAAAATATCGTGGTAAACTTTTAACTATAGAAACTAAAGGTGATCGAACTCTATTCTTTGATCTTTTACCAATTAATTTAGGTAAAATACATGGGCTTGATATAAGGATACAGCTTTATACAGTTCCTGGTCAAGCTCATTATAGAGCAACCCGAAAATTAGTCTTAAAAGGCGTTGATGGTATTGTATTTGTTGCTGATTCTTTGAGAAAAAGACGCGAAAAAAATATTCAAAGTTTATTAGATTTAAAAAACAATCTTAAAGAATATGGCTTGAGTTTAGAAGAAATTCCCCTTGTTTTTCAATATAATAAAAGGGACTTAGTTGCTGCTAATATACCGCTTTTAACTATAGAAGAACTAGAAAGTGATCTTAATCAAGAATTGAAAGTTCCTTATTTTGAAGCCGCTGCAGTCAAAGGAATCGGGGTTTTTGAAACACTAAGAGAAATTAGCAAACGCACTGTTAAATATGTAGCACGCAAATATATTTTCGCCCAAAAAACAGCCAAAGCCCAAGGAGGCATTTTATGAGCCTTCCCAATGACAAAGATTTTGAATTAGCAGTAGATAAAGCTATTGATGAAATTTTCGGCAAAGTGGAGTCTCAGACCCTTGAGCCTTCTGAAGACGACGAAGTAAAAGTCCAATTAGAATTGGAACCTCTTTTAGAAACGGAATCAAACCTTAATGATACAGAAAATAAAGTTATAAACTTTCCTCAATTAGAGGAGACTCTGAGAATTGTACCTAATGAAGAAAAAGAGGAAGAGGCCGAAGAAAAACTAACTCAACAAGACTTAGAAAAGATAGCAGCTTCACTTCTAAGCCTAGAATGGGAAGTCACTCCTGAAACTTCCTTTGAGTTTTTGGCTACTCTTGAAGAAATAAAGCAAAAAGCTGACCAAGAGCTTCATCCTATATTTGATTTACTACATGAAGTAGGAAACTGGTTAAAAGAAAGACCAGAAGAAGCCCGTCCTGAATGGCTCCATTTTCTACATCAGGGCATAGTAGCTTTAAATCTGATAGTAATCCACGGAAAAGATATAGATCCATATCTAAGACAACTTCAAACAGCTCTTAAAAAACTGAAAAAAGGTCCTGAAACCAAAGAAGATAAAATTAAAGGACAGCTGATTAAACAATTAGTATATGATTATCAGCGTTTCTTAATGTTTGAATGGCTATTTGGACGTTCGCCTAAAACCAGACACTGGCTAGGAATATGTCAGAAATCACTTAAAGAAATAGAAGATACTCTAAAGCTTCTTCCGCCAGAAGAGCAACCTGACTTAGAAAAAATAAAAGAAAAAATTTTTGAAAAAACTAAAATATTAGCTAAGAAATCGACTCAATCTAAAATAATCAATAAAAAAGAAATTAAAGAGAAAATACATTATCAAAAAAGATTGAATTTCAAAGAAGGATATCATTGTTTTACAGACAATGAAGAGTTCATCGTCCCTGCTTCCCAAGTAGCTTATTTCGGTCCCTTCAAACCTAATTGGGAAAAGAAAATAAGCGAAAACTTTCCTCTTATATTATTACTTGGTATTTGGCGATTCTTTTCTTTTATAAAGCTTAAAAATAAGTTTAAAGGAGAATTATCTCAAAAGAGCGAACAAGAACTAAAAAATATGTCTTTACCAATAATAAAAAGAAGTGATGATCCTGAATTTATTATGATTTTGTGGGAAGATAATCGCGGAGGAATATTATTATTGAAAGAAGCGGTCTTTGTTGAAATTCCTGAAAAAGCTTTCAGTGTAAGTAAAGGGAATAAAAAAATCGTCTTTATAGAAGACAAAGAACTACCAATTATACAAGTATAAATGAGCGAAATAAACGTAGAACAAATATTCAAGGAAGCCGAAGTTTATGCCTCACAAGGCCTTTATGACGAAGCTATCTTGGCCTTAGAGGTTTTACTGTCTCAATATGAGGAAGAAGTCAATCAGAATGGCTTTAAAGAAAAGGTTTTAGAACGTATAGAAGAACTAGAAGAACTAAAAAAACAAAAAGAACAAGAAGAAGACCTTAACATCGAAATAGAAACTTCAGAAGAAGAGGCCCTACAGGAAGCTCAAGTACTCAAAGAAGGGGGTTTTTACGAAGCTGCCCTTGAAGTTTTTGAAAATTTATTAAATGAAGGTTCTCAAAATCCAGAAGTTTATCGAGGTTTAGCCGAGTGTCTCTTAGAATTGGGTCGCTATGATGAGGCTATAAGCACAATTAAAATGGCTTTAGAAATACCTGACCTAATACTAGATGATCTGGCTGCTTTATACTATTTATTAGGTAGAGCTTACGAAAGTGTTAACAAAATAAAAGAAGCGCTTGACGCGTATAACAAAGCATATCACTATAATACCCATTATTTAGATGTTGCTGAAAAAATTGAAAAACTAAAAGCCCTCCAAGAAAAATTTGGTCGCTTACAATTACTTTTTGCTGAAGGCCTACTTGACGAAAAAACTTACGAAGAAGCCAAACAAATAAGTCAAGATACAGGAAATAGCCTGGAATTCGTACTAATAGAAAACTTTGGTATATCAAAATTTGACATCGGCCGTGCCTTAACCGACTACTACGGCTATCCTTTTATTGAATTTAATGAACTAAATTTAGGGCCAAAACCTTCCTGTTTAACGGGTATAAAGGAAAGCTTTTTCAAGCAAAATATTTGTATTCCTATAGAAGAAGATGATGAACGCATTATCCTTTTAATAGATGATCCTTCTGACAGCATACGTCTTGACCTTATACGTCAAGTTCTAAAGGCAAAAAAATTAGAAATAAAAATTGGTATTAAAGAAGACATATTTAAATTTATAGATTACTTCTTTGGTAAATCAGATTTCGATTTACCTGAAGATCTTTCAGAACTTGAAGTCGTAGAGGAAGAAGAAGACCAAGAAGTAACAGAAGAAGAACTTTCAAATAGCGTAGTAGTTCAATTAGTTAACCACATTTTAGAAGAAGCCTACCGTAAAGGTGCTTCTGATATCCACATAGAATCTTATCCAGGTAAACGTGGAGCACAAGTACGCTACCGTATAGATGGAGAATGCCACTTGGTCCGAAAAATACCTTATACTTTAAAAAGGCCTCTTATTTCTCGTATAAAAATTATGGCTAATCTCGACATTGCTGAGAAACGCCTTCCACAAGACGGAAAAATTAAGTTCAGATTAAAAAATGGCCGCTATTTTGAGGTACGTGTGGCTACCATTCCTACCATTGAAAACAATGAAGACGTGGTCATGCGTATTCTCGCCTCAGTAGAGGCTATGCCCCTTGACAAACTTGGTTTAAGAGAAGAAAACTTAGAGGCATTCAAAAAACTCCTACAAATGCCATATGGTCTTATTCTGGTAGTAGGTCCCACGGGTTCTGGTAAAACTACCACTCTTCACGCAGCCCTTGGATACATCAACACTCCAAACAAAAAAATCTGGACAGCAGAAGACCCAGTAGAAATCGTTCAGGAAGGATTGCGTCAGGTCCAGGTAAAACCCAAAATAGGGCTTGATTTTGCAAAAGTATTAAGATCCTTTCTCCGGGCTGACCCTGATATCATAATGATCGGAGAAACCCGAGACGAAGAGACTGCTCGCACGGTGATCGAAGCCTCTTTAACTGGCCACTTAGTTTTTACCACTCTTCACACCAACAGTGCTCCTGAAACTGTTACTAGACTTTTGGGCATGGGAATGGATCCTTACAATTTTGCCGATGCCTTATTGGGCATTTTAGCCCAACGACTGGCAAAAAGGCTTTGCCCTAATTGTAAGCAACCATATCAACCTTCAGAAGAAGAAATCGAGCTTTTAATTGAAGAATATGGGGACCACCCCACAACTCCTCTTACCAAAGAAGCCTTCAAAGAAGCTGCTCTCTTTAAACCAAAAGGCTGTTCTTCGTGTAATAATACTGGTTATAAAGGACGCCTGGCCATTCACGAATTACTGGTAGCCAATGATGAAATAAGACAACTCATCATCAAGAATGCCCCTGTCCATGAAATCAGAGAAGCAGCCATGAGAGCTGGCATGCTTACTCTTAAACAAGATGGTATCTGGAAAGTTCTCCAAGGACTTACGGATCTTAAACAAATTAGAGCTGTCTCCATAAGATAAAAATTTTTCGCTTTGCCAATTTTCTGAGTATTTTCCTTTATTTCCTCTAAAGCGGAGGTCTAGGTAAAAAAACATCTAAACTTGCCAAGTATCTAAAAAAGCAGCAAAATTTGATATATGTTAAAACTTTTGCGCCAAAGTTGGCTGGTTATTTTTTTATTACCCTTAGCAGCTTCTATTTGCCTCTTTTATTATTCTTATCAGCGCTCTCAAATTATTGAGCAGGCCGATAAAGAAACGGAAATTTTTATTGTTACCGCTGAAGCTACCAGACTTTACGTTAAAGAAGTCCTGCGTCCCAAAATGTATAAAATTTTTTCTGACGAGCGTTTTATTCCTGAAGCCATGTCCACTTCCCATGTAGGCCGAGAAATAATGAAGCGCATAGGTAAATATTTTCCTTACATGGAATACAAAAGAGCTGCCTTAAATCCTCGTAATCCCATAAACAAAGCAGATATCTTGGAAATAAAAATAATTGACGAATTCAAACATTCAAACGTGAAAGAAATAACCAAATTACTTGACCGTAAAGGAACTATATATTTTGGCAGGTTTAGACCAATTTATGCTGAAAAATCTTGTCTAAAATGCCACGGAGACCCCCGCAAAGCTCCTCGTGAATTAATAAAAATTTACGGGAACACTGGAGGTTATTACTATAAGCCTGGTCAAATTGTAGCTATAGATGCCGTCTATATCCCTATAGGCCCAGCCCTAGTTACACTTAAAAAACAAGTGCTTTCTAGTTTTCTTTTCGGTGTAGGACTTCTAATTTTTCTGGTTTTCTCTGTAAGACTCCTTCTTCAGTATGAATTTTTGCCCAGTTTAAGAAAACTTTCTGTTTACTTAAGTAGTATTATCCATACAGAAAAATTTAAAAATCTTTCTGTTGACGATAACGTTGAACGTATCACCTCTTCTCTTGAAGACCTCGCCCTAGAAGTAAAAAGAATACATACCGAACTCCAAAAATCAGAACAAAAATATCGCTCGCTTTTTGAATCATCACAAGATGCCATTTTAATGTGGAACAGAGAAAACAAACTGGTAGATATAAATCCTGCAGGACTCAAATTTTTTGGATTCATTAGTAAGGAAGAAGCTCTCGGTATCGAAACCATTGAACAACTTTTCTGGGACCACCAAGATGCCATTGCCTTTATAAGTAAATTAGTTGAAAAAAGCCAGATAAAGGATTGGGAAACCATAGTAGTAAATCGTGAGGGAAAACGTTTTCAGGTTTTAGTTACCGCTAGTAAAGCCATCGAAGTAAACGGCTTGACCCTTTACGTTGGCCTTTTTCGCGATATAACCGAAAAGAAACTTATAGAAAAACATATTATCACCACGGAAAAATTAGCCGCTGTGGGGCAACTAGCTGCGGGGCTAGCTCACGAAATAAACAACTCCTTAAGTGTAATCAAGTGTTATGCCAATCTTTTAGCTAAAACCAACTCAAAAGACGAACAGGCATTAAAAGACCTAGAAACAATCAAAAAGCACGTCAAAATGTGTCAAGATATCTTGCAAAACCTGCTTAACTTTTCTCGGCCAACTGAGTATAAAAAAGTCAAAGCCAACATAAATGACATAATCAAAGAAGTAGCTGAACTCTTTGCCACAAGACTCCAAAAAAGAAAAATAAATCTTTATCTAGATTTATCTCCTGAGCTTCCAGCGCTTTGGGTTGATTGGGATAAAATAAAACAGGTCTTTATGAATATGTTGCTAAACGCCTTACAAGCTATCGAACAAAAAGGCGAAATCAAAGTTAGCACACATTTTGACAAAGTTAAAAATCGGGTCATTATTAAAATTTCAGATACAGGCTGTGGTATTCCTGAAACAATAATAGATAAAATATTTGATCCGTTTTTTACCACCAAAGCTCCCGGAGAGGGAACAGGGCTTGGTCTTTCCGTAAGTTACGGTATCGTAAAAGACCATGGAGGCCAGATTTTTGTGGAAAGCCGGCCAGGTGAGGGAACAATCTTTACCATAATTCTGCCTGTTGAGACAAACGATGAAAGAAACCATCCTTATAGTTGATGATGAAAAAGACCTTCTTGAAGGCCTAAAACGTCTCGTGGAAATAGAACTTCATTGTCGGGTCCTTACTGCAGAAAACGGCCAAGTAGCCCTTAAAATTCTTGAGCAACAAGAGGTAGACCTGATTTTAGCAGACGTGAGAATGCCCGAAATGGACGGGTTTTCCCTTTTAAAAGAAGTCAAAAAACTATATCCTGACATAACTTTTGTGATTATCACCGCTTACGGCACCATTGATCAGGCAGTACGTGCGGTAAAAGAAGGTGCTTATGATTTTATTCAGAAACCTTTTGAAGATGAACAACTACTTCATGTACTCAAAAAGGGCCTGGAAAGAGGCCGTCTTATCCGAGAAAACAAGCGTCTTCAAAAACAGGTAGGGGCAAAAATTTTTGAAAATTTTGTAGGCCAAAGTACTCATTTAAAAAAAATATTCGAAACCATTCGTATGGTGGCCCCTACTGATGTAACTGTTCTTATCTTAGGTGAATCTGGCACAGGAAAAGAACTCGCCGCCCGGGCTATTCATGCTTTAAGTCGTCGAGCCAACAGGCCCATGATCACTGTAAATTGCCCTGCTCTTCCAGAGCCTATCCTTGAAAGCGAGCTATTTGGCTATCGCAAGGGGGCCTTTACTAATGCCACCTCTGATCACCGTGGCCTCTTTGAAGAAGCCCACAAAGGGACCATTTTTCTTGATGAAATAGGCGATATAACTTCTTCTGTACAAACCAAGCTATTAAGAGTTCTTCAGGAAAAAGAAATAAAACCCCTTGGATCTACTCAAACCAAAAAAGTTGATGTGCGTATAATTGCTTCTACTAACCAGGATCTCGAAGAAAAAGTTAAAGAAGGAACTTTTAGGGCTGATCTCTTTTATCGTTTAAACGTGGTTACCATTGAAATGCCACCCCTTAGAGAAATCAGAGAAGATATTCCTCTTTTGGTAGACCATTTCCTCAAAAAAACAGCCAAAGAGCTTGGCATTCCACCTAAATATGTATGTCCTGAAGTAATTGATTTTTTTATGGAATATCCGTGGCCGGGAAACATTCGCCAGCTTGAAAATGTAATTAAGGCCGCCGTAGTAACCTCTCCTTCTGATATAATCTCTCTTGAAAACATTCCTTTAACGCAGAAAAAAAATTTGTCTCCTAAAGCACTTGCGGAAGATAACGCCCAACTAGATATTGATCTTTCTCTTCCTTACAAAGTTCTTAAAGAAAAAGTTCTTTCAAACTTTACGGTAAATTATGTAAAACATCTTCTTGAGCGAACTAAAGGAAATATAACCCGAGCCGCAGAAATAAGCGGGATTAAAAGACAATCTCTCCAAAAAATTCTAAAACGCTACGGTCTGGACCCTGCCAACTTTAGATAGCACTCAAATGCCAACTCTAGTTGGCAGTGCAAACTCTAGATAGCATTTTTCAAGACCAATCATTTCTGGCCGGCCTTATTTTTCAACTATTTTGCCTGTCCCCAACTCTTGGAACAAAGTTTGCTTACTAAAACAGTAGAAAATTCAGAAAGGAGGTGAAATGCAAATTTTAGGCGTAAAAGAAAGTTAAATGAAATTGCAAACCTAAAATGAAGGAGGAGGAAAATGGCAGAAGAAAAAAAGAAAGAAGTTCACGGAACAGGTTCTTTGAGTGCTGATGCCCTTGAGGCAGAAGATGTTTTATCCGGGGCTGAGCCCTGGGAGTCTTGGGAAACCAAGTTGGTAGTAGGTTCTTTTATTGTGGCTTTTATCATTTTGCTTATCGGTCTATTTATCGTACCGACCTCAATCATTAATGCTGGAGGTTAGGCATGGAGCTTCAGGCCACTATTTGGCACGACGGGAAAAACTGGGTAGTAGAAGCCGAAGGTTTTAAAGTGGAAGCTCCTGAACTTGATGAACTGGACCGCAAGGTGGCAAGAACTATCAAAAACAATCCAGATTTAGCTAGTAAAAACATCAAAAGAGTCAACATGTATTTTGACATGATGACCATCCCCCAATGGATGCGGCAATACATGCAACATTATTTTTCCCGCATCATAGAAATTGAGGAGGTGAAGTAAAATGTCACAAGAAAAAAAAGGCTGGACTTACGGCATGCTCACCCAGGAAGACTGGTGGGCGGTATGGATCGGTAGCTTTTTCATGATATTGGGCCTTTTGAGCGTATGGGGCATTGATTTGGTCGGCTGGATTACTTACCCCAAAATTTGGGTATTCAAGATGCCCGAAGGGGCCATCCCCAAAAAAATAGTTCCCTGGTACCAGGCCTTTTATCCTCTAGGCGCCAAGTATAGCTTGACGGCCAAAGAATTTTGGAAGTCTATTGGGCCCATTGGTGGCATACTTATAACCTATGTGGCCTTTACCATTCCCTTGTGTATTGGCGCCTATTTCATGCGCTGGAATGTTCGCCAATTTTTCTTAGGATGGACGGTTATTTTCTTTCTGACTTATCTTTGTTGGTTTATTGGGCACCACGCCTTTTTTGCCGCTACTACGGTACACCTCAAGAAAAGCCACTTTCCCGATATGTTTACCCTTTCTCTGGGTGGTGGTGCTTCTTTTATCTTGGCCCTTATTGTGGGCTTGATAATTGGAAACTTTTTTAAACCACTGGCAAGATTCTTATCCGAAGCAGCTAAACCTGAGTGGTACATCAAAACCGCTATCGTATTTTTGGGTGTAAAAGTTGGTTATCTTCCTATTAAAATGGCTACTTTCTCCCAAAAACTCGGTCACAAAGTAGCCGGGCTTACCTTTGAACTATTCTTGGCCGGAGCTGTAGCTACCTTTGTGGCTTATCTCATCTTTTGGCCCGGTATTTACACCATCTCCCGTAGACTTTTTAAACTTCCCCGTAAAACCGCAGCCGTTCTTGGCTCTGGTATCTCCATTTGCGGTGTTTCCGCGGCCGTAGCTACGGGTGGTGCGGTTAGGGCCAAACCTGTGGTCTCTATTATGGTCTCCGCTTTGGTCGTGGTTTACGCCGTGATAGAGCTAATCGTTTTGCCCTGGTTCTTTACTTACGTATGGCCTGGCCCTGAGGGAGCCTTAATTGCCGGCCCGGCCATGGGTCTTTCGGTTAAAACAGACGGTGCTGACGCCGCCGCTGGTGAACTTCTTGACGAACTTTTGCGGGCCAAAATCGCCAAAGACACCAACGGTGCCGTCCAGTGGCCTGAAGGTATCATCACCGTAAGCGCCGTTGTTACCAAGCTCTGGATTGACATGTTCATCGGTCTCTGGGCCTTTATCCTGGCTCTACTTTGGTGCTATGTGGTAGAGAAACGTCCAGGCGAAAAAGTCCCAGCTATAGAAGTCTGGCATCGCTTCCCCAAATTCGTAATTGGTTACTTTGCGGCCTGGATTATTTACTTAACCATTTTCTTTGGTCCAGGACATGCCGGTGCTCCTGAAGGTATGGCTATTTTAAAA
The DNA here is from genome assembly GCF_000217795.1 of Thermodesulfatator indicus DSM 15286. Classification (NCBI taxonomy): domain Bacteria; kingdom Pseudomonadati; phylum Thermodesulfobacteriota; class Thermodesulfobacteria; order Thermodesulfobacteriales; family Thermodesulfatatoraceae; genus Thermodesulfatator; species Thermodesulfatator indicus. The sequence continues at coordinate 439,564 of NC_015681.1, forward strand.
GCAGCCAAGGCTGGAGCGGTTCCGGTAGAAAAAGGTATGCGAAAGCTCTTCTTCATGCTCACCTTCTTAAGCCTAGGTATTATTACCGACTTCAAAAAACTCAAAGAAGCGCAGTTCGGTAAGATGGTCTGGGTCTACCTTATAGGGCTCTTCTTCTTCATCATTCCTGTAGCCTGTTTGATTTCCTGGCTCTTTCATCAGGGCATGGAACTTCCGAACATCGCTGGTATGGGTATCGAGTAAATAAAAAGGGGGCCTTGAGCCCCCTTCCCAAAAGAAATCGCCGCGTCCACTAAATCGCCCAGTAATGGTACTTTGTTATATAAAAAGTTTCCATTAATTAGGAGGTCTTATGGCCCAAGAAAAAGTTCTTTTTAAGTCTGAAGAGCCCAAGTCTTTAGCTGAAGTGGCTGATTTTTTGAAAACTCTGGCTGAAAAAATCGTGCAAGGGAAAATAACTCTTCGTAAAGGTTCAGAAGAAATTACCCTGGCCATACCTGAAAACGTTATTCTGGAAATAAAAGCCGAAGAAAAAATCAAGACCTCGAAAACAAAATATTCCCTTGAAATTGAAATAGAATGGAAAGAGGGAGAAACCGAAGGCCCTTTAACTCTCGGTTAAAGTTCAAAGGTTAAGAAATCTATGGCCAGAATAATTTCGCCGTCATAGAAGGCCCGACAGGGAGAAATAAGATCTGTCTCATCGCAGGGTGGATAAAAATGGGTAAGCATTAATTTTTTAACCCGAGCCTCACCGGCAATGCGTCCGCAAAGGCTCGGAGTAAGATGGCCTTCTTTTTTCATGCCCTCAGGGGCCGAACACTCAAGGATTAAAAGATCTGCCTCGTGGGCCAGTTTTACCAAGTTTTCTGTGTAATCCGTATCTCCTGAGTAAACTAGGCTTTTCCCCTGGTATTCAAAACGATAGGCCAGGCTTTCAGGATTATGCTTGACCGGGGCCGAGCGCACGGTAAAAGGTGGGCACATAAAGGCCGCTTCGTAAGTACAAGACAGCTCCTGAATTTCGAGTAGTCCAAGAGGGGGAACCACCCATTTCCCAAAAGCACTTTTTAGCCCTTCAAAAAAAGAAGAAAAACCGTCTCCAGCTACTAAAAGAAACGGCTTTTGCCTGTTATATCCCAAAGAATAGCGGGTAGCAAAGAAAAAGGGTATCAAATCTGTAACATGATCTGGGTGGAAATGGCTTAAGAATATAGCGTCAATATCTGGCAAAGTTAAACCTGTTTTCAATATACGTGGAATAGTCCCAGGGCCAATGTCAAGAAGGATATTTTCCTTTTCGATTTGCAAAAGATAACCGGGGGCTCCACGTTCCAGACGCGGCCAGCCGGTCCCAGAGCCTAAAACTGTAAGCCTCATGCCCGTGCCTCCAGAAAAAACCTGATATTTTCGGCAAGGCTTTTTAGAGAGTCACTGGTATTAAGCTGAGAAATCACAGCCTCAGCCACTTCAAACTCACCTTTTAATTGTATATATAGCAAAGCCAAATAGCCCAGCACCTCCAGATTCTGGGGTTCCTCATTGGCCAGTGAACGAAACATTTCAAAGGCTTTATCCAGTTCGCCAAGTTCGTAATAGGCTTTGGCCAGTAATAATTTCCCTTTGTTGGAAATAGCCAGATTTTCTAAAATATCTTTTACTTTTGCCCATGAGTTATCTTTCGTCAGATGTGAAGCCAAAGATTCCGCAAAAATAGCTTCACTCGGCGCTAAAGAATAAGCTTTTTCAAGGGCCGCCAACGGATTTTTGCCTATTTTTTGCAGGAAAAGTCCTAAGTTGTAGTGAAGCATGGGGTCTTTTGGCGAAATAGAGATAGCCCGTCTGAGGGCTTTTTCACTTTTTTCAAAGTCTCGTAGCTCAAGATATATATAAGCCAAGCTATTTAAAAGCTCTACCGGCTGCGGGGTCTCAGCTTCGGCCTCAAGATAACACTTTAAAGCGCCAAATAAGTCTCCCATATCTAGCAGAACATCTCCCAAGACATGAAGGCTATAAGGCTCAAAGACTACTGGTTTCTCATGAGGGAGTCTTTTGGCGTGCTCAAAAGCGGCCCAAAGTTCTTTTAAAGGCGAAGACGTTTTTTTAGGCGGCCTGACCCCTGCCCTTAAAGAAAGAGAAGAAAGCAGCGTTGTTAGGTTATCTATACTTTCAGTGAGGACAAAAATGGCTTCATTTTCAGATAAAAATAAATTCCCTTTTGCTTTTTTAAGTAAACAATTTAGGGAATCTCTTGGCCCTTTGGCCCATACAAGTATGTGTCCATTAGCCTCTTTAAGTAATTTTTTGAAAAAGGCTCGATGTTCGAAAATAACGGAAACAGGAAAGTAATCTTCTCCCTTTTCCGTAAGCCAGCAGAAACCAAAATTCTCAGATAGTAATAAAGTTTCAAGGGCCTGTTTCACGTCATCAGGTGAGGTTAGCAAACAAGAAATAGCCGAAAACTCTATCCCTTCTTGCCACAAACTTTTCAAGAATGATCTGGGTTTTATTTCCTCCGCAGGCACAAAATAAATTTTTGTTGATAGGGCATAAACTTTTTCAGGAAGGGTGACAGATTTATTTAATTTCAGAAGAAATCCAGTAAGTTTTCTTTTCTCTAACTCTCGCTTCAAAAATTCAGGACCAGGCCGTTCTTTGATAAATCGTTCTTTAACAAGCAAGTACAAAGTTTGCTCAAAGTAAGCTAGGAGCAATGATTGCCACTTTTTTAATTCTTCTTCGGGAGGCAGAGGGTCAAATTGTAAATAAGCTATCTTTTCTCCATTAAACTTTAAAGGTAAATGTCCATCTTCTGCTGAAAGTTTAAATTTTACTGGCAAAAGAGGCGAAACGGTCTCGGAAAGTAAAGGTAAAAGATGCTTAAGGGCCCAACTAGAAAGTGTTTTCACTAGGCCTCCCCTAATATGTTAGCTAATACCTCAGTAATAACAGAAAACTCTTCAGGAAAAACTGTTCTCATATCAAGTAAAAAGCGTTCATTTTCTATACGACCTATAATCGGTGGAGAGGAGTTTCTTAAGGCACGCTCTAACTTAGCTGCTGTAAACTTAGGTGTATCAATAACTAAAGCATAAGATATCGGATTGGAAAGAGGCATAGCACCGCCACCTACACGAGACGTAGTCTGAATTATTTTTAGACTGACTTCTTTAGGCAATTTCTTTCTTAAGCGGCGTCTGAGCTGTTTTGCCTTTTTCTTTATTTCTTCAGGCGGCAGAGAGATAAAATACAAAGTAGGTATTTTAGAAAGGGCCTCTTTTTCATCGCGATAAAGCCTAAGGGTAGCCTCAAGCCCGGCTATGGTCATTTTGTCTATTCTTACCGCCCGGTTAAGGGGATTTTTGCGTATTTGTTCTATAAGTTCTTTTCGGCCTACAATAATACCTGCCTGTGGGCCACCCAAAAGTTTATCTCCAGAGAAAGTTACCACATCAATTCCTGAGGCCAAAACCTCTTGGACTGTGGGCTCTTTGGGGAGCCCAAACTTGGTTAAATCAACAAAACAACCACTTCCCAAGTCTTCTACAACTGGCAGGTTATATTTTCGACCAAGCTCCACTAGTTCTTTGCCAGAGACCTCTTTAGTAAAACCGAGTAAGGCGTAATTACTTTTGTGGACTTTAAGGAGCAAAGCTGTATTTTCATTAATGGCTTCTTCGTAATCACGCAGATGAGTACGATTGGTAGTCCCCACTTCTCTCAATATGGCCCCTGAACGGACCATCACGTCAGGGATACGAAAAGAGCCCCCAATTTCTACCAATTCCCCGCGAGAAACAATAACCTCTTTCCCAAGCGCCAGGGTGTTTAAAGTTAAAAGCACAGCTGCGGCGTTATTATTGACCACCAACGCTGCTTCAGCCCCGGTAATCTCGCGAACAATTTTTTCTATATGGACATATCGGCTACCACGCTTACCTTCGGCCAAATCATATTCCAGATTAGAATAGTAAGCAGCCACTTCTTGTATAGCTTCTAAAGCCTCTTTGGCTAAAGGCGAACGTCCGAGATTGGTATGGACGACCACACCCGTAGCATTTATGACTCGCCTAAGACTTGGCGTTAATTTTTCTTGTAAAACTTTTTGAGCTAATTCGAAGACTTCTTCTTTTGAAAGAGAAATTCTTTTCCCTTCTAAAATTTCACTTCTTATTTGAGAAGCTGCCTCTCTGGCCGCAAGAAGCAAAAGTTTTTCTGGAACTTGAGGAAAGCAAGAACTAAGTCGTTCTTTAAGCTCATTTATAGGCGGAATAGAAGCAAACATAACCTGTTTTTCCATTAAGCCACTCCCACAAAATTTTCGTTCTGAAAGATAGGCCAAATAAGGATTTTTGTAAATAATAAATAAAAGAGTCGAAATTTAATTTTTTAAAAAATTTTTCCGAAAAGGAACAAAAAAAGAGGTAAATCAATGGTTGTTCCACCTTTCCCGAAAAAATTTGAAAACATTCCTACGGATATGACTACCCCTGCAAATCTTATTCAGACCTTTGGCGGGGAATTGTTTACAGGATTATTAAGAGTTTCCTTCAATAACAATCACGAATTGATAGGGCTCTTTGAAGAAGGAAGCCTTCTAGGCTTTATAGAAGAAAAAGAAAAAATTCGTCAAGAAATTTCTATAAGTAGGGTTGAAAACATATGGAAAGCCAAAAAAGGAATAATAAACGCATATCAAAGTTATCCAGACGAAATATTTATTTTGCAAAAGTTATTAAGCAAAGGGCTAACATCTAAATTAGAAACCTTTGGCCTTGATCTTGGCAGCAAGACAGTAGCCTTAAAGAAAAGAAAAGAAAACTGCATAATAGAAATAGACACAGAAGAAAAAGCACAAGCAATTTATCTATGGGAAGGAAAGATTATTTGGAACTTAGCTGAAAAAGAAATCTTTACCGAAAATCAAAAAATAATAGCAAGAATTTACAAAGGGAAAAAACTAGATAGCAAAAAAGAGTTAGAAAAAATAAAAAAAGCCCTAAAAGAATTGTCAGCCATTTATCAAGAAAAATACAAAAAAAATTTTGTAGAAGAATTTCTCTTTTATATACATCAAAACTTAGCCGAAAAATATCCAATAATAGATCCATTTTTAGGAGCTTATGAACTAGAAAAAGGAGAACTCAAAATAAAAGAAACTGAAAAATCAAGTGAATTTATAAAACCATTTAAAATAGCCATAAACGATTTTATAAAAAAGATAAACTTTACAACGGAAGAAAAAGAAAAGATTAGTAAAATTATAATAGAGGAGGGAAAAGATGATTAAAACTGACGAAATAAAAAAAGAAAAAATAATTCAAGAAATATTTGGTGACATGGACGATATATTTAAAGGTGAAGACGAAGAAAAAGAAGCGATTTACGAACAAGACCATAAAGAAAAGCTAGTGCCCATTTCTTTAATTAAGGAAGAAATAAAAAAAGAAAAAATTTCTGAAGAAGAAATAGTCCAAACAGTCAAAGAAACTATAGACGAAATAGAAGAAAAAATTAAAGAAATTATCAACAGAAAACTTACGAAAAAGATATTAGTTAAAGTCCTTGAAAGGATTGAATAATGGCCTTTACCGGCAAAGCCAAAAGCATTGAAGAAGTTTTTGACATTTTACAAATTATTGAAAACCAAAACAAAGAAGGAAATTTATTGCTCAACAGCGAGAAAGAAAATTTTACAATAAAAATCAAAAAAAGAAACATACAAAAAATAGAGACAAATTCAAAAAACTTAAAAAAATTAAAAGACAAAGAAAACATACCTGAAACATGGAAAAGTTATTTCCATTACATAAATATTGAATGGCAAAACTTCTATTTTAATTTTGAAGAAAACAATATAAATGAAAACCAAAACAGCATTCCTATATCTCATTTTCTACTAAATTTTTGCACAGAAAGAGATGAAATAAGCCATATAATAAAAAAGCTAACCAAAAATCCAATAGGACTAACTATAAGAGGGGAACTAAAAGAAGAAAAGTTTGACACCGTTGATTTATGGGTTTATGGAGAAATAATCAAAGGAACACCAATAAAAGAAATTATTTTTGGAAATATTCCCTTAAAAGGGATACTTAAATCTATAAATAAACTTTTCAAAGCAGGATTAATAGAAGTAGAAATCTTATCTAAGAAAGAAACAAACAATAAAACTATTGACTTTGATAAAATTGAGAAATTTGAAGAATTTTTAGCTAAAATAGTTGGTCCTGTAGCAGGCCTACTTATTTTTGAAACTTTAGAAGAACTCAATCTTTCAAATGAAAAAATACCAGTTAATAAGGCTCAAATATTTATTGAAACTGTTGTTAATAAAATTCCAGAAGATTGCCTATTTGAAGGAGACTTGTGCACAAAAACTATAAAAGAAAAATTTTTTGAAATTATAGGGAGGAATTAAATGACAAACAAATTTTCAATATTGACAAAATATATAGCTTTTTGGATTATCCTGGGATTGGGCCTTATAGGATGTACAATCGTAACTATTTACCAATTATATACTTGGTTTTTATACGAAAAGGCTAAAACTGTAGCTGAACAAGTCATTATGTTTAGACAATGGACAGCTTCTTACGGAGGTATATGGACTAAAGATAAATATGACAATCACTTTGGCTATTTATTGAAGGCTAGTAACGAAAAAACGAGTTTGCTTAGTACTAACGAAAATTTAATTGGTGAAGAAGTCAACACGATCTTTTATTTACATAACCCCGCCTTAGCTACCAGAGAGCTCTCAAGTCTATCAGAGAAAAAAGCAAAAGAATTTAGATGGATATTTAAAGTAGTTTCTGATAGACCTATTAGTCCACAAGGAATACCTGATCAATTTGAAAGGGAAGCTATCAAAACATTAAGGAAAGAGAAAAAAGAAGAGCTTGGTAAATTTATAAAAGATGGATTTTTTAACTTCAGTAGCTATAAGTATCGCTATGTAAAAGTCATAAGAGTTAAAAAAGGGTGCCTTAAATGCCACGGAACTCCTGAAGAGTTAGATCCTCGTTTTAAACAGGCTATTTTAGACAAATATGGACCCGCTGCTAAAAGAGGCATGAATTACAAAGAAGGAGATATAAGAGGAGTTATTAGTGTTACTATCTTTCCTGATTTCAGAGGAACGGCTGCACAATTCTTAAAACCAGTACCTGAAAACTTTTTTCTTCTGCTTATTTTGGTGACAATTATTTTCATGACTTTTGGTAGCTTTGTAGCGGTTTACTGGATGATAACACGCATTAAACAACTGAGAGATGCCGCCCGAAACATCAGTATTGGAAAACTGGAAGTTGACTTAGGTGTTAAAGGCTTAGACGAAAACAAAGTAAAAGATGAATTAACCCAGGTGGCTATTGCTCTAGAAAGGTTAAGAATAAGTACCAAGATTCTTATTGAAAGATTTAAAAATCGGAAAAAATAAAAAGAAGGGGGGCGTTACCCCCCTTCGAACTATTTACCGTGAGTAGCCCGCATCTGTTTGGCTAGCTCTTTGATTTCTCCGAGGTCTTTTACCATCATGGCCCAGCCGTACCAGTAAGCATAGTCAGGATTAATGTGGAAGAAGGACTGATAGGCCCTCATGCGGTGCTTCATATACATTTCAAAAAGAACCTGTTCAATATACTCAAGCTTGTCGTAACCAGCTCCATAATCAGTTCTCATAAAATACAAGAAGTCCGGATAAGGATAGGCCTGATTACCACGCTTTTTGAGGATACCGTCTTTGTAGAGGTCAGCCACAATGTTTATGGCTTCAGCTAAGAGCATATCAATCTGCTTGTAATACTGGTCAGCCTGTTTGAACTGAAAATCAACGTAATCCTTGGAATGGCAACGATAGCAGACCTGTTTCATTTTGTTACGCTCACGGTCAAAGTCTTCTTTGGTAAGACGGGCTAATTGGAGGTCTTTAACTACCTGCAAGCGAGCGGTAGGCTTACCGGTCATAGGGTCAAGCACGCCCAAAGCCTTCAAAATAGTAACCTGCGCTGCGGCCCAATCTTTATCCTCAGGTAAAGGTAATCTTACTCCCAGGAATCCCCAGGCTGTACGGTTTTCGTGGTCGCCATTAGGCATGTGGCAGTCCTGACACTTAGGCGCCGCTGCTCCTTCAGGTAAGTTTCCAGCTAGCTTGGCAAAATAGCGGGTGCCGTGCTTTGAGCTTGACCACATTTCCCACTGGGGATGGTCGTAGCCCATGTGGCATTGCTGACAGGCATGGGGATCTAGAGCCTCTTTTTTGGAAAAAGCGTGCCTTGTGTGACATTCATCACAGGAGTTGTTTTGGTAGCGATAACCTTGAGCATGAAGTTTTTGCTTTTCTTCTTCACTCTTTATCCCCATGTTATGACAACCACCACAACCCTTACCACCTTCCATTAATTCGTCAGGCTCAAGATGGGTAACGGGAAGGGCGTTTAAAGCCTTCCAGCCGAGATTGTGTTTGCCACGGACAAATTGATCAAACTGTTCCTGGTGACATTCAGCACACACGTGCTCATCTGGAAGCTTAGCCTTAGCAGCATCTTTTACTGAAGTATGCGCTGTTCCATGACAATCGGCACAGGAAATATCTTCCGCCGCATGTTTACTGGCACGCCAATCCATCACCTGACCTGGACTAATCTTTTCGTGACACGAAATACAAGCTTTCTTAATCTTTTCTTCATCTTGAGCAGCCATACTATAACTAACTGAAAATAAAAAAGCTAAAACTACCCAGATACTTAAAAAACATTTCCCCTTCTTCATCACTCCCTCCTTATTTTTATTTGATCAACAAGTGATTAAAACTTTATAGTCTCTAAAAATTAAATAGAATAAACAAAGAAATTTGGCAAGCTTTTTCTTAAACTAGCATTAAAGAGTCTTAAATACAGAAAAATAACAGCATAAATAATCGTAATTTGATATATTAATGGAATCACTAAACAGGCGACAATTGAGTCATTGTATGGTTTTAAGTAAAGGGCAAAAGCATTAAAGTAAAAAAAGTTGGTAGGGAGGGACAGGCTGTTGAGTCATGGAACGTTTGCTTTTTAGCAAACTGTTCGATCGCAAGATTAGCCGTCCTTCCCTGTGTTTGAACAGTATCCGGGACGTTTCCAATTACGGAAACTGTCCGTATACAAGGCTAAACCTGGAAGGACCTCCCTACCAACAATCTTTATTTTATCTCAAAGAAAGGAGAATTGAAGACCTATGAAAAATTTATCTTTTCTTGGGGTGGATGTGGCCAAGGATACATTGGTTATTTTTGATGGCCAGAAGGTTTACGAGTTTCAAAATGAAAGGGGTTTAAAGAAATTTAAGAGGAAGTTTTTTAAGAAGAAAGAAGACAGGAAGAAAAGGGTGGTGATATACGAGCCCACAGGGCCATATTCGGCATTTCTGGAGGAGTTCTGTGCTACGAATATGATAAAAGTAGTATCCCTTAACCCCAGAAAAGTCCCCCGTTTAAGAGAAGTATTAGGTCATAGAGCAAAAACAGATAATCTTGATGCGAAACTGTTATACGAATATCACAAGATAGTTAGCGAAGAAGAGATCAAAGAAATAGAATATAACGAAAATTTAGAGAAATTATCTTTATTGTTAAGTGAGTATCAATTATATCAAAACATAGAAAACAAGTTATCTAATTTTCTAGACTATTTAGATAGAGTACCAGTAGATAGTAAAGAAAGCAAAAAACACATACAGAAAAACTTAGAAGAAACAAGGCAGAGGCTTCAGAAGATAAAGAAAGAGATGGAGGAATTAGTAAATAAAGATGACGACATAAACAAAGGGGTTAAAGAAATAGAGAAAGTTAAAGGTATAGGGAAGATGATAGCGACATATTGTTACATCTTTTTTCGGAAGAGGCGGATAAGAAACCGGCGGGAGGTAGTAGCTCTAGCAGGATTGGACCCGGAAGTAAAGGAATCTGGTAAGAGGAAGCTGGTAACCAGGATAAGCAAGAAAGGGGATAATAGGTTAAGGAGTTTGCTTTTTATGGGGGCGCTTAGTGCCATAAGATGTAAAGAAGGGGGACTAAAAGAGTATTACGAAAGTTTGATAAAGAGAGGAAAACCGAAGAAAGTGGCCATAATAGCCTGTGCCAGAAAATTATTGATATTTGCTTTCTATAATTACAAAAAATGGCAAATGGAAGCTCAAAGTGCTTGACAAAAACCACAGTATCTTGCGAGCGAAGCGAAGCAATCCCTGAGACTGCTTCGACCTCTAACAAGACCTCGCAGTGACAGCGAAGGTTACTTTGCTTTAGCGATTATGTCAGCGGCGATACTTTGTCGTGTAAAAAACACTCGGATTAATAAACTAAATCGACACCTTTGCAAAATGCTTTACTTAAGAGACTGCTTCGCTTGCAGTGACAGAATGGTAGATGGCAAATAGTTGATGGCCCTCACTTTTCACTTCTCATCTATATTTGTAAGCCCCTATAGAGGTACCAATAGGGAAAAGAATCCCTGAGAGTGCATAGGCCTCTGTGATAGAGGAAGAAAAAACTTTTTCCTGTCCCCAAAACAAAAATTTGCTCACGGCCACTATCTGCGCTAACATAGGGTGGAAGACCTTTACAAAATACTTATTCAAGAGGCTGCTTCGCCTATCTGGGCTCGCAGTGACAGCGGAAAAGAGTCATTGCGAGGCTGCGCCAGCAGCCGAAGCAATCTAAATTTATGTTTTTTTGAATTTTGCAAAGATCTCAAGAAGACTACATAATCCAGGAGGCCCTATGGGTGAAGCTATAACAGAACTTAAAGGCACTGACAGGATCATCGTTCCTATAAAACTTGAGCCACACACCAAATTTAAGTTTACCTGTGGTCCTGGTGTTCCCTGTTTCAAACTCTGTTGCTCTGAACTTTATCTACCCCTTACCCCTTATGACATACTTCGTCTGCGTAATCGGCTAAAACTCACCACTGACCAGTTTCTCGTGGCTTACACTGAGCCCTTCATTCTGCCGAAGTCCAAACTTCCGGTAGCTCGCTTAAAAATGCGGAATGACGAACATAAAACCTGTCCCTTTGTCTCGGAAAAGGGCTGCCAGGTTTATGAAGACCGGCCGCTTGCCTGTCGCTATTATCCACTAGGCCTGGGTATCTTTCGCAACCGGGACGAAGGCCGCAACGAGGACTTTTACTACCTGGTCAAAGAAGGTTTTTGCCAGGGGCTTGACTCCGGCCCAGAAATCACCGTTGAAGAATACCGCCAATCTCAAGGTATCCCCGAGTTTGAAGAGCCTGTCCTTGAATGGGCCGAAATCATCATGAAGAAAGAATCCCTTGGTCCTATAGACGTTCCCCAAAAGAGCCTGGAACTCTTCTTTATGGTTAGCACCAACCCAGAAAGATTTAGGAGTTTCGTCTTTGAAAGCCGCTTCCTGGAAATATATGAGGTTGACAAGGAAACCATCGAAAAAATCAAAGAAGACGATCTGGCTCTCTTACAATTCGGGTTCAAATGGCTAAAAAGTGTTCTTTACGGTGAAAATTTAATCCCCATCAAGAAGGACTTACCTAAAAAGAAAAAGATGAAACCTTTTTAGTGAGGAGACATCTATGGTCAATCAAGAACACTTTGACGACTGGTTTGAAAGAATGGCCAGACTTGCCAAAGAAGACCCTGAGGCCTTTGAAAAAGAACGCCTGGCTCTTATAGAAGAAACCATTTCTCAGGCTCCCCCTGAAAATCAAGAAAAACTTCGTAAATTTCAGTGGCGTATTGACATGGAAAGGAAAAGGGCCAAGACCCCTCTTGGTGCCTGTATAAAGCTTTATGACATGTTACTTGACATGGTTTACGGCGAAGGCGGCTTTCTGGAATCCTTGCAAACTTTAAAAAATATTCTCACTGACGTTAAAGAAGGCCGCACTCCTACCCTTCCATCAGAGCCAGAAGCCCGAGCAAAAATAATCCCCTTCCCTGCTGACAAGGCCAAGAAACACTAGTCCGCCTTGCGCCGTAAAAAGGCCGGAACTTCGAGCTCTTCCTCTGAAGGGAGCTTTTCCAAAATACGCTTTTTGCGTCTTCTTTCAGAAAGCTTGGCAAGCTTGGGTTCAGGTTTTTCAGGCGTAACTTCTCTTCTCATACCATCTACATCAAGGTTAACCACTTCAGCTAAAGGCTCAGCCGCTTCTTCTTCGGCTCCGATACCAGTGGCCACTACTGTTACCCGCATCTCGTCGCCAGCCTGCTCGTCAAAAACCACACCCCAGAAGATCTTGGCCTCTTCGTGGGCCTCTTTGGAGACGAGCTCAGAGATAAACTCAGTTTCCTCCATGGTCAGGCTTTCAGCAGAAGCCGTAATGTTTAAAAGAACACCTTTGGCTCCTGAGATAGACACATCATCAAGAAGCGGGCTTGAAATGGCCTTTTGCGCCGCCTCTTCGGCCCGGTTTTCTCCACTGGCCACTCCAGTGCCCATAAGAGCCATACCCATTTCACTCATCACTGCCCGCACGTCAGCAAAATCAAGGTTTACGTAGCCCGGAAACAGTATCAAATCAGAGATACCTCTTACCGCGTAATAAAGCACGTCGTCGGCCTGGCGAAACATGTCCAATAACTTGGCCTTGGGAGAGGCTAGCGCTCGCAGGCGATCATTAGGAATGGTAATGATGGTATCAACCTCGCGTTTTAGTTCTTCAAAACCTTTTTGGGCGATCTTGGCCCTTGGCTTTCCTTCAAAGGAAAAAGGCTTGGTCACTACGGCGATAGTTAAGGCCCCTAATTCTTTGCTGATGCGGGCCACAATAGGAGCCGCCCCGGTGCCTGTGCCACCCCCAAGCCCTGCGGTTATAAAAACCATATCCGCTCCGGAGAGGGCCTCTCTTATCTCGTTTTCAGCCTCAATAGCCGCCTCTTTACCAACTTCCGGATTACCACCGGCTCCTAAGCCTTTGGTAAGCTCTTTGCCAAGCTGGATTTTTACCGGTGCCGGGGAGAGATCAAGCACGCGGTAATCGGTGTTAGCCACGATAAATTCTACTCCCCTAAGCCCTTTGCTTATCATATTGTTAACGGCGTTTCCGCCGGCACCACCCACACCAATTACTTTAATCTTGGCCTGATATTCGCTTTCTAAAATTTCAAAGCTCATAGCCCCCTCCCCAGGATTTCAAATATTTTTTTAAGCGGGTTTTTAGGTTGCGTTTTTTGTTTCTCAAGATTCATTTCGCGGCCAAAAAGCACCAGGCCCACGGCGGTGGCCAGACGCGGATGGTTGACCTCTTCGGTTAAACCGGGAAGCTTTTTCGGATAACCGATTCTTGTAGGTAACTCAAAGATCTGGTCGGCCAGTTCGAGAAGCCCTGAAAGCAAAGAAGACCCCCCGGTAATTACGGCCCCTGAACCAAGCCGGGGTTTGAGCCCGGAATTTTCAAGCTCGGTGTTTATAATTTCCAGCAACTCTTCTACCCTAGGTTCAAGGATTTCCGCCAGCACCTGCCGCGAAAGCCTCCTGGCCGGACGGTTTCCGAGCCCCGGCACTTCTATGTACTCTTCCCTGGGCACCAGCGGTGCCAGGCAACTACCGTAATGAACCTTTAATTTTTCCGCCGCGGCCATAGTGGTTCTCAGCCCAACAGTGAGGTCACTGGTAAGAATTTGCCCCCCTACTCCCACCGCACTGGTATAGCGCAGGTTACCTTCAAGAAAGATGGCTATATCAGTGGTTCCGCCACCAAAGTCTATCAAAGCCACACCGAGCTGTTTTTCCTCTTCGGTAAGCACAGCCTGCGCCGAGGCAAGAGGCTGTAAAACTACGGCATCCACCGTAAGACCGGCTTTTTCCACACACTTAACCAGGTTATGCACCGCCGAAGCCCCGGCCGTAACAATGTGCACCCTAGCCTCAAGGCGCACCCCGCTCATGCCAACTGGTTTTTCAATGCCGCTTTGTTCGTCAACAATGTATTCCTGCGGGATAGCGTGTAAGATAAGCCGGTCGTTGGGCAGGTTGATGGCCTGAGCCGCCTCAAGCACCCGCTGAACGTCTTCTTCAGTAACCTCTCCTGACTTTAAAGCAATAACCCCATGGCTTTGCTGGCTACGTATGTGGCTTCCGGCAATCCCTACGATGACGTTGGTAATTTCTTCGCCACAGGCCTCTTCTGCCTGCTGCACCGCCTCAATTATGGCACTCACTGTGCTTTCAATGTTTACCACCACTCCACGGCGAAGGCCTGAGGCATTGGCCATGCCAAGGCCAATAGCCCTTAGTTCACCATCTATCTCCTCCGCCGCGAGACAACATACTTTAGTGGTCCCAACATCAAGCCCTACAATCATTTAGTCTTAACTCCTTCGGCCTTTCTTGAATATCAAAGCCGCTGAATTTTCGGGATAATCAAGCCTTACTGTCTTTACTCTCTGGTACTGCTTAGTGTCATAGAGATAAACAAAAATGCGGTCAAGCTTTTTGTAAGCCTTTTCGTAATCATCCAGCTTATTTCCGGCAAACTTTATCAACAGGGCGTCCCGGGTAAGCAGCAAAAAGCCATCGGGCAAAAACTTTATCTGGGAAATATTGGCGTAAGGCGGCACCAAAGTTTCACTTTTCTTGAGCTTGGCCAGAAGTTTTAAAACTTCTACTTTTTGAGCATCCAAGCGCCGATTTTTAATTTCTTTTTCAGAAACCCCTTCAAGGGCTGGCAACTCTTTTAATAAATTTTTGGGCGCTCTAGCAAAAATATGGCCTTTTTCATTCACCAGCCAGATCTCTCCGTTTATGGAAAGCATAGCCAGTGGTTTTTCTTCTCTTACTTTTATAAAGATTTTGTCAGGCAATTTTCGGGAAACAAAGGCCTCCGCCACCCAAGGGTGAAGTTCAAGGCGCTTTTTTATATCTTGAAGATTAAGGGCAAAAATATTGGTCCCAAGGAGAAGGTCCGCCTTTTCAAAAACTTCTCGCTTATTGAGAAAACGCTTACCTTCTATGGTTATTTCTACGCCTGAAAGGGCAAAGTAAGGGCTTTTTTTGATATAAACCCCTCCTGCTACCAGAGCAGCCAAAACCGTAAGCCCCATTAGAACTATAAGAAACCGTTTACCCTTCACCCACCACACGAAGCTCCTCCTCAAGTTCCATCCCAAAAAGCTGAAAAACCCTTTCTTTGGCAAAATTAATAAGACGCAAAATATCCTGGGCTCTTGCCCCATCCCGATTGACGATAAAATTGGCGTGTTTGCGGGAAATTTCTGCTCCACCGGCCCGCAAACCTTTGAGACCTGCCTGGTCGATCAAGGCCCCTGCGGAAAAACCAGGGGGGTTTTTAAAAATACAGCCCGCAGACGGCTCGTTAAGGGGCTGAGTCTTTTTCCGTCTGAAGAGATAATCAGCTATGCGCTTGTTTATGGCCTCTTGAGAGTCTTTTTTAAGACGCAAATTAACGGCTACAATCACCGCCTCATCAGGAATACTTGAAAAACGATACGAAAAAGTGAGCTGCCCCCGCGAAAGAGAAAAAAAACGCCCTTCTTGATAAATCGTAACTTCTTCCACCAGGGAGCCTATCTCCTGGCCAAAGGCCCCGGCATTCATTTTGACGGCTCCACCAACGGTAGCCGGAACTCCTGCCATAAATTCAAGGCCTGACAAACCGCGTTCGGCACAAAGTGTAAGGAACCTAGCCAGCGGCACTCCAGCCCCAGTCCGAACTAATTCGTCTTCAAATTCTACGAAATCAAGTTTTTCAAGAGAGATAAAAGCTCCCCTAAAACCACCGTCTCTCACCAAAAGATTGCTTCCTCCGCCTAAAAAATAAGTAGGTATATTTTCCGCTTCAAATATTTCAAAACCGCGGGAAAGTTCCAAAAAATTGCGCGGATAAAACAGATAGTCTGCCGGCCCGCCCACTCTAAAAGTGGTGAGGCGAAAAAGGGGCACTTTTTCTTTTACTAAAAGACCTTCTTTAGCAAACAGATTAGTAATCTTCATGCCACCTCGCGCTCTCGCAATCCTAGTTCTTCTAAAAGCTTCTCACCCAGGCGATAAACGTTTCCCGCACCCATGGTCACAAAAACATCTCCGGGCTTTAAGACATCCAGGGCTCTCGCCAGCGCCAATCCCTCTCCTGAAACAAAGTAGGTAGGTCCTTTCCGTCTTCGGGCAAGGGCTTCGGCTAATTTTTCTCCCGTAATCCCGGCAATGGGCTTTTCTGAAGCCGGATAAATCTCCGTTACCAAAAGCACATCTGCCTCGTCAAAACACTTAATAAAATCATCAAAAAGGGCCTTGGTGCGCGTATAGCGGTGCGGCTGAAAAAGAATTACCAAGCGCCTTTTGGGAAAAGACTTCTTAAAAGCCGCTATGGTGGTCTCAATCTCTCTGGGGTGATGGGCGTAATCGTCAAACACGAGGATATCGCCAGCTTTGCCTTTTAAGTCAAAACGCCTTCTAACCCCTTTGAAATCCGAAAGGCCCTTTCTTATATCTTTAAAAGAGATCTCAAGAGTTCGGGCCAAAGCCACGGTGGCCAGAGCATTTAAAATGTTGTGTTTGCCAGGAAAGGGCACCACCACCTCGCCCAGGATCTTGTCGTTTTCAAACACGGCAAAAACCGAACGAGCCCCTTCTTTTATAACCCGCGCCCTGTAAAAGGCCTGCTCCTCGAAACCGTACGTGAGGTATTTGGCAGAAGGCTTTCTTTTTAAAAGCTTTTTAACGCCCGGATCGTCAAGGCAGACTATCACTTTGCCTTTGACTTGATCTACAAATCTGACAAAGGCCTCAAGGATTTCGCCAAAATCCCGGTAAAAGTCTAGGTGTTCTTTATCAATGTTGGTGATAATGGCGTGCTCAGGAGTCATTCTAAGAAAAGAGCCGTCACTTTCATCGGCTTCCGCCAAAAGATATTCCCTTTCTTCTCCCAGCCAGGCGTTGCCGTCAAAGCCGTTTACTTTGCCTCCCACCACCACCGTGGGGCTTAGACCGCCTTTGGTTAACACCGAAGCCAGCATGGAAGTAGTGGTGGTTTTTCCATGGGCGCCGGTAACCACCAGATTGTGCCGATGAAGGGCCATGATTTCCACAAGCATTTGCGCCCTTGGCACCACCTTCAAACCCAGCTCGCGCGCCCGTTTGATCTCGGGGTTATCCTCAGACACCGCTGACGAATAAACTACAAGCTCGGCCCCTTCCACCTGCTTGGGATGATGGCCGTAGTAAACAATGGCCCCCTCTTCAGCAAGCATCCTCGTAGTTTCAGAGGCATTTAAGTCAGACCCCGAAACATCAAAACCAAGACGCAGGAGCAGGCGAGCTAGCCCACTCATGCCTATTCCGCCAATTCCTATAAAATGAACCCGTTTATATTCACGCATAAGCGATTAATTCCTCCAATTCTTTGACAATTATTTCAGCCGCATTTTGCGGAAGCACGCCAGAAAGGCTTTGCGCCATCTTCTGACGCCGTCCTTCATCAGCAAGAAGAGCGCTTAAAGTATCCAGTAGCTTTTCCTCTGAAAGTTCCTCCTCACGCATGACAAGAGCCCCGCCTCGCCTAGCCAGCACCTTAGCGTTATGAAACTGGTGGTCACCTATGGCGTAAGGGTAAGGGATAAAAATCGCCGGCTTTTGCAAGGTAGCCACCTCAGCCACGGTAGAAGCCCCGGCTCTAGCCAGCACCAGATCCGCCTGGGCGTAAGCCCAGCCCATATCGTGGAAAAAGGGCTTAACCACCACTTTGTCTGAAAACTCCCGGAAAGCCTCTTTTACCCAGGAAAAATCCCGCTCTCCTGTTTGATGGAAAAGACGAACTGTGGGCACTCTTTCAAAGAGAAGCGGGAATACCTTGACTATAAGTTCGTTTAAGCGGTGTGCTCCTTGTGAACCCCCGGTTACCAGGAGCCCTATCCCGTCATGTTCCCGAAGGCCGCAAGTTATTTCCTTTCTTACCGGCATGCCAGTGACGACCGTGCGCTCTTCAGGAAAATGGGCCTTACTTTCCGGAAAGGTGACAAGAATACGATGGGCTAATTTAGCCAGAAAAAGATTGGCCCGTCCGGGTACGGCGTTTTGTTCGTGAATGGCCCTTTTGATGCTTGCGAGGCGGGCCGCTAGCATTACAGGCACGGAAGCATATCCTCCCACACCTAGCACCACCTGGGGAGAAAACTCTTTTAAAATTTTTAAAGCCTTGCCCGTGGCCACAAACATCTTGCCAAGGGCGCGCACTTTGGCGCTAAAGGCCCTACCTAAAACCCCTTCTACCGGCAAATACTTCACCTGATAAGGAGTTCTTTCCGCCACCAGTTTTTCAATTTTTCGCCCACTACCAACCAGTAGCACTTTGCCTCCAAGCGCCGTAATTTCTTCGGCCACCGCCAAGGCCGGAAAAAGATGCCCCCCGGTGCCGCCTCCAGTTATCACCACTTTCATCAATGGTAAGTCACCAACTGAGAACGGTTATCTTCACCCAAAAACTGGGGAGCGTAACCTTTTACCAACTCTTTAAAAACATCGCCGCGTTCCTGATAATTTTCAAACTGATCAAAGCTAGCCGCGGCTGGAGAAAGCAAAACAGTATCTCCAAGAGTAGCCTCTGAAATAGCCACTGCTACTGCTTCTTCAAGGTTTTCTACAATTTTCATATCCGTACATTCACGCAGATCCTCGGCCATAACGTAGCGAGACTCTCCCATAAGGATTAAAAGCTTCACTTTTCTTTTTATTTCACCCATCAAAGGCCGATAAGAAGAGCCTTTATGCTTACCACCCATGATGAGAATAATAGGCGCACTAAGACCCCTTAGGGCCTTTAAAGTGGCGTCAACATTGGTGGCTTTAGAATCATTAACAAAGTAAACCCCACCAAAAGTTCCCACGAACTCTAGGCGATGGGGAAAACCGATAAAGCTTTTGATAGCCTCTTTGATTCCTTGAGGGGTAGCTCCTAGCAGACGAGCAGCCAACGCCGCCACCGTAAAGTTCAGACGATTATGCTCTCCCAAAAGCTTAAAGCCAGCGAGAGAATACTCTTCAGGCCCGCTTGGCAGGTGTAAAACAAAAGAGCTTCCTTTAAGCTCAGCCCCATTAGTCCCTTTTTTGCCAAGGAAAAACATTTTTGATTTTGGAGTTGGAAGAATTTCTAAAAGCTCTTCTGGCAAAATAACAAAATCTTCGGGGGTTTGATTTTCGTAAATACGAGCCTTGGCCAGGGCGTATTCTTTAAAGCCTGCATAGCGTTCCAGGTGATCAGGCGTAATGTTTAAAATCACCGCCACTTGAGGCCTGAAAGTATCAATACTTTCAAGCTGGAAACTTGAAGTCTCAAGCACCAAATAATCAGCCTTCTGGCCATTTATAATAAACTCAGAAAGGGGCGTGCCGTAATTTCCCCCTACAAAGACCTGCTTGCCTGAAAGTCGCAAAATATCTGTAGCCATAGCCGTAGTAGTGGTTTTTCCGTTGGTGCCGGTAATAGCTAGGATTTTTTTTCCGGGCAAAAGGAAGCGATAACCTAACTCAAGCTCGCCTATCACGGGGATATTTCTTTCACGAGCCGGAGCGGCTGCATCAGGAGGCACACCAGGGCTTATAACCACCAAATCCGTCCCTTCAAAAACCTCTGGACGATGGGCTCCGGTATCGAAAAGAACACCCTGTTCCTCAAAATTATGCACCAGAGATTGAGGTAATTTTTCTTTTGGGCGACTATCAGAGACGACCACCCTGGCCCCTGCAAGCAAAAGCAAGCGCGTGGCCGCTTGCCCTGAACGCCCAAACCCAAGGACTACCACTTTTTTACCGGCTAATTTGCCTTCTAACATATCCCCTTACCTCAACTTCAAAGTACTTACGGCTAAAAGCCCCAAAAATATAGCCGCAATCCAGAAGCGCACAATTACTTTTGGCTCAGGCCAGCCCAGCTTTTCAAAATGATGGTGAAGTGGAGCCATACGAAAAATGCGTTTCCCTCCAGTTAGCCGAAAGTAGACCACCTGAAGCATTACAGACAAGGCCTCAGCCACAAAAACACCGCCAGCAATCACCAGTAAAAGTTCCTGCTTGGAAATTATTGCCAAAGCCCCAAGAGAAGCCCCTAAAGAAAGTGAACCAACGTCCCCCATAAAAATTTCTGCTGGATAAGAATTATACCAGAGAAACGCAAGCGCTGCTCCTAAAAGTGCTCCGCAAAATATACAAAGCTCACCAGCCCCTGGCACATAGGGAACATGCAAATATGAAGCCAACTTGAAGTGTCCGGCCAGATACACAAAAAGGAGATAAACGCCTGTGGTTACAATAAAAGGCCCAGTAGCCAAACCATCGAGGCCGTCAGTCAAATTGAAGGCGTTAGACGCGCCTACTACCACTATCATTACAAAGGGAAAATAAAGAAAACCAAGATCTGGTCTGAATTCTTTGAAAAATGGCACCGCTAACTTAGTATCAAATGAGCCGTACTTTAGGGCTAGGAACAAAAAAACTCCAGCTGTCAGAGATTGAAGTAAGAGCTTTTCTTTAGCGGTAAGCCCTAGACTTTTTTGTCGAGAAACCTTACGCCAATCGTCAAAAAAGCCGATTAAACCAAAAATCAGAAAAAGCCCAAGGGTTATCCAAATATAAATGTTAGTAAGTTTTCCCCAGAGTAAGGTAGCTATTATCACGGCCAGGATAATAACCACACCTCCCATAGTGGGAGTGCCCGCCTTGTGCTGGTGGTCAGGGCCAATTTCCCTTATAACCTGACCAAATTGCCGGGCTCGCATGTAGGCTATAAAACGCGGCATCAATATGAACACAATAAGGGCGGAAGTAAAGATGGCACAAATAGTCCTAAAAGTAATGTAGCGAAAAACATTAAAAATAAAGTGCCATTCATGTAATGAATAAAGTAAGTGGTAAAGCATCTAAGTTTTTTCCTCCAAGAGCCAATCGACAATTTTTTCCATAGCCATGGCGCGCGAGCCTTTCACAAAAACAAGGCTCCCCTGATTAACGACTGACCTTAAAGCTGAAAAAAGGGCCTCTTTATCAGAAAAGATGTTAACCTTTTCGCCACCTCCGCGGGCAATGTCTCTGGCATATTCGCCTACGGCCAGTATTTGGTCACAAACCTGGGCCAGCACCCGCCCCACCTCTTCATGATAAAAAGGAGCTTTCTCGCCAAGCTCTTTCATGTCTCCTACCACGGCCACTACCCGAGAAAATTCCTGCCGAATAGCTTTTAAGACCTCGGCCGCGGCCTTAAAAGAAGCGGGGTTGGCGTTGTAGGTATCGTCTAAGATGATAATACCTCCCGCTTGCTTAACTTCCATGCGGTGAGGAGCAGGTTTTAATTTTTCAAGTTTGGGCAAAAGTTCTGGCAAGCTCAGGCCTGCGGCTAAAGCCCCGGCCAAGGCCGCCAGGGTATCAAAGACAAAAGGTCTTCCAAGAAGAGGAATTTCTACATCGTAATCCTCTCCCTCAAAAGAAATTTTTACTCGAGTGCCTTTTAAACTAACCGAGAGAATCCTTCCCCTTAGGTCAGATCCTTCTTCAAAACCAAAAGAAATCTCACGGCCTTTATGTTTAAGCGAGTAAACATGTTCCTTTACTTCTTTCTGGTCATAAGGATAGACCCACACTGCTTGTGGCGCTTTAACAAAAACGTCTATCTCTTCTTTGAAGACATTTTCCGGCGTGCCCAGACCTTCCAGATGAGAAGGTGCAGAGCCCAGAAAAATGGCTACCTCAGGTGAGGCTATCTCCGTTAACCTCGCAATTTCTCCAGGAAGATTGGTGCCAAGCTCAAGTACCAAAAATTCAGCCTCGGGTAGGGTATTCAAAATGGTCAAAGGGAGCCCGATAAGGTTATTCCAGTTCCAGGGAGTCTTAAAAGTTTGATAGTCTTCAAGCAAAGTAGCCAGAATTTCTTTGGTGGTGGTTTTACCGCAGGTGCCACTTATGGCTATTACCTTGGCTTTGAGCTTTTTACGCCAGTAAGCCGCAAGATCTTCCAGAGCTTTTACAGTATCAGAAACTTTTATTACCGAGATAGCCTTATGCAGTTTAAAAATATTTATCTCCTCGGGCCAATGAGAAACCAGCAGACCCCTAGCACCATTTTCAATAGCTTCAAGCACAAAGTCGTGTCCGTCAAAACGTGGACCTTTTATGGCCACGAAAAGCTCTCCCGGCTTTATAGTCCTGGTATCATGGCTAACCCCGGTAAAAGACACACCCATATCCCCATTAAGGAGTATTCCACCAGTAGCCCTAACCACGTCTTCAGTAGAAATCATGCTTCCTCCTCAGTGAGCAGTTCCCGCAGGACCTCGCGGTCGGAAAAAGGAATACGTTTGCCAGAAATTTCCTGATAGTCTTCGTGGCCTTTGCCGGCCACTAAAAGCACATCGCCTTTTTCCAAGGCAGAAACGGCTTTGACCATAGCCTGGTAACGATCAGGTTCCACTAAAAAGGGAGTCTTTTTCATCCCTGCCATGATGTCGTTTATTATGTCTTCTGGCTTCTCGGAACGAGGATTATCAGAAGTAAGAATGACGATATCTGCCAGGTCTTCAGCCACCTGTCCCATAAGTGGCCGTTTTCCTTTATCTCTATCGCCTCCACAGCCGAAAAGAACTATAAGCCTCCTGGCCATGGGTTTAAGGCTCTTTAAGGCCACGGCCAGGGCCTCTGGGGTATGGGCGTAGTCAACAAATATCAGGGCCCCGTTCTTCTGGCCGACGGGCTCAAGCCGCCCTGGAGGAGGCTTAAGCTCACGAGAACAGGAAAGGAGGTCTTCAAAAGAAAAGCCGAGGGCCAGGCCGCATCCTATAGCTATGAGGAGATTTTCCAGTTGAAAATCTCCGTAGAGGGTCGTCGCCAAGGGATACTTTTGGTGGCCGTATTCCAAAAGAAAGGAGTAGCCCGCTTGAGAACGCTCTGTCACCATCCCCCTAAGATCCTCCCCTATCTTAATAACGGGCGCAGAGATTTCCTCAGCGAGCCTCCTTCCCCATGGGTTGGCCACGTTTATCACGGCCTGGCCCGAAGCTCTCAAGTATTCGGTAAAAAGTTTTTTCTTGGCCTGGTAATAGGCCTCCATGGTGCCGTGGTAATCAAGATGGTCGCGGCTAAGGTTGGTAAAACCCGCCACGTGATAGGCAAGACCGGCCACTCTATCCTGATCAAGGGCGTGGGAAGAAACCTCCATGACCACGTGCCGATAATCAGCCTGGCGCATAGCCGCCAAAAGGGCTCTTAGTTTTACCGGGCCTGGCGTGGTAAGCGAGGCCCTTGAAAGCCCTAGCCCGGTATCATAAAAAATCGTACCAATGAGCCCTACCCCGCCGGTGAGCTTGACCAAAATCTGGTAAAGAAAATAAGTAACCGAGGTCTTGCCGTTGGTTCCAGTAACCCCTATAAAAATAAGGTCTTTTTCCGGGTAATCGTAAAAAGCGCTGGCCAGCTCAGGAAGGGCCTTACGTGTGTCAGGTAAAACCACCTGGGCAATGTTGTCTGGCAAATCGAGCTTTCTTTCCGCCAAGATGGCCACGGCCCCGGCCTCAAGGGCTTGCGGGATAAATTTATGCCCATCAGCCGAGGTGCCCCGGCAGGCTACAAAGGCATACCCCGGCTTTACTTCGCGAGAATCATCAGTTAAGCCAGCTATCGGCGTCTCTGGCCGATGCAAAAACTCGGGCCTTAAATTTTTTATAAGCTCTTCAAGACGCTTCATCTAAGAACCAGCCTGCATTTGGTAATTTTTTTAAGAGGAGTGCCAGGAGCAGGCCACTGGCTAACTGTAACTCCAAAACCCTGAAACTCAGCCTCAAGCCCAAGAGCTGAAAGCGTCTCCAGGGCCTCTTTTAAAGTCAGGCCTCTGAGGTCTGGCATCCTGTTTTCGGGAATTTTTCGGGGAGGTTTCTTTTCATTAGCAACCTTATAAAACCGGCTATCTTTCACCGCCTGAGGAATAAAACGGGTGTAGTAACACGGAAGCCCGTAAGCCTTAACACCTTCCAGATAAACCAAGAAGGCCTCTTTAGGATTTTTCCGCGGCCAGAGCCCGGCTATCACAAAAGAGCCCACTTTGTAACTTCCGCCCCACCACCACACACCGCCTCTTTCAAGAGGCGTAATCTTATCAAGGTTTTTGGTTTCTACCGAAATAGTTTCTTCTTCCTTGCCAATCCTGATTTCTTTGGCAAGTTTAGGTGAAAAAAGTTTTCCTGTGGAAAGCGCCGCCAAAGCCCTTACCAGCTGAACTCCAGAAGCCCTAACGTCTTCTAAAGAAGAGATAGCAGGAGGCAAAAGCCCCGGCTCTTCGTTAGGCAGGTCAATACCAGTGGCCTCACCAAAACCCAAATCCCTCAAGAACGAGGCCATATCTTCATAAGAGCTTTTTTCAAAATTACCTTCAAATACCTTGCCTAAAACCTCCAAAGGGATGCGAGGTTTAAACAAGATTTCTTTGTCTCCTTTACTTACCAGAGCCTTTATCCTTCCTGTTTCTAAATCAAGGATAATGGCTCCGCCCCTTTTAGCCCTAAGTCTTTTTAGGCTACGGTTCAGGTCTTCAAAAAGGGCTTTTTGCTTTTCTATTTCTATGGAGGTTACGAGGTAAGACCCTTTACGTCTCAAAAGCTTGTAATAATAAGCCTCAACTCCTGAAAGCCCATCATCGCCAAGAAAAGCACTGCATATATCTTTATATGGATAACTTCTTTCAAAATAATTTTTAGGGAAAACCCCTTCTATTTCAGGCACGAACTTCACCCTTTGAAACAAAACCGGCTCTTTGTGGGTAGCCAGAAACAGAGAGAGTTCCTCTTCTTTTTTACCAAGGGCCTTGGCTAAAGTTTCTATATTTTTAGGCGAGGGCGAAAAGGCCCCTGGCACCAGAAGTAATCCGGTACGGGTTATTGACTCGGCAAGAGTACGTCTCTCAAGGTCATAAACCGGTCCAAGGGATCTTACACCACTTTTTTCAGGAAGAATTGGCTCAGGGGACGAAAAAAGATAGGCCTTTTCTCCTGCCAAAATAAGTAAAGCTATTCCTATCAGGCCCAAAAGCCAGACTTTTTTCATTTTACCTCAACCTAACCACCTGTTCTTTTTTAGGAGGATGGAGGCCAAACTCTTTGGCCTTTTTCAAAACTACTTCTTTTGAAGTAAGGGTTTGGTATTCGCGGTCAAGCATAGTTACTTGATGCGAAAGAAGGGCTACTTCTTTTTTCAAACTCCTGTATTGAAAGTACTTTTGCCCTAGTAAGGCCCCTCCCACCAAAAACAAAACAGCAAGCATCCCTAAAACAAATTTTTTAGCCCAGACTCCCCATAGAGAGAGGGTTGTGGCCTGGCTTTTTCTGGTTTTATGGTTAAGCACATAGGCTGTTCTTGCTCCCATTTTTCCCTCCTAAATCCTTTCAGCGGCCCGAAGTTTGGCACTCCGAGCCCTGGGGTTTCGTCTAATTTCTTCTGGCGACGGGGCAATCGGCTTCTTGGTGAGCACTTTTAACCTCTCGTCAGCTTTAAAGGCCTGTTTGACCAAACGGTCCTCAAGAGAGTGGAAAGAAATAATCACTAACCTTCCGCCTGATTTAAGAAGGTCCGGAGCTTCTCGCAAAAACTTGGCCAGATTATCAAGCTCTTTATTCACGGCAATGCGCAGAGCCTGAAAAGTCTTGGTGGCCGGATGCGTCTTTCCACGTCTGGCCTTTGGCGGATAAGCCCGCCAGACAATATCTGCCAGTTGCTTGGTGGTCTTTATAGAATCTTTTTTCCTTTCTTCACAAATAGCCCGGGCAATACGGCTGGCAAAACGCTCCTCACCAAAAGATTTAAGAAGTTCTTCTAACTGAATAACACTGAGCTGATTTACTAAATCTTTAGCGGTTTGAATAATTCTTTTATCCATACGCATATCAAGGGGTTCGTCGAGCTTGAAACTAAAACCACCGCCGCTTCCTTCAAGCAAATAAGACGAAATACCCAGGTCTAAAAGAATGCCATCAACAGGGAGGCGCGAAAGGTCTTCAAGTACCTTCCTAAGATTGGCAAAATTTTCACGCACAAGCACATAGCGGCCCTTAAAAGCTTTGAGCCTTTCTTCGGCAAGGGTCAGGGAGTCTTCATGCCAGTCAAGCCCAATAAGAAAGCCATCAGGCGCACTACGCTCCAAGATTGCCAGACTGTGCCCCCCCAGCCCCACCGTGCCATCTACGTAAGTGCCACCTGGGGCTACTTTTAACCACTCAAGCGCCTCGTCAAGCAAAACGCTCTCATGCCGGGTTTTTGGGCACAAAGTAGCCGGCGACTGAGGCGCTGATTTCTGGGTAATTTTCGCGCACCCGGTTAAACTCATTTTCAAGACGCCCTGGACTCCAGATTTCAAAGTAGTTAATCATGCCAAGGAGGACGACTTCTTTGTCTATACCGACCTCCTGCCTCAAGTGCTGAGGAATCAAGATTCGCCCCTGGCGGTCTGGCTGGCACTCTTCCGCTGAACCAAGAAAATACCTCTTGTAAAGCCTAAGCTCTGGCGGATCAAAAGGCGAAATCAAAAGCTGCTCTTCAAGTTTTTGCCACTCAGGCCAGGGATACACCTGCAAACACTCCGGAGTATTGGTAACAATAAGGGCAGCGTTCCCATATTTTTGTTTAAGCACCTCCCGAAAGCGCGCCGGAATACTCAAGCGCCCCTTCGGGTCAAGGTTATGGGTGGAACGCCCCCGAAAACTCAAAACCACCTCCGACCACTTTTTACCACTTTATACCACTCAAGCTAGTAAAAATTTATCGGAAATGTCAAGAGAAACTTTAAACACAAAATATATGGCTTATTTTTATCGAATAACACACTATTTTGTGGTTATCTGGAGGTAATAGGTGGTAAAAAGTGGGGATAAAAATGAAACGTCACTACAATGACAAAATAAAGGGCTCGGCTCGCAATGACACCCCCACCCGTCACTGCAATGACACCCCTCACCGGTCACTGCAAGGAGCCGGTCCCTACTGTCACGGTGAGCGCAGCGAAGCAGTCTCAGAGATTACTTCGTCGGCGCTACGCGCCTCCTCGTAATGATCCGGGTCCGTAATGACCCGGTTGGGCCACATCGTCGGCTCTACGGGTATCCTCGCGTGCATAAGTAAGTAAGAAGTAATAATTATTTACCATCAGCCACCACCCATCAGCCATCAGCCATCAACCAGCCTGTCACTGCGAGGAGCCGAAGGGAGATCCCTTCGCTGGCGCTCGGGACAGGCGAAGCAGTCTCAGAAAACCTTTGCCCTGAAAAAGCTCAGTAATAATTTATGAAATCTGTTATAATGTTCGTATGAAAAGGCTCCCTGTAGGCATCCAGAGTTTTGAAAATATTCGCACGGAAAATTATTACTACGTTGACAAAACCCAGTTCGTAAAAAAACTGGTTGACGAAGGAAAATATTACTTCCTGTCCCGCCCGCGGCGTTTTGGAAAAAGTCTTTTCCTCGACACTCTTCGCCAAGCCTTCCTGGCCAAAAAAGAGCTCTTCCAAGGCCTTTATCTGGAAAATAACTGGGACTGGGCAATAAAATACCCGGTTATTTACATTTCGTTTGGCAGTGGAGTGCACAGGAGTGTTCAGGAACTCCAGGAAACTGAAAATGTCATTCTTAAAAAACATGAAGAAAAATACCAAATTCAATCGGACTTTTCTTCCATTAAAGACAGATTTGCAGACATTATAGAAAAAATTTACCAAAAATACGGCCAAAAAGTAGTAGTTCTCATTGACGAATACGACAAACCCATCCTTGACAACATAAACAAAATAGAAATTGCTACCGAAATACGTGAAGAACTTAAAAACTTTTACTCCGTCTTAAAAGACGCTGACCCGTTTCTCAAGTTCGTCTTCATCACCGGTGTTACCAAGTTCAGCAAGGTCTCTCTCTTCTCTGGCCTGAACAACCTTGAAGACATAACCATTTCGCCGTCTTTTGCCGCCATTTGCGGTTATACGCAAAAGGAATTTGAGATCGTTTTTGCCGACCGCCTTGACGGCGTTGACCTGGACGAAGTCCGCCGCTGGTATAACGGCTACTCCTGGCTTGGCGAGCCTGTTTACAATCCTTTTGACATCTTGCTCTTTCTGCGGGACAAAATCTTTAGGCCTTACTGGTTTGAGACGGGCACGCCAAGTTTTCTCATAAAGCTGATTATTGAAAAGCGTCTTAGTGTGCCAGCTTTTGAAAACCTTGAGCTTGGTGACGAGATTATTGAAAGCTTTGATGTGGATAGAATTTATCCTGAAAGCCTTCTTTTTCAGACAGGCTATCTCACCATAAAGGAAGTTAAAAAACGAAGGGCTATTTTGAAGTACCGCCTTGGCTGGCCAAACCTTGAGGTCAAAGTAAGCTTTAACAATTATCTCTTGAATACCTTTCTTGACCTTATAGAAAAAGAAAAGAATCTAGACCGTGTTTACGAGGCGCTTGAGAAAAACGACATCGAAGGCCTAAAGGAAGCTTTCCGGGCCTTTTTCGCCTCCATACCCCATGATTGGTACAGGAAGACCGAACTTCACCATTACGAAGGCTTTTACGCCAGCGTGTTTTACGCCTACTTTGCGGCGCTAGGGGTTGAGGTGAGAGTAGAAGATGCCACCAGCCACGGCCGTTTAGACATGGCCGTATTGTTTGACGGAATATGTTATCTTTTTGAATTCAAAGTAGTTGAGCTTGAGGGAGAAAGCAAAGCCCTTTCGCAGTTAAAAGCCAAAAAGTATCACGAAAAATACCTTGGCAGGTGCCAGAAAGTTTATCTCATAGGCGTTGAGTTCAGCAAGAAAGAGCGAAACATCGTCGGCTTTGAGTGGGAAGAAGTTTCTTCGTAAATAGCTTTGCCTGTCCCTGAGATTGCTTCGCTCGCTAACGCTCGCTCGCAATGACGAATTAGAAAATCGGGCTCGCAATGACTCACTTCTGGTGTCACTGCGAGCGCAGCGAGCAGTCTTTAGTACCATCAGCCATCAGCCATCGGCCATCAGCCAGCAGCCATCAACCAGCCCGTCACTGCAAGGAGCACTCCCCCTTCTGTCACTGCGAGGAGCCGAAGGCGACGAAGCAGTCTCCTGCACCATCAGCCACCAGCCATTAGCCATCAGCCAATTTGCCTGTCCCCAAAACCTGGTACCCAAATTGCAAATAAAAATGCACAAAAACTGTGGGAGAGTGTTATGGAGTTTTACTTCGTTGAAAAGGACCAGGTGCTAGAGTTAAACATTGACGGCGAGCAAGTAACTTACGTATTCCTCAAAAACGAGCCAGGCAAAATAACCTCTGATAGACTTTATTTTGCCCCTTCAGACGAAATCAAACGCGTTATAGACCGCTTCCGCGAGGCAGGCTATAAAGACTTTTCCGTCAAAGTCTTCACCGATAAGAGTCAAATTTTTGGCATTTCAAGTAAAGACCGCAACATAGCTTTTTTTGAGGGGGGCAAACTGTGCTAGACGACAAAGTGATTCTTATCACAGGCGGTACTGGTTCTTTCGGGTATAAGTTTACGGAACTAACCTTTAAAAAATTCAAACCAAAAAAGATTATTATTTTTAGCCGTGATGAATACAAACAATTTGAAATGGCTAAAGTTTTTCCAGAAAAAAAATATCCCATTCGTTTTTTTATAGGAGATGTAAGAGATAAAGAACGCCTTTACCGCGCTTTTGACGGCGTAGATATCGTTATTCACGCGGCAGCTCTTAAACAAGTACCCACGGCAGAATATAACCCATTTGAAGCTGTAAAGACGAACATTCTAGGAGCAGAAAACGTTATCAACGCTGCCATAGACAGAGGTGTGAAAAAAGTAATAACATTATCCACAGATAAAGCAGTAAGTCCCGTAAATCTTTACGGAGCAACAAAACTCGTAATGGAACGCTTATTTGTAGCTGGTAATGCTTACGCAGGATCTAAAGAAACCAGTTTTTGTGTAGTACGTTACGGAAACGTAGTGGGTAGTAGAGGAAGTGTAGTTCCGTTTTTTTTGAAATTAGCTAAAGAAGGAAAAAAAGAATTCCCTATCACGGACGAAAGAATGACCAGATTCTGGATAACATTAGAAGAGGGAGTAAAGCTAGTTTGGAAAGTAATAGAAACTGCTAAAGGAGGAGAGGTATTTGTTCCCAGAATACCTTCTATGAAAATAGTTGACCTTGCTAGAGCAATATCTCCAGAATGTAAATTTAAAATTATAGGTATTCGTCCAGGCGAAAAAGTTCACGAAACTTTAATTTGTGAAGAAGAAGGGCGTAAAACTAAAAAATTGGATGATAACACTTTTGTTATTCTTCCTCAATTTCAGTGGAGAGCAAACCTTTTAAAACAATATGAAAAACTACCATCCGTACCGGAAAAATTCATTTATAGAAGCGATAAAAATGATTGGTGGCTTTCCGTAGACGAACTCAAAGAAATGTTAAAAGGGGTAAAGGTTGATTAAGTATATTCCTTACGGAAAGCAATACATAGATCAAGACGATATTAAAGCCGTTGAGGAAGTTTTAAAAGCAGACTTTATTACTCAGGGGCCAAAAGTTCCTGAGTTTGAAAAAAAACTTGCTGAATACTGTGACGCAAAGTACGCAGTAGTTTTTAATTCTGGAACCTCGGCTCTTCATGCAGCTTACTTTGCCGTCGGCCTAAAAGAAGATGATGAGTTTATTACTACTCCCATTACCTTTGTAGCCACAGCTAACGCTGGACTTTTTTTAAGAGCTAAACCCATTTTTATAGATGTGGAAGCTAATACGGGAAACATAGATGCATCCAAAATAGAAGGAAAAATAAGTTCACAAACAAAACTAATAGTTCCTGTTCATTATGCAGGGCATCCTTGCGACATGGAGAAAATTAAAGAAATAGCTGATAGATATGGTCTTTCTATAGTTGAAGATGCTTGTCATGCATTAGGAGCAAAGTATAAAGGATCCAAAATAGGAAGTTGTAAATATTCTGATGCTACTGTTTTTAGCTTTCATCCCGTTAAACACATAACAACCGGTGAAGGTGGAGCTGTTTTAACTAATAGAGATGATATTTATGAAAAACTTTTAATGTTTAGAAATCATGGAGTAACAAAAGAGGAAGAAAAATTCGTTAAAATGAAAGAAGGTGATTGGTATTACGAAATGCAGTTTTTAGGTTTTAACTACCGTATGACCGATATTCAGGCAGCTTTAGGGATTTCTCAGTTAAAGAAACTTGATAAATTTGTAGAAAGAAGAAGAAAAATTGTAGAAATTTATAATAAGGCTTTTGATTATAATCCATATTTTGATATTCCAGTTGAAAAAGATTATGCTTATCACTCTTATCATTTATATCCTATAAGATTAAAAAACAACTATAAGGACAAGAAAAAAGAAATATTTCAGCTTCTAAGAAGGAAGGAATTGGGTGTTCAGGTTCATTACATACCGGTTTATATGCATCCATACTATCAGCAGTTAGAATACAGAGAAGGAGAGAGTCCAGTAGCAGAGGAGTTTTATAAAAGAGAGATAAGTTTGCCTTTATATCCTGCTATGACGGAAGAGAATGTAAACTTCGTTATAGAAACTGTTTTTAATATGTTTAAAGAGGCAACTAAATGAAAATAGGAGCAATTATTCAAGCAAGGACGACATCTACAAGATTACCAAAAAAGGTTTTAAAGGAACTTCCATATGGTAGTGGTATTACTGTTTTGGAACAGGTTATACGTAGAGTAAAAAGATCAAAACTACTTGATGAAGTAATAATAGCAACTACAATCAATTCTGAAGATGACCCAATAGTTGAGATTTCAAAGAGAGAGGGAATAAAATGCTTCAGGGGAAGCGAAAAAAATGTTCTTGAAAGGTACTATTTGTGTGCCAAGGAGAACAAAGTTGATGTAGTAGTAAGGATAACAAGTGATTGTCCTTGCATTGATTGGGAAGTTATAGATAAAGTGGTAGATAGATTACTTGAAAAAGGTTTAGACTATGTAGGAGTGGAGAGAAGCTATCCTCATGGATGTGGGGATGTAGAAGCGTTTACCTTTAAGACTTTAGAAATAACATATAAAGAAGCAAATAATGATTTTGAAAAAGAGCATGTTTGTCCTTATATTTACTTTACTAACAAAGATAAATTTAAAATTAATTTTTTAAAAGCACCTTCGTATTTAACTGCTCCAGATATAAGAGTAACTCTTGATACAGAAGAAGATTACGCTTTACTCTGTGCAGTTTTTGATTATTTATATTCTCGAAACAACTACTTTCAAGCAGTTGACATAATTAACCTTTTCAAAGAGAAGTCTTGGCTTAAACTAATAAACAGGAAAGTTTTACAGAAAAAGATTTTCCATTCCTTAGAAGAAGAACTTGAAGAAGCTAGAAAACTGTTAGAACTACAGGAATTAAACAAAGCAAAAGAAGCAATAGAAAAGTGGATGGTTTGAGGGTCTATATCCTTACAGAAGGTAGCAGTAGTATAGGTTTTGGCCACGTCACAAGATGCTTATCTTTATACCAAGCTTTTGAGGAAAGAGGTATAAAACCAAAGTTTATTGTAAATGGCGATAAATCTATAGTAGAACTTCTAAAAGGCACAAATTATGAAATAGTTAACTGGTTAAAAGAACAACAAAAAATCTTTAAAATAGTGAAAGATTCGGATATAGTCGTTGTTGATAGCTATTTGACAGATAAAAACTTTCATGAAAATTTATCTAAACTCGTAAAACTTCCTGTCTATATAGATGACAACAAGCGAATAGATTATCCAAAAGGCGTAGTTGTTAATGGAAATATTCATGCAGAGGGCTTAAACTATCCCAGAAGAAAAGAGGTAATATACTTACTTGGGACTAAATACATTCCTTTAAGAAAGGAATTCTGGGAAGTTCCAGAAAAAGAGATAAGAAAAACAATACAAAGTGTTATGGTAACCTTTGGAGGAGATGATATAAAAAAGATGACCCCAAAGGTCTTAAAATTACTAAATGAAAATTATCCTGAACTAAAAAAGAATGTCATTATAGGAAAAGGATTTCATAATGTTGATGAAATAAAAACTGTAGCTGATGAAAATACGAACTTAATATACTATCCTAATGCAGAAGAGATAAAACAAGCAATGCTTGACTATGATATTGCCATTTCAGCAGGTGGTCAAACACTATACGAGCTTGCAAGGGTTGGCGTTCCTACGATTGCAGTTGCTGTTGCTGATAATCAACTTAAAAATGTAAAAGGGTGGGAAAAAACAGGTTTTATAGAATATACTGGATGGTGGAAAGATAAATATGTGTTAGACAATATTATTTTTTCAATAGAAAAGTTGAAAGGGTTTGATGTTAGACTAAATAGATATATTATAGGAAGGAGACTTGTAGACGGTATCGGAAGCCTAAGAAATATAAGTAAAGTTCTAAAAATTCTAATAAATAAAGAATTAATCTTTAGAGAGGTAAAAGAAAGAGATATTTGGGACATATATGAGATTTCTAATGATAATACTGTAAGGCAAGTATCGTTTAATTCTAATCATATAGATAAAGAAGAACACAAAAGATGGTTTGCAAATAACTATAGGAACAACTTTTATGTAATTGTGTTTCGAAGGAAAGTAATAGGTCAAATAAGATTTTCCGTTAAGAGTGAAAACAATGAAGCAATAGTCAGTATTAGTTTACATAGAAATTATAGACAATTGGGATTAGGAAAATTTCTTTTGAAAAAAGGTCTTAAGAAATTCCTAGAAGGAAATAAAAGTATAACTAAGATTATAGCTCTTATAAAGAAGTCAAATTACAAATCTAAATCTTTATTTGAAAGTGTAGGTTTTGAGAAAGCAGAAAATAACGGTGAGTGGTTTAGATATGAACTTACGAGGGATAAACATGAAGGAATTTAAAATTGCTAATAGGAAAGTGGGAAATAATGACTCTGTATTAATAATCGCTGAGCTTTCAGCAAACCACAAACAGGATATTGAACTTGCCAAAGATACGATCCATGCTATGAAAGAATCAGGAGTTGATGCTGTAAAACTTCAAACTTATACACCGGATACTATTACTATTGATTGTAGTAGTGAATATTTCCAGATTAAAGGTGGAACTCTATGGGATGGAAAAACTCTATATGAACTTTATAAAGAAGCTTATACTCCATGGGAATGGCACTATGAGTTAAAAGAACTTGCTGAAAAGTTAGGACTTATTTTTTTCTCCACGCCCTTTGATAAAACAGCAGTTGACTTTTTAGAAAAGTTAAATGTCCCTGCTTATAAAATAGCTTCTTTTGAGATAACAGATATTCCACTTATAGAGTATGCAGCTTCAAAAGGAAAACCGATGATAATTTCTACTGGGATAGCAACTCTTTGTGATATTCAAGAAGCAGTTGAAGCTTGTAAAAGAGTTGGAAATGAACAAATAATACTCTTAAAATGTACTTCTGCTTATCCTGCACCTTTAGAAGAAGTAAACTTGAAAACAATTCCAAACATGGCAGAAACCTTCAACTGCATAGTGGGACTGTCAGACCACACTCTTGGAATTTCTGTTCCAATTGCAGCCGTGGCTCTTGGAGCGAAGGTTATAGAAAAACACTTTATCTTATACAAAGAAATAGAGACACCAGACAAAGAATTTTCTCTGACTCCAGACGAATTCAAAGATATGGTAAATGCCATAAGAGAAGTTGAAAAAGCCCTGGGCCAGGGATCTTACGAAATTACAGAAAAAGTAAAAAAAGCTAAAGAGTTTGCAAGGTCTTTATTTGTCGTAAAAGACATTAAAGAGGGAGAAACTTTCACAGGAGAAAATATTCGTTCCATACGTCCTGGTTACGGTTTACATCCAAAATATTTAAAAAACGTTATTGGTAAAAAAGCTAAGAAATTTCTTAAGAAAGGCACACCTTTAAAGTGGGAACACATTGATTTTTAATTGAAACCTTTGCAAATTATGACAAAAAGGCTTGCAATAATAGGGCAAGCTGGCACTGTTTAATTATCCCCCTTAACTAAGCCAAAACGTAGAACACCGGTTCTACTTTTGACGGAGGTAGCACGTTTGGTTTTATTTCTTCTAGCTCGCCAGCGGCTATTTTATCTCTCAAAACTTCAAGGTTTGCCAGAGCCTTGTCAGCAAATTCGATAAAAACCTTTTTGGCCCCTTCCACAAAGCCCTGAAACTTTTCCGGCGGAAGTTTAAAACTACAGGTTAAAAGCAAGTGCTGAAAGTGCTTAACACTACCCCCAAACATTATGTGGCTAATTTCGTTTTCTTTTTCCCAATTTTTCTGAATCTCCCAAAGGTTGTCTATCAAAACGAACAGATCGTGTGGTGTTTTAAGCTCGGTTGAAAAAGCCTCTTTCATTAACTTAAGGTTTCTCGCCGAAGAGGCTAGAACAAGCTCAGCTATTTCTAAAGGTTTAATTTTGGCCTGATACCGATTGCTGGCAAGCTCTTCTAGCGGAATAAGGTCTTTTCGGCCGTTTGGGCAGGCCTTATCAATAGAAACAGGAATGGTACCTTCAATGGGTAAGGTATCGCTGAGATTATAAACCTTGACGGGATATTGCTTCAAAAGGAACTCCATCACCTGCTTGGTATAAAGGAAAATGCCTGTAGTATAAACGATTTTCCCGTCTTTGCGCTCATAAGGGATGGTATCTTCAAGTTTTTTGATGTTAAAACGGCTCTTTTCGTCGTAATAAATGGTTTTGGTGGAGTGGTGCCTTTCAGGCTCAATAAAACCTAAGTCAACTCCTGCCAGGTAAATCTCTTTAAAACCCATATTTATGGCCAAAGCCAAACCGGTATTGGTCACCGTAGGATTACAAAAGGCAAGCTCTTCAAACTTGCCGTAACGGTAAAGTATCTTTCCGCCAACATCGTTATACTTGGGAAACATGATTGGCTCTCTGGTAAGGGAAAAAATCCGCGAATCCACATTACAGGAAGCTATTATCGGAATCTCCTCCAAAAATTCCTTTTTAACTAAATTAAGAGCGGTGTAATTAACAGCCGTTCTTTCAAGCTCTACGTGAAAATCAGGTTTAATATCTGCCTTTTCCAAGGCTTTGGTGGCGGTGCCGCAGGAAAAAATAACCAGAGAGTTTCTCTTTTCTCTAAGCCATTCAAGCTGAGCGTCAAGCGAAGGCCCAGAACCTACTATACAGGCCGAGCAATTAGGAACCAGCTTCTTTTTGAGATTGATAACGGGAACCTGCTGGCTAATGTTCTTCAAGGTGTGTATTAGAGAGACTACCTCGTCGTCGTAAAATCCCCAACCCCTGAAAAACGCCTGCAGAAAATAGAGAAACTTTTCTTCAAACTTCTCCCAGAAAGGGCTCCTGAACATGCTAAAATTGTAAGCAAAAGAGAAATACAAAAAGCTGACGTCTTCTATAAAAAGCCGAATAAGGGCCTTGGCCAGGTTTTCAGGGTCGTCTTCAATGAGGATGTCGAGCCGGCGGCCAGGTTCTTTAAAGTATCTGGCTATTTTGGGCCAATCAAGTACATAAAGGCTCGGTTTGAAAAGCTCCACGTCCATCTCAAGGATAACGAGATTTTTAATGTTAAGCCTATCTAGCAGGAACTCAAGTTGATAACCAAAAAGGAGCCCTTCCATCAAGAGGCATTGCATATTTTGCCCGTCAAAGGAAAAATCATTTTCTTCCTTGCCTCCCAAAGAGGCAAAGCTATCACAGAGCTTCCGTAAATAGGTATGAACAATGGTTTCTAATTCGGGAACACTTAAAGACGCGGGAGACTTGAGGCTCCGCGGACTTTTTAAAAAATTTTCAACCTGCGTTAGAGAAAAGTGTTTAGGGCTTACGGGGTAAACATAAGCGTTATCCACTATCAGGTTGATCTGGGTGGTTGAAATAATATCAATTTCAACCTTGGGCTTACCTTTAGTGAGTAGCTTTTCGTAAATTTCAGGAAATTCTTTTTCAAAAAATGCCAGATTTTTTTTAAACTTTTCTTCAAGTTGTTTTTGGATATTCATAGGCGGATTCAATTATAACC
Source organism: Thermodesulfatator indicus DSM 15286 (assembly GCF_000217795.1). Taxonomy (NCBI): domain Bacteria; kingdom Pseudomonadati; phylum Thermodesulfobacteriota; class Thermodesulfobacteria; order Thermodesulfobacteriales; family Thermodesulfatatoraceae; genus Thermodesulfatator; species Thermodesulfatator indicus. Next base: position 476,595 of record NC_015681.1, read on the forward strand.
CGGAAAATTTTATAGAATAAAACTTCATTATAAAGCTATGTAGCCAACAGTAATAAGAATTTAAAATTTTTACTCACTCTTAACCTTTTGCATCTTTAGTTAAATTACTTAGCCCTTCACTGTGGCAGTCCCATTATTGGCACGGCTCATCCGTAAGAGCAAAAGCAATCATTTAAAATGGAAGACTTTTAGTTTTATAGGAGATTACCACTCTTGAACGGAAATGCAATAAAATTAAGGGCCGGGTACACCCGGCCCTAAGATAAACGGCGGGCTAAAGCCCGCCTCGTTTTATCTACCCTGCAGGAGCTGGACTGCCATCTGCGGGATGGTGTTGGACTGGGCCAGAGCAAACATACCCGCCTGCATGAGCACCTGCATCTTGCTAAAGTTTGAGCTTTCTGCCGAGAAATCAACTTCGCGGATACCCGCTTCAGCGGCTTTCAAGTTCACCTGAGTTACGGATATGTTAGCCACCGTGGATTGTAGCTGATTCTGAGCAGAACCGAGTTCCGCCCGAATGCCGTCTATGTCAGCAATAGCTGCATCAACGATGGTAAGTGCGACCTGCGCCCCTTCGTAAGTAAGTACATTTATATCTGAAAGCTTTTTAGTCTCAACCTGCCCTATTTCTCCTGTAGATTTAAGAACTACACTTGAATTTATACCAGCTGAAGTATCTGTATTTAACATGCTCCCTGCTTTGAGCACCATGTCGTTTGTAAGGGTTACTTCATCACTACTAGTAGATACGACATATTGAGAGTTAACTGTATCTAAAGTATAATTAGTACCAACTACATACATGTCCTGCTCAAGCACTGTACCTGCTGTAACCTTTACTACAGAGCCGTCACCAGTATTAAGCTCCCATCTAGTATCATTTGAATCATAAGTAAATTCAGCCGTTGAAAGATACATATCCTGATTCACAACTGTTCCCGCCGCAAGCTTAGTTCCGGTGATTAACTTAGAGCCAGCACCTATAACGGTATCCTGGTTAAGAGTGGTGTCTGAAGCTACTTCCACCTCATCGGCGTCGTTAATAACCGAGCCCTGCGCCAGAACAGAACCTGCTTTTAACGTAGAACCCTGTACTAACCTTGATTCCTGCGTGGTATTTATTGTTGCACCTGTAGCTACTGTAACATCTCCACCAATAATGGAACCGGCTTTAAGGGTAGAACCATCTGCAATAGTAGAGCCGGCCAGAAGCTCCATGTCGGCATTAAAAGTAGCATCAGCTGTTATTTCAAAATCTGCCCCCAAGATACTTCCAGCCGCTATTTTACTGCCACTTGCAATTTGAGTGTTAGTCACAGAGCTGTATTTTAAAACTATGTCTGTATTAAGGGTTACGTCATTTGCTAGGACAGCGCCTCCATCACCTATGACCGTACCGTCAGCCACGTTAAGGGCCTCTGCCAAAGTACCGTAAACCACCGTCCCCGCACCAATAGTTGTGCCAGCCTTAAGCTGGCTTCCAGCTTTAACTAGCATGTCGGAATTAAGAGAGGCCTCACTTACGGTAATATCTCCAGTAATCTGAGTGCCTTCAGCAATTATTGAACCTGTTTTAAGCGTTGAACCAGCTTTTACCAGGGTTACCTGGGTAGTAGTGGAAGCTCCACTTATAGTGAGATCTCCTCCAACCAGAGAGCCTGCCTTTAAAGTTGAACCACTTAATATGGTAGAACCCGCAGCCAGCACGGAATCGTCGTCAAGGGTTACATCTCCGTTGAGCTCAATGTTGGCCCCGATACCTAAGCCCCCTGCACCCTTAATCTGAAAGTCAGCCACACCCTTTTGAATCAAGCGAATGTGGCCTAGAGTGGAAAGATCTTGCCCACTTTTACCGAGAACAGTTGAAAGGCCACTGTCAGCTTCTACCTTTATGGCCCGTCCGTCAACCGAATTTAACACCAGTTTACCATCTTCAGTAACGGTGGCTTCAACTCCAGTTTGAAGGCTTTTGGCATTGATAGCCGAAACCAAAGCACCATCGGCATCAGCCGCTTGAACCGTAATATCCCCAATATCTACGCCGTTTATTTTGAGACCGGAAATAGTGCCTGCCTGAATGACATCAGACTGAGATTCCACCACCGCCACCGCGGTAACTCCAGTAACACCGGAATAGCGGTTAATCTCATTGGCCAGAGCTCCCGCACCGTTGGCAGGATTGTTGTTGTAGTTTAGCTCTATGGTTTCCGTAGTAACAGAAAGACCTGAGGCCGCGTTGGTAATGGTAAGCTGCATAGGGCCGATAGTGTTAAGATTCATTATAGCGGTTTTGGTTCCGCCAACGGCATTTGTTTCCGCACTGCGGATGCTGAGTGAGGCCGTAACGTAAGAAGCCGAACCGATCTGAAACTTCTTGTTCACGAAAGAACCGGAAAGGAGCTTCTGCCCGTTAAACTCCGTGGTGCGGGCAATGTTGTTTAGCTCGGTAAGCAACTTGTTAATGTCACGCTGGATGGACTTGCGGGTCTCAGCGTTCTGAGTGGCGTTAGCCGCCTGGGTAACCTTTTCTTTCAAGGTGTTCAAGATGTTACCGTACTCAATAAGCGCACCGTCAGCCACCTTGATGAGCGAGATACCCTCGTTGGCGTTACGAATGGCTTGCCCCAAACCTGTGGCCGTCATCTTAAGGCCGTCAGCAATAGCGAGCCCTGCGGCGTCGTCCGCCGCCCAGTTAATACGAAGACCTGAAGACAAACGCTCAAGAGACTTCTGCAAGGACTGCGAAGTTTTGTTGAGCTGGTTTCTGGCCCTTAGGGCCGCAATGTTAGTGTTGATGTTGAGTGCCATAACTCTACCTCCTTGTAGTTTTTTTATTTTTGTTTGGGCTTCCCTGCCCTTCTGTATTTACTTTTCGGCACCTGTTCGGAGAACTTTAAAAAATTTTTTAGGGTGTGAGACTGCTTCGCTGCGCTCGCAGTGACAGGCTGGTTGATGGCTGATGACCGATGGCTGGTGGTGCTTGAGACTGCTTCGCTACGCTCGCAGTGACAGGTGGGGGTGCTCCTCGCAGTGAAGGGATGGAGACGGCCTCGCCTTAGGGACGGCTCCTCGCCGTGACAGGATGGAGGTAACACAGTAATCAAATCTGAAAAGAACTGTAGTTTTTAAAGGCTTTAGATTTTTGCGAAAATTCTTTGATGTAACTAGAAATTTTATCACGTAACGCCAAAAGGAGTTCCCGACTCTTTTCTTCCTGTTTCAAAATGACTTCCAAATAATCTATAAACTCCCGTTGCCAGGGCAGATTACGCAAAATAGCACTATATTTTCTTCTTTCGTAGAGAAAAGCATTCAAGGCTTCAAGGTCTTTGGTAGAAAATTGCCGCTGACCCAAAAGTCTTTCCAAAAAAGAGGCCTCTTCTTTCTGGAAAGAAATAAATGCCTCAAGGTTTTGCACATCTTTGAAATTTTTCATAATATCAATCCAAGTATTTAATCGCTAGTCCACAATCGCCGCTACTATTAATCCGAGTGTTTTTTTACACGACAAAGTATCGCCGCTGACATAATCGCTAAAGCAAAGTAACCTTCGCTGTCACTGCGAGGCCTCGTTAGAGGTCGAAGCAGTCTCAGGGATTGCTTCGCTTCGCTCGCCACAACCAGACGTATTTCGCGACGATAACTCAAAATTGCCACTTATCTTACTCCTATAATAACTCCGGGAGCAAAAACCCCCGGAAATTAGCCAGCATTTACAGCCAACCTTTCAGAAGCTTGAGATGGCTTAGTCTTTTCCTGGGAGGGCAGGTTTAATACTTGCTCTACCCAAATACGCTTTAATTCAGAAAGATAGCGAATGCTCCTCTCTATAACCTCCTCGGCTTGTTTGTAGTTACCGTTAAGTTGAGATAACTCGCGTATAATGGCACCATAAAGACCATAAAGAAATTCGGCGGCTTCGCCACCCTTTTCAAGGTTTACACCGGCCTGCAACTCGCCAACAAGCGCAATGGCTCGACCTAAATGCTTACCTCTTTTAAGGGGTTCATCAAAAAAATTTTTAGTCAAACTAAGTTCCTTAATGGCCTCCTCAAAAAGGAGTTTAACAATCTTTTGAGGGTCCTCTACTGTAGTTACCGCATTCTTACGATAAGCATTTAAAGCAGCGTTATACATAAACAACCTCCTTGTTTTTTTAACGTCCTTCCCTGAACGTTTATTTTCGTAGTAACCTCTCCAAACTTATTTATTAATCCGAGTGTTTTTTTACACGACAAAGTATCGCCGCTGACATAATCGCTAAAGCAAAGTAACCTTCGCTGTTACTGCGAGGCCTCGTTAGAGGTCGAAGCAGTCTCAGGGATTGCTTCGCTGCGCTCGCAATGACTCAATTGTCGCCTATTTAGTGATACCATTAATAATTAACGTTTTATTTAACGAACTGCTCCCCCCCGGCTGGCTCGCCGTGACAACGTAGAAAAGCCATTGCGAGGGGCGAAGCGCCGAAGCAATCCCTATTTTCTAAGTTTTGCAAAGAACTCATATTATTTCTTCTGGTTCAGCCCCATCATGCTCTTAAATTGAACGTCTAAATAAGAAGAAAGATTATTTAACTGCTGAACATACTCATCAAGGGCCATAAACTGGCGCTGAAGCGTAGCTATATAACGGTCTACTCTTTCCTGAGACATAGCAATATTACGCTTAACATCTTCTATATTTCTTTCAGTGGTTTTCTGCTCAAGCGCAATAAACCCTGTTGGCCCTATATATTTTTGTAAAGTATCATTTATTTTTTCGGCAATTCCTTGAAAATTATTATCGTCATCACCAAGAAAAAGCTTTTTAATCTCTTCAGGGTGTTCGGCAAAAGCCTTTTCTAACTTTTTCTCATCAAGAGTAATACTACCATCACGATTAAAATTTAGACCCAGGTCAAAAAGAGATCTTATGTGTTCATTACCACTAAAAGAAACCGTTAATACGTTTCTAATGTCTCTCATTAAGCTTTCTGCTGCATTACTACGATAAAGAGGCCCTTCTTCGCCAGTCTCCACATCAAAAGACATTTTATCTCCAAGCTCCTTAACAAAGGAGCTTATTTCATCTATAAAAGACTTAAACTTTTCTTTTATATCGTCATAATTTGCTGAAACACTTAAAGAAGAAGTTCCTATTTCTTTTAAATTAATAGTTACTCCGGGAATTATATCATTAATGGAATTGCTATTTCGTTGGTAAGAAATACCATCTACTGTTAAAAAGGCATTTAAACTTTCTCCGTTACTATTAACCTCAGAAAAGAGAGTCGGTGTGTCAGGGCTTTGAGTAACAGAAATAGCATCAGGAGAACGCAATTGAACAGTATAATTGCCGTCTGAGTTCCTCATAAGGTAAGCCTTAAGAGAAGAGTTATCACTGGCATTGTTTATCAGATCCACCAGGCCACTCAGGGTGGTCCCGTCAGGGACATCTACAGTAATAGATGCTTCCCCTACGTTTATGTTTAAAGTGATTGTACTGCCGGTGTTATTAATAACATCTTCGGGATTGGTATATTGAGCTGAACTCCAGATATTCGGTGTTCCGGTAATTTCTTCAAAACTCACGCCTGAAAGTTCCTGAGTAACCACTATGCGGTGGTCTTCGCCTGCATCTTTGGCTTTAAGAACCAGACGATAGGGATTGGTGGCCGCTCCGGTATTTACTACCTTGGCTTCTACGCCAGGATTATCTTCGGAGTTATTTATAAGATCAGCCAGGCCTTCTAGAGTTGTTCCCTGGGGGACTAATACCGAAAAGTTCTTATCACCTACTTGAATTTGTAAGACGTCGTCTCCTGAGGGAGTAATAACGCTACTGCTCTCAGCAAAACCTTGAGACTGCCACAAGCTCTTTCTGGCCAGTTGATTAACTTCTACGGTATAATTCCCTTCTAAAGCACCGACATCGGCTTCAGCGGTAATAGCGCTACCAGATACAGAAACCTGCCGGGTTAGATAAGTGCTTTCCAGCGAAAAATCGAGGCTTTTAGACTTCAGGGAAAGCACTTTAGTATTAAGCCAGTCAAACTCGGTGAGCCGTTTTTCATAAAAGTCTTTCTTGGCCTCGAGGGCTTTGATGGGCTTTTCTTCAATAGTGCGTAGGTTGTCTAAAAGGCCCTGCAAGTCAAGGCCTGAACCTAAGCCTAAAACATTTATTTTTCCAAAAACTTCATCTGCCATCGTTGCCCTCCCTTATACCTTCATCGGCACGCACCACGGATAAGTTTAAAATTCCGCCTCTGCCTGAGCGGGGTTTTCTTCCCCAGATTTATTAAAACGGCTCAAATGTGGCCTAAGAGGCTCTTTTAGAGGATATCGCCTGGCATCAAGAACCACCTGTTTGGCCAGCTTTCGTGGAATATTAACGGCAATGGGCCCTAACAAATTGACGGTTATGTCTGCGGGATTCTCTTTAGGTATGGTAACAATAGTTAAAAAACCGAGTTCATCGTTGCTTTTTATGTGCAGTTCCTTGCGAGCTTCTTCGGGTATCTCCGGCCGATAATCCGGGAAAAACAATTCAGGATTTATAACCACAAAGGCAAGTTCAGGCACATCAACCGCCTGTAACCACAAAAAGGGAGAGTCTTCCCTGTGCGGAATCAAAACGTAGCGTTTGGCTTCGGGAAACCCCAAAATGCCGCTGGTAAAAAATATTATCTTATCTTCTTCTATTTTTATTTTCCCAAACCTGGTGGTTTCAATTTCCATGTTTCCTCCTAATCAAAACATTTTTACACGACAAAACATCAAGTGAGGCGACCTAGCCGCAGCGAAATATTTGCTCTCTGTCACTGCGAGAAGGCCGTTTGGCCGACGAAGTAGTCTCTTTGCCAAGATTACTTCGCTCGCCGTGACAGCCCAAAATTATCATCTGTTTTATGCTCCCAGTAACAACCTACTTTTTCCCTTCACTAAAAAAATCAAGATCATCAAGGCCTACTGAAATATGAGCCGCCCTAACGTTTTCGTCTTGTATTTTCTGATAGACTTCCATACGATGTACTGGTACGTGAGAAGGGGCCTTTATGCCTAGTTTTACCTGTTTGCCTTTGACCTCTAGAACCACTATTTCTACCTCATGCCCAATAGCTATGGACTCTCCTGTTTTGCGAGTTAATACCAGCAAGTCGGACTCCTTTAGCTCAGATAGTTAACCAGACTTAGGTTCATAACCTTGGCGGTAGCGGCCAAGGCCGCCTGGTAAGCCGTTTCCTTGGCTTTAAGCCTGGTGGCCACTTCTAGTAGATCAGCGTCTTGAGCATCGCTTAGGTTCTCTTTGATGGTAGTTTTCAAGTCATCATAAAGGTTACTTTTTAAATCAAGATGATCCATCCGCGCCCCTAAAGCCGCTCGTTCGTTGGTCAGGTGAGTTAATACCTTGTCAAGTCGGTCTATATGAACCCCGAGTTCTTCTAACTCCCTGTGGGGGTCCGATTGATTGTCAGCCTCAAGGGTCTTTTTAAGGCCTATGAGGGTATCAAAAATACCTGAAGTCATAATGGCCTCTCTTCCGTTTCGGCCAATTAAAAGCTTGCCATCGGGAGAATACGAAAAATCCATATCTTCTTCGCCACCGCGGTATACTACATATTCTTTCACTTCTCCGTTTGGTAAGGCCTCCTTTATCAACTCAAAAGGAGGATGCCCGTCCTCATAACCCGTAGGCTTATCGCCGCCAAAAACGTAGCGGTTACCGTGGCGGGTGTTAGCCAGGGCTAGGGCCTCAGAAAGTAAGCTGTCAACCTCTTTGGCTATGGCCTCTCGGTTGGCCGGAGACATGGTGCTATTTCGGGCCTGAATGGCCAGTTGTTTAGCCCTGGTAACTATGTCTTCAAGCCCCTGATATGCCCCTTCCATGGTCCTTAAGTAGGCCTTCCCTTCCCTGATAGAAGTCTGATAGCGGTCTATTTCCTCAAGGGATTTGCGATAACCAAGGGCCCTTACCAAGTCCACCGGGGCATCCGAAGGCTTTTCGTACTTGACTCCAGAGGCTATCTGCGTCTGAAGCTTACGGGTACTTTCAGTCAGGTTGTTTAACTGATACAACATGCTGTCATACATGGTTTTCATGCCAACTCTGAGAGGCATCTTTTACCCTCCCGCTTATCTCTTGCTCTGTATTAACGTATCGAGCATTTCGTCAGCCACCGTTAATATTTTGGCCGAGGCCGAAAAGGCCTGTTGATACTTGATTAAATTGGCCATCTCCTCGTCAAGGGAGACCCCTGAGATGCTATCGCGCATCATCTTTAGTTGGTTAATCAGGTCTTCCATAAAGGTCTTTGAGTTTTTAACGGTCTTCGTGGCAATGCCCACTTCGCCTACAATAGCCGTGTAGTAGTCAGAAATAGAAGCCTCACCAAGCTTTTCGCGACTGGCGTCGGAAAGGGCAGAAAGCCTCAAGGCATTGCGATTGTCTCCCGGCTGGGGCGCAAAACCCTGAAGGTCGTCTGTCATTGTGCGTGTTTTTATAATGTTCTTCCTAGCGAGATAGGTGGTCAGGTTACCTTCCGGTGTATTTAAAGAACTTGTCAGCTTAAAAGATACCCAATCATTCTCACCGTCGTTGTCAAGATCCGGGTCGTTTACTCGAATGAAAAGTCTGCCAGAATCGTCTATTTCGTAAGAAAAATCAGCTATGCCATCGCTATCATAATCAAGACTGGTTAAATTGTTTAAAAAATCTTCTAAGGTAAAACTATTGCTAAACGAAATGGTTTCAGTGTGATAAGAAGTTCCATTGGGCTTAAGATAATCTACGGTTATATCTTGAGCCGGAAAAGTAGCGTTTTTGTCTACCGAAAAGTCCGTAGAAAATAGATAAAGCCCTGTGTTGGAATCAAACCTGTTGGCTTGAAGGGTGGTATCAAAAAGCCCGGAAATACCGGCGTCGTCTAAAACAAAGCTTCTGGTGTCGTAAAGGCCTGAAGTGTTTACCACCAGCCTTCCTTGACTATCGAACTCAGAGGTAAGCCCGAACTTGGCATTGGCCTCACTGTTGTATTTTTGAAGAATCTGAACCACACCTGCTGAAGCGTCTAGGTAAAGACGAAAAGGATCTATTGTTTCATTAGCTTGGTCGGCGTCTATGGGCTTGCCATTTTCGTCGTAAAGCCAGTTTTCAATAATCCCTACGGGAAAGACCAGATCCTGATAACTATCGTCTTTCTGGTCGGTAGTTCCCTGAGTGTTTAGAAAGGTCAATCGCCCCCAGGAGTGCAGGGGGTCATTTCCTTCTATTACGAAATAGCTGGTACCTGCCGGGGCTCCACTATCAAGACTTACTACCAGCTCGTCGTTATTCACATAGGCCTTGAGTTCAGGACTAGCGTCAAAAGCAGCTGCCAGATCATCAAGGTCAATTTGTCCGTTCCCGTTGGTATCAGTTATATTTGGACTGGTGCCCAAAGTCTTAAAGTTTATACTTTTGAGTTCGTTTCCCTGGGCGTCAAAAAAACGCACCGTAGTCTGACCAGAAAAAATTAGATTTTGGGGGTCAGCTCCGTTCAACTTAACCACGTATCCACCAGGATGCGTAAAGGGCTCTAGCCCTGAAAAAATCTGTCTATCAGCGATATTTTGTAAAGATAGTTTAGTTCCGTCCGAAAGATTAAGCTCACCGTCACCGTCCCCTCCGGAAACAGACATTTTAAAAGAAACCGATCCCTCTGGCGGGTTTTCAAGAGAAATAAAAAGTTTTCCGTGATCTCCTTCGGTAAACCCGGCCCTTAACTCGCTGGTCGCATTAATTAGCGAAACCATGTCTTTTAGGCTTTTGCCGTTAGGAATAGTTATTGATGTTCGGCCGGTTTCTTTCCCTTCGGCGTCGTAAAACACAAAATTTAAGCTAACATTGGCTACTTCGTTTATCGTGGTATTTTCGGGATCAGTAAACCAAGTCTCACTTTCCTGACGTCCTCTAGCGGAAACATAAGTAGGTACCCAGACTCCCTGGTCTCTTAAGTAAGCCAAGAAGTTGTCAACCGGAGGGGGGGCTTCTACGCCCAGCTCAAAGTAGGCGTAATTTTTAGACGAATTAGGGTCAAGCTGTAAAACCAGACGGCCGTCACCATCAAAATAGGCCCTCAACCCCTGAATACCGTCAAGTTTATTGATTATGTCTCTTAAGGTATCGCCTGAAGAAATATCAATGGAAAGCTCCCTTTCTTTGAAACCGTTTTCTGTGTCGTGGAGTATCTGCTGGCCTTTGTTATCAAAAAAGCGTATGTAAAGCTTATGCGGCGGATCATTAAAAACGATAGAGTCTGGATTTTGAATGGGAAGACGGCTTTTGTAAGTGCCAACGAGGCTATTTTCACTACGCCAGGCCTCACGATCAAGACGGGCCGCGGCCAGATACTCAGGGTTTACCGAAAGCTTCTCGTTAAGGCCAATGCTTCCCGCGTCAAACCCGGTAAAAAAGGTGTTTAGGCCCGTGGCCGCTAAAATACCCGCGGTGTCATTTGAAAAGGCAAAACCATAGCCTTCCTTGGCCTGAAAAACAAGGCGCCCTCCCCGCACCAAAGCCTTAACGGAACTATCGGGATCAAAGCCAAGCCCTTTTAACGAGTCGTTTATCTGGCTGGCTACGTCGTCCATCGTAGCCGTGGAAGGCAAAGCAAAGTCTACTTTAACCGGCGTAATTTTTCCGTTAGGACTTTTTACCCAGACGAAAAGCGAGCCGTCGCCTTTTATGTCCTGAAAAAAGGGAAGGCTTTTTAAAGTGCCGTCGCTCTGAAAAGTCCCTTCAAGTTCACCCTCGTAAAACTTAAGCCCCACGCCCTCGGTGTGAATCTCATTTACCGCTCGAATAAGCTCCTTGGCAAAGAGCTGAAATTTGCCCGTAAGGTTTAGTTCTTCCACCCGGTGGTTGGCGGCCTCGTCGTCAAAACGGCCAAAGTTTAGAGGGCCGGAAGTAATTTCAAAGCTAAGTTTGCCGCCATCCTGCACCGCGTCTTTCACCACCAGCCGGCCATCCTCGGTAAGATAGGCCTGGACTTTGTAGTGATAAGCCTTCTCTATGGCGTTTAAAAAGTCGCGTACGGTCTGGGTATCGTCATTGGTGGAGTAACTCCCGGTTATTTCTTCGCCGAAGTGGTCCGTGCCGCGAAAGGTGATATTAACACTACCCGTAAGGCCAAGCTCTTTCCAGGTGGTGTTTTCTTTAACCAGCTTGCCGTCAGGGGTAAAAACATTGCGCGTTGAAATAACGTACTCGTAGTTCCAGTCATTAGAAATTTGCTCTACAATGCGAAGCCAGCCACCGAGTTTGCCCTGAGAGACTTCTTTGCTGGTAAGCTTTACTTTTTCGCCACTGTGGCCAAGCCAGTAAACCTCACCGCCGGCCATTTCAAGCTGCCAGTAAGAGTCAATATCTACCAGGTTATAGCCGTTTCCGAGGATTACCGCGTAAGCACCTTGATTATTCTCAAAGTAACGCACCTGCGTAAGCTCAGAGAGCTTGGCCACCAGTTTATCGCGCTGGTCACGTAGGTCGTTGGCCTGGTGAAGACCTGACTCTGCCGCGGTTATCTGACGGTTGATCTCGGCAATTTGTTTGGCAAGCTCGTTTATCTCGTTTACTACATCTCGTAGTTTAAGCCTTACATTTTGCTCAAGGTTAACGATGTTCTGATATTTGTCGCTTATGGCCTCGGCCAGCACTCTTCCCTTCTCAAGCACCACCCGTCGTTCAGGGATGCCTTCGGCCCGGTTTGAAAGCCCCTGCCAGGAGGTAAAAAAGTCATCAAGCATCTTTGAAAGCCCCAGGGGGTTAGTTTCGTTAAAAAGGCCCTGAATAAGGTCAAGCCCGGTTTCTTCGGCAGAAAGTAGGCCAAGGTCACTGCGTTTGAGATTTAAGTTGGCTTCAAGAAAAGCGTCAAAATAGCGTTTTATCTGTTCTACCTTAACGCCACTTCCCATAGGGCCAGCTGGCCCGGGTGTTGGCGGATAAGGGACGTTAACTACCTTCTGGCGCGAGTAGCCTTCGGTATCCACGTTGGCCACATTGTGGCCGGTTACCTGAACGCCCATCTGAAAGGCAAGGAGCGAATTTTTGGCAATGTTTAACGCACTATAAAGGCCTGCCATTTTACACCTCTACGCTTAAGAGCTGCGCTCCTTTTAAGTTTCTGGCCTTGCCCTGGGGTGAATAAGAACCTTTGGGTGAAAGCTGGGCCCCTAAAAAACGGTAGGCCTCTTCAATAAAGGCCAGCCCGGCTTTAAGGAGCATCTGGTTATGCTCACTCAGGCGGGTAATCTCTTGCCGCAGTTCGCGGGAAAGCGGAGCCTTTTTAAGGCCTGGGTCTTTCAGGAGCACTTCTTTTTCTTTCAGACAATCAAGAAGTTTTTCTATGTCGCCAGAAATTATGGCCTTGCGTTCTTTTTCTAAGATTTCCACAAGCCTTTGCCAGGGATTTTTCATGGCCTACCTCCTGTTTGTATTGTGACCTCGGTCTATGAGACTGCTTCGCTCCGCTCGCAGTGACAGAGAAAGGATGTCATTGCGAGCCCTTTTTTCTAATTCGTCATTGCGAGCGAGCGTTAGCGAGCGAAGCAATCTCTTGCAAAGTAGAAAGGCATCTCTCATCATTTACTCCCGGCCATTTTCCCGTATTTACGGCTGAGCTCCCGGTAAAGCATTTTCGAAAGACCGGTACCTCTTTCCGCCATCTTTAAAGAAACTTCCTGATAAAAAAGGTCTTCGTACATATCTCTCTGAAAACTTTTTGGCCAGAACCCGCTCTCAGGTATAGTTTTTTTAAGGCCCTTTAAAATCTGATAAAGGAAAATAGCTTCAAACTCCTGACAGGCCTTACGAAGGGCCTTGTCTTTATGCTTTTGAGCAAGCCTTTCCAGCTGATAAACACTTTTTAGGTCAAAACCTGTAAGCTTCATACCCACCTACATGATGATGAGTTCGGCCTGTAAAGCCCCGGCCCTTTTTATAGCCTGAAAAATGGCAATCAAGTCCCGCGGGGTGGCCCCTACGGCGTTTAGCGCCCGCACAAGCTCCCCAATGCTAACTCCTTCTTCAAGCACCACGAGTCTAGCCTTCTCTTCTTTCACCTGAAGCTGAGTTTGGGGTACCACGGTTGTTTGCCCTGCAGAAAATGGCGGCGGCTGAATAACCTGAGGAGTCTCTTTTATTTGCACCGAGAGATTTCCGTGGGCAATAGCCACTTTGGAAATACGTACGTTTTCACCCATAACCACGGTACCGGTGCGTTCGTCTATTACCACGCGGGCGGGTACATCTGGCTCAACAGAAAGGTCTCCAATGTCCGCTAGAAGAGAAACCACCTTGCCGCGGTAGCTAGGCGGCACGTAAAGAGCCAAAGTGCGCCCGTCAAGGGGTTTGGCGTAAGGGCCATTAAGATAGGCGTTTATGGCCTCAGCCGCCCGGGCTACGGTAGTAAAGTCAGTGTCCCGAAAAGAAAGCCGCAAAACTCCTTTGCCGTTTATGTTTACTTTGACTTCTCTTTCCACAATGGCCCCTGAAGGAATTTTCCCCACCGTAAGAAAATTTTTCTGGGCAGCGGCTCCCGCTCCGGCTGCTCCAAAACCACCCAAAGAAATTGGCCCCTGGGCCAGGGCATAAACCTGGCCGTCAGGGCCACGGAGGGGGGTTAAGAGCAGAGTGCCTCCCTGGAGGCTCTTGGCATCACCAATAGAGGACACTGTTACATCTATACGTTGACCAGCCCGCACAAAAGGTGGAAGCTCAGCGGTAACCATCACCGCGGCTACGTTTTTGAGTTTCACCTGATTGCGGTCCACGTGAACGCCAAAGCGTTCAAGCATATTCACTACCGACTGCACAGCAAACTGGCTCTGGGCCCCATCACCTGTACCCTGGAGCCCCACCATAATGCCGTAGCCAATCAAATTATTGGAGCGCACGCCCTCAATGTTTATCAGGTCTTTGAGGCGGGTGGCGTAAGCGGCGTTCAGACTAAAAAATGTGGCTAACAGCACCATCAGAAAGCGCTTCACAGCTCACCTCCTAAAATGGCCATATCACTTGAAGGGCTCGGGATAACCAGCCTGGGCCTCGAGTAGCCAGTGCGGCTGGCCCCCTGCCACTGTATTCAATACGCGCATCAGCAATTTGGGTAGATAATACGGTGTTATCCGCCGCTATATCCTCCGGACGCACAATGCCTGTAATGGTTATGTATTCGAGATTTTCATCCTGGCGCACAGTGCGCACCCCTTGAATTACAAGGTTCCCATTGGGAAGCACCTGCACCACTCTGGCGGTAATAGTGGCCACAATGTTGGTGGCACGCGAAAGCTGGCCCTGACCATCTGTAGAGGTGTTAATGCCCCCACTAAACATGGGATCTGCCTGGAAGCGGCGATTACTTTCCTCGAGGGCTTTTTCAAAGCCAAGCATAGCCTTGACCCCGGCGTTAGCTTCAGATTTCCTAGCAATTTTGTTGCTCACCTTGCTTGAACTCTGGTAGTTCTCAAGGATTTTAACGGTGATAACGTCTCCTACCCGCCGGGCCCGGTGGTCTTCAAAGAAAAAACTCTGGTTCCCGGCATAAAGTGATCCTTCTTTGGGCTTCTCTTGTTTGGAGACAGGCACGTAAACTTTAGGTGGCGGTGGTGGCTCTATGGCCACATTCTTGGGCGGCCCACAGGCCGAAAGCCCTAAAACCAAAAGCAGCGCACTCAAAATCGTCAATTTTTTGACCATTAGAACTTCACCTCCACGGTGCCCGCGTCAACCACCTGGGCAAAAATTTCTCTTTTGCTGGAAAGATTGCGCACCCGGATTATTTCTCCCGGGCAGCCATCCTGACGAGCTTCTCCCAGAGCAGTAACAGTAAAATTTGGCCCCTTGGCCACAATGCGGACTATTTTTCCGCGCTTAACCACCGGGGGAACCTCAAGGGCGTAAGCCCTGATAACCTGCCCCGGCCGCACACTCACTTTTAGCCTTTTACCAAGGGCATCAGCCAGGGAAGTAAGTGCATCTTGAGGCAGACGGCTCACCGGCCGCTTCTCAAGGGCCACGTCAACAGCGTCAATGACCTCGTGCCGACCAAGAGGCCTTTTAGCCACGAGCACCGGCACATAGGCCTCCACAAAGCCCATCACCCGCACCCGAGCAATAACCCTTTCTTTTCGGTAAAAATCAACAAGCATGGTGTTTAACCCGAGCTTCGGACGGCCTTTTAGACGAACAACAGAAGAGGTTCCATCTGGAAGCTCAACGCGCTCTGGCTCAACGATGAGCCTTTCAAGCTTGATTTCGCCTTTAACCCAGGTAAGCCTTTCGGAGACTTCTTTCAAAAAAAGCTTATGGAAAAAGGCCTGGTCATAAGTTTTGGCCCAGAGGTTAGGGGTCATGAAAAAAAACGTCAAAATTATGACAGGTAAAACTTTTCTCATAGCCCTTTACCGTTTCACGTTATTGGCCATTTCAAGAAGGCTGTCGGCAGTTTGTATGGTCTTGGAGTTGGCTTCATAAGCCCGCTGGGTAACAATCATCTGGACCATCTCTTCCACCACGTCCACGTTTGACATTTCAAGATAGCCCTGAGCAATGGTGCCAAAGCCTTCAGAGCCGGGGGTGCCTTCAATTACATCGCCGGCAGCGTCGGTGGCCTGCAAAAGGTTTCGGCCCATAGCATAAAGGCCGGCTGGATTCGGGAAGTCATAAAGAAGGATCTGGCCAAGATTCTGGGTGGTGCCATCGCCCATGACCGCGGTCACCTGGCCGTCTTGCGTTATTTCAAGGCGCACCGTGCCCTGAGGGACGGTAATCTCTGGCTGGAGTTTGTAACCATCAGGGGTGACGATGTAGCCGTCGCGGTCAATCTTAAATTGCCCGGCCCGGGTATAAAACTCCTCACCGTTAACGATAACTTTGAAAAAGCCTCGGCCCTCTATGGCGAGATCTAGCTCGTTGTTAGTCTGTTCGTATTCACCCTGGGTAAAGATTTTTTCCACGGAAACTGGGCGTACCCCAAGGCCTATCTCCATGCCCACCGGCACCTGTGAACCCTCGCCGTTTAAGGCGCCGGCAAGCTTAAGCTTCTGATACATGAGGTCCTGAAAATCAGGACGACTTTTCTTAAACCCGGCGGTGTTTACGTTAGCCAGGTTGTTGGCAATCACATCAAGCTTTAATTGCTGAGCCTGCATGCCGGTGGCCGCGGACCATAAACTCCTTATCATTTTCTCCTCCTTAGGTTCTTCCGTAGGTCTCAATCATGCGGCTGGTGTTATCCCCAAGCCTCTGGATAGACTTCTGAATGGCTTCAAAGTGCCGCTGGATTTCTATTAGCTTCACCATTTCTACCAGGGGCTCAACATTTGAATCTTCTATATATCCCTGACGCAGATCTGGATTTTCTACAGGTATTTCCTGGGCCCCTTCTTTGGCCACGAAAAGGTTCTCACCGTATTTTTTAAGAACTGAAGGATCGGAAAAAGTGACCACATCAAGGCGGCCGATTTCCGTGCCGTCAATGGCAATGACACCTGAGGCGTCAACCTGAAAGCGAACGTTATCAAGGGTAGCCAGGCCACCTTGGGCAAGCCCCGGGTCAATGACGATAGGCGCTCCATCAGCCAGCACAGGATAGCCCTGCGCGGTTACCAGTCGATGCTCGGCATCCAGGCGAAAGTTGCCGGCCCGGGTGTAGGCAATGCCGTTTGGCGTCTCTACCTTAAAAAAGCCCTCGCCCCCAATGGCGATGTCAAAGGGATTTCCCGTATGCTCAAGCGGGCCCTGTCGAAAATCCGTCTTAGGTGTCACTTCCTTGAACGCGCGCCAGTCATCAGGAGACCTAAAGGGAAACTTACGCATAAGCACTTCGCGAAAACCGAGGACATCTCGCCTGTAACCCGGCGTAGAAACATTGGCCAAGTTGTTGGCCGTAACATCAAGGCGCCTGATAATTAAGCGCCCACCCTCTAAGGCCTCAAGCAAACCAAGCTGGGGATTAACTTTTATCGCCATCATCGGGAAATGCTTATGCAAACCCGGTGCCATATGTTTTGTCAAAATTTCCGCCTGTCCCCAATTTTTTGCTTTCGGCTAGCAGCTAGCTGGCATTTGTTGAATAAGAGAGTGCTTCGTCGCGCATTCGCGCTCTTCGCAGTGACAAAATGGCTGATGGCTAAAGGCTAATGGCTGGAGGGCAAAATTTTTCGCCTGTCCCTAATTTTCTAATTTTTTCGCCTGTCCCCATTTCTGCTAGGAAAAATTTTCCTAGTGGGCAAATATTTCCGACACATTACTTCTTTACTTCTTGAAATTGTTTTTCAGAAGCGTTAGAGTTTAAACAAACCTTAAGGAGGAAAATTTATGAGAATAGCTATCACGGCCCAAGGGCCAACACTTGATTCCCCATTTGACATGCACTTTGGCAGAGCTCCCTACTTTATCCTGTTTGATACCGATACCGGTGAATGGCAAGCAGTAGAAAACCAGGCGGCTATGGCCCCTCAGGGTGCAGGAATTGCTGCCGCTAATTTCCTAGCCGAAAACGGCATAGATACCCTGGTAACCGGCCAGTGTGGCCCCAAGGCCTTTGCGGTCTTAAACGCCGCGGGAATAAAAGTAGCTCAGGCGCAGGCAGGCACGGTAAAAGAGGCTATTGAGGCCTTTAAGCAAGGCAAAGTCTCTTTTTTAGAAACTCCGTCAGTTGAAGCTCACTTTGGAGGCAGAGCCGGCATAGGGCGCGGTATGGGAGGCGGTTTTGGTGGAGGCTTTGGCGGTGGAGGCGCAGGCCGGGGAAGAGGCCAGGGCGGCGGCCGAGGCCAAGGAGGCTGTGGTGGTCGTGGCCAGGGTGGTGGCCGTGGTCTTGGTGGCGGAGCCTGTCGTCGTGGCGGAAAAGGCCGGGGAGGCTTTTAAGAGCGATGGTTATCGCCGTAGCTAGCGGTAAAGGCGGGACAGGCAAAACCACTGTTTCAGTGGCTCTGGCCGAGGCCCTATCAGCCAGGCTCCTTGACGCTGACGTTGAGGAGCCAAATGCCCATCTTTTTCTGCACCCGGAAATCGCCGAAGAAACACCCGTTTATCGCATGGTCCCAAGCGTAGATGAAAAGCGGTGCACCTTCTGTGGCGAATGTAAAAAAATATGCCGCTTTAACGCCATAACCGTCTTTCCAGGGACAGTACTTGTTTTTCCAGAACTCTGCCACGGTTGCTACGGCTGTTTAGAGGTATGCCCTGAAAATTGTATCACTGAAGCGCAGCTACCTTTAGGAAGAATACTTGCCGGAAAGGCCCAAGAAGTATTTTTGGCTTACGGCGAACTAAAACTGGGAGAAGCTATGGCTTCTCCTTTGATAAAGGAACTTAAGGCGCGCTACCTTGTTCCTCAAGGACTAAACATTTTGGACTGCCCTCCAGGGGCGGCCTGCCCTGTACTCACCGCAGTTCACGGATCAGATTTTTGTTTACTTGTTACAGAACCAACGCCTTTTGGCTTACACGATTTAAAGCAGGCCGTCTGTGCCTTTGAAAGTATGAACTTGCCTATGGGTGTGGTGGTGAACCGGGCCCGCGAGCCTTACGGCCCTCTTAATGACTTCCTGAGGAGTAAGAATATTCCGATTTTACTTGAAATCCCCGAAGAAAGGGCCATTGCCGAGGCTTATGCCCGGGGAAAGACCTTAATACAGGCCAAACCAGAAATGCGCGAAGTTTTTAAAAATTTATACACACGGATAGAGGCCCTGTTATGAAAGAAATTCTCGTGCTTAGCGGAAAAGGCGGGACAGGCAAAACTACGGTTTGTGCCGCTTTGGCTGTGTTATTAAAAGGGGAAAAGGTTCTGGCTGACGCCGACGTTGACGCCGCCAACCTGGCTTTGTTTCTGAAAGCTCAAACATTAGAAAAAGAGCCTTTCAAGTCCGGCTGGGAGCCGGTAAAAAACGAAGACCTCTGCACCTCTTGTGGCATATGCCTTGAAAAGTGCCGCTTTGAGGCCGTACGCGAAGACTTTTCTATTGACTCATTTTTATGTGAGGGCTGTGGGGTATGTGCCTGGTTCTGCCCAGAAAAAGCCATCAGCATGGAAGAAAAAGAAGTAGGGGAATTAATGTATTCCGAAACAAAATACGGGCCTCTGGTTCACGCAGAGCTTTATCCAGGTGAAGAAAACTCTGGAAAGCTGGTAATCGGAGTCAAAAGAAAGGCTCAAGAGATAGCCAAACAAGAAAACGCCGATTTAATCCTGATAGATGGCTCACCTGGAGTGGGTTGCCCGGTAATTGCCTCCCTTTCGGGAGTTGATGCGGTGCTTATGGTCGCTGAACCCACCATAGCCGGGCTTCACGACTTAAAAAGGCTCAAAGGACTGCTAGATCACTTTTCCATTCCCGGCTATCTCATTGTCAACAAGGCTGACTTAAATCCCGATATGACCCAAAAGTTACTCTGCGAGGAAACAGGTTTTAAGCCGCTGGGTTCTATTCCTTATGACCCGGATGTTTACGGAGCCATTCACGCGGCCACACCTTTACCTGAATACTCAGAGGGACAGGCAACTCAGGCCCTTAAAAAAATAACTACAAAAATAGAAAACATAATTTTATAGGAGGTAAGAGATGAAAGTAGCCGTACCCATTGAAGGCGAAATGATTGCCGAACATTTTGGCCATGCACCCCAGTTTGCCATTTATACCGTTGATGGTGATGTTTTGAAAAAAGAAATTCTGGTTCCCCCTCCGCATGAGCCAGGAGTAATCCCTCAGTGGCTCTCAAGCCTTGGCGTTGACTGTATCCTCTGCGGTATGTTAGGGCAAAGAGCTGTGGCCTTTTTTGAAGAATTTGGCATCAGAGTGGTATCAGGCGTACCCCCTATGCCCGCTGATGAGGCCGTAGCCCGGTTTCTGGCCGGCTCTTTGAGAGTTACTCCCAGGTTCTGTGGCGGTGGCCATGGCCACGGCTGCGGTGGGCACGGTCACGGACTATAAAAATTAAGGACAGGCAAAAAATGCCTGCCCCTTTTTGATTGTATTTTTGCCCCCAAATTAATAAAATATGGACACCTGTTTAATTTTGGGGGCAAAATGAAGAAATACACGTATCCTTTGGCCCGTTTAGGTATTCTAGGCGGCGGCCAATTGGGCAAGATGATGGCCCAGAAGGCCAAAAAAATGGGCTTTTACGTCACGGTTTTAGACCCAACTCCAGGAGCCCCAGCGGCCCAGGTCTCAGATAAACAAATTATTGGCGATTTTCACGATGCGGAAAAGATTAGAGAGCTCGTTGAACAAAGTGACGTCACCACTTATGACCTGGAACACGTAAACACAAAGGCCCTAAAAGAGCTCCTAAAAGAAGGCCACCGAATTTACCCCAGCCCTCATCTCCTTGAAGTTATCCAGGACAAGTTCAAACAAAAAGAACTGCTTTTGCGCCTTGGCGCCCCGCTTCCTAAATTCAAAAAAGTAAAAACTAAAGAAGAGCTTTCTTCTTTTGGTTTCCCTGTGGTGCAAAAGGCCTGTAGGGGAGGCTATGACGGCCGCGGTGTAGCAGTTTTAAAAAGCCCGGAAGATATAGAAAAAGCCTTACCAGGCGAAACCTATATTGAAGAGTTCGTGGAATTTGAAAAAGAGCTGGCGGTAATCGTGGCTCGGGGAGTGAGCGGCGAACTCAAGGTTTACCCCGTGGTGGAGATGGTCTTTGACGAAAGGGCTAATATCTGCGATTTGGTTATGGCTCCGGCTCGCATAGATAACAGTTTGGCTAAAGAAGCCCAGGAAATAGCCTTGGACCTCGCCCAAAAAATGGAAATAGTAGGCGTTCTGGCGGTAGAGATGTTCTTAACCAAAGATAAGCGTGTTTTGGTAAATGAACTTGCCCCGCGGCCTCACAACTCTGGCCATTACACCATTGAGGCCTGTGCTACCTGCCAGTTTGAACAACATATTCGGGCTATCACCGGTCTCCCCCTCGGCTCCACGAGACTTTTGTCACCAGCGGTAATGATTAACCTTCTTGGCGAAGAAGGCTACGAGGGGCCACCTGTTATTGAAGGGCTAGAAGAAGCCCTATCAATCCCTGGGCTTTCTTTCCACTTTTACGGCAAAAAGATAACCCGGCCTTTCAGGAAAATGGGCCACGTAACTATTGTTGATGATGACCTTGAACGGGCCATTGAAAACGTAGAAAAAGTCAAAAAGTTTTTAAAGATTAAAGCGGAGGAAAAGGCATGAAAAAGGCGCTAGTAGGTATAATCATGGGAAGTGACTCGGACCTCCCGATCATGAAACAGGCCGCTGATATGCTAGAAGATTTTGATATTCCATATGAAATCACCATTGTTTCCGCTCATCGCACCCCGGAAAGGATGTTTCACTACGCCAAAGAAGCCGAAGAACGTGGGCTTGAAGTAATCATCGCCGGTGCCGGAGGAGCAGCCCATTTGCCCGGTATGGTGGCTTCTATCACTCCTTTACCGGTAATCGGCGTGCCGGTTAAAACCTCTTCACTGAGCGGGCTTGATTCTTTACTTTCCATTGTGCAAATGCCAGCGGGGGTACCAGTGGCTACGGTAGCCATAAACAACGCCAAAAACGCAGGGCTTATGGCTGCCGAGATTTTGGGCGTAAAATATCCGGAAATCAGGCAAAAAATTAAAGAATACAAAGAGGGCCTGCGTAAGATGGTGGAAGAAAAGGCCCAAAAACTTGAAGAATCTGGAGCAGAAAAATACTTACAAAGTTATATGAAAAAGGGCTAACCATTTAGACGATCAAGAAATTCGTTTATAGTGAACAGGCTAATTAAAGAAAGGCCCTGGGCCTTAATAGCTTCAAGGCCGCCTTCTTCACGATCAACCAAAGCTACCACGGCAAGAACTTCAAGGCCTGCGTCTCTTGCCCTGGACACAGCCTTTAAGCTCGAACCTCCAGTGGTAACTACATCTTCAAGGATAACCGCCTTCATCCCCTTTTTAACAGCCCCTTCAATGAAATTTTGCGTCCCGTGGCCTTTGGCCTCCTTGCGAACGATAAATCCCTCAAGCGGAGTGCCTTCTAGCCCGGCTTGGAAACAGACAGCAGAAACCAGAGGATCCGCTCCCAAGGTAAGGCCCCCTACGGCCTCGGGAGTAAAGTTTTTAACTTCCTGCCACATAAGTTTACCAATTAAGGGAAGGGCCTCGGCGCAAAGGGTAGTTTTTTTACAGTCAAGGTAGTACGGGCTGATTTTACCTGAGGCCAGGCGAAACCCTTCTGGCCGATATAAAAATGACCTCTCAAAAAGGAGTTCAAATAGTTTTTGCCTTTCGTTTTGCATAAAACCCGCTCCTATTTTATATCATTTGAGTCTCTGCCCCCTGGATGCCAGGAGTACCAAAATCAGAAACTATTTCTGTGCCCACGCCCTGGTCAGTAAAGATTTCAAGTAAAATAGCGTGTGGTACCCGGCCGTCAATGATGTGGGCCTTTTGGGCACCGGCTCTTAAGGCCTTTCGCGCGCTTTTCAGCTTGGGAATCATCCCCCCTTTGGCTATGCCTTTTTCAATTAGTTGCCCGACCTGAGAGATGGAAAGAGTAGAAATAAGTTGGCCATTTTCGTCTTTTACGCCCTCAACATCGGTTAGATAGATGACCTTTTCCGCTTTAAGGGCTCCGGCAATAGCGCCGGCTACTAAGTCAGCGTTGATGTTATAGGCCTCACCGTCAGGCCCCACGCCTACCGGGGCAATTACCGGAAGAAACCCTTTTTCCATAAGGGTTTCTATTACCTCGGGGTTTATCTTTTTTACTTTACCAACGCGGCCAATGTCTATTATTTCTGGAGGGCGATCTTCGCCCGAGTAGCGATATATTTTCATCTTTTCCGCTACTACTAGCTGGCCATCTCTTCCCGAAAGCCCAACAGCCCGGCCGCCGTGACGATTAAGAAGGCCTACGATACTTTTATTGACTGTCCCCACCAGCACCATTTCCACCACACTCATGGTGGCTTCGTCTGTAACACGCTGGCCTTCAATGAAAACGGGCTTTATGCCCATTTTAGCCATCACTTCACTTATTTGAGGACCTCCGCCGTGAACGAGAACAGGGCGCAGACCTACGTATTTCATAAGGACTATGTCTTGAGCAAAAGCCTCTTTTAATTCCTCGCTTACCATGGCGTGCCCGCCATATTTAATGACAATGGTCTTGCCGTAAAAACGCTTGAGATAAGGAAGGGCCTCAATAAGAACCTTCGCCCTTATTTCGTTGGTAACTTCCACTTTCGCCTCTCTCCTTCCTTTTCTTTCTGTTCTGTAATTTCTATTTCCGGAATCCAGCTTCGTAATCCTACCAGATCTAACCGGAAGAGCCAATCAAGATTGGGAGATTGGGGACAGGCGAAATTTTTAAGCCCAGGCAAAATTGTTCCGATAAAAGGGACAGGCGAAAAAATTTTTTAAGGAGGTTTTTAATTATGCCTAGAATTCCTCGCTTGCTTACCAATAATCCTAAAGCCGCTTATCATGTAATTTCGCGCACAGCCTTACCTGGCCACAATGTGCTTGGACCTGAAGAAAAAGACTACCTGCTAAAACTCATCCGCTGGCTCTCACAGGTCTATTTCGTTGAAGTCTACGGCTTTGCCATCATGGGGAACCACTTTCACCTACTCTGCCGTATGCTACCTGAAGACTATTTCTCTGACGAAGAAGTGAAACGCCGCATAAGGCTTTACTATGGTGATAAGCGCAAAATTTTTTTCTACGAAGAGCTGATTGAGAAATGGCGCAAGCGTCTGGCTGGCCTTTCCCGCTATGTTCAAGATATTAAACAACGGTTTTCGCGCTGGTATAATCGGCGCGTTGACCGCAAAGGTTACTTCTGGGCTGACAGATTTAAGTCCGTAATTATAGAAACCGGTGAGGCCTTGCTTAACTGCCTGGCCTACATAGAACTCAACCCAGTACGAGCCGGAATCGTAGAAGAGCCAGAGGATTACCGCTGGTGCTCGCTGGGATACAGGGCAAGATTAGGGACAGGCGAAAAAAGTTTTCTATCATTAGATCTAGGTCTCTCCTCCTATGCTGGCAAGTCCGAGCAAGAAAAATTCAAACTCTATCAGGAATTTGTTCACGGCAAAGGCGGAATCGGAGAACAGGAAAAGTTTAACAAGGCCAAAGAGTTTACCTATCGAACACGATATTTTACAGAAAGTCTCATAATCGGCTCAAAACGTTTTATAAACGAAGCTAGTCAAAAAATCAAAAAACTATTTTCTAAAAAGCGAGAAAAAGCCATTCCAAATAGCGAAATATATTCATTTTGATGGGTATTTTGCCTATAAGTCTTTGGAAATTGTTTTAAGAATCTTTGATTTCCACTTAAGCGAAATCAAGAATTTTCATCTTAAAAGGTGAATAAATAATAATCATTACATATCTTCACAAAATTTAGTTATACTTGGGGCCATGAAGGTTATCTTGGAAGCAGGCCCTTTTAGTTTCAGCTGCCAGCAGCGCAAACTTTACGAAAATGTCAATATAATCCTCTACGAAAACGATTTTGTTCATTTAAAAGGTCCTTCAGGGACAGGCAAAAGCACTCTATTGCGCCAAATAGTGGGACTAGAAAAATATGCCCAAAACGTTAAAAGAATTCTAAGTAACGTCCAATATCCACCTAGAAATCTTACTAAATTTAGAAGTCAGTGTGTTTATCTTGATCCAGAATGCCCGATGCTTGAAGGCTCTCTTCGTGAAAACTTGCTATTTCCTTACCAATTCAAAGTAAACTGTCATCGCCAGCCCACTATGAACCCTGAAATAATTCTAAAGAAACTTGGCCTGTCCCAAAACCTTGATACCGAAACGGTTTATCTTTCCACTGGAGAAAAAGAGCGCCTGTCCCTAGTAAGAGCTCTGCTGTTTAACCCGCAAGTTATCCTTGCTGACGAGCCTTTTTCAGGACTTGACTCCGAAAACTTTGAAATAACCTTTGAGTTGCTCTATGAGTTTTCCCAAAGACCAGGGAAAGCCGTATTATATGTTAGCCACGCCGAGTTACCTAAAAAGACTAAAACTCTGTTCCTAAACAACGGAGAGCTTAAGGAAATTCCATGAGCCAATTTATAAGTCTTACTCCTTTTGACATAGCTTTAGCCTCTGGATTTATTCTTTTAGCTAGCGGCCTGTCCCTGTACTTGCGCCTCGGGGTAGAAAAAAAGCTCTTTATAGCTGCATTCCGTACTATTGTTCAGCTTTCTTTGGTAGGGTTTGTACTAGAGGCTATCTTTTCTTTAAAAAGCCCCATTTTGGTAATCTCGCTCCTCTTTTTTATGGCCCTTGTGGCCGGGCGAGAAGCCGCAGCCCGCAGCCGCAAGCGCTACGCTTATATGTTTTTTGACACTACACTTTCCATGAGCCTCTCGGCATTCATAGTAGGTGTTATTGTCACTCAAATCATTTTAGGCGTAAAACCCTGGTATCATCCCCAGTATGTCATTCCTTTAATTGGTTTGATTCTGGGAAATTCCTTGAATGGTATATCTCTTGCCCTTGATACTTTTGTTGATTACCTGCTATCTCGAAAAAGCGAGATAGAACTTTTCTTAGCGTATGGCGCTAGTCGCCAAGAGGCTATGAACCGGGCCTTTAGGGCTGCCGTGACCAAAGGCCTGGTACCAATTATAAACGCCATGTCAGTAGCCGGCATAGTATCTCTTCCCGGTATGATGACTGGCCAAATCCTTGCCGGAGCCCCTCCTCTTCAGGCCGTGGCCTATCAAATACTCGTGATGTTCATGCTTGCTGGTGCCTACGCCATCGGTGCAATATGCGTAGTTTGGTTGGCTGGAAGAAGGCTATTTTCTTCTGAGCCCCGTTTCAAAAAAGAAATTTTAAAAAATTGAAATTTCGCCTGTCCCCTTAACTTTTTTTCGCCTGTCCCTAATTTTTTACTAATTTTTTAGCAAGTTCTTCGCCTTCTGGGGGGAAACAGTTCAAAAGCTTTCTAAGAGAAGCCAAAGCTATAGGAATATAGCGGCTAAACCAGGTCTTACCCTCTCGGCTCAACTTGGCAAAGGCCCCCAGGGCCTGAAAATTTCTAAAAAGAGCGAGCGCCCAAAACGCCTTTTCGGTAACTAAACCTGGAAATCCATTTTGAAATTTACTAAGCCAAATGGAAATCTCTTCAAAAGTAAGCCCCTGGTACGGATCAATCAAAAAAGAAGCTAGGTCATAGGCTGTTGGCCCGATTCTCATTCCTTGAAAATCTATCATCCAAATGGTCCCGTTTTTCACCATTAGATTACGTGACTGAAAATCCCTATGAAGTAAAGAAAAAAAATTTACATACCTTTTGGCTTTCTCCCATAAACCTCTGAGCAGAGGTTCTATCTCTTCGTCATCAAGGCCCATATATCCCTTTACAAAAGAATCCTGGAAATAAAGG
The DNA here is from genome assembly GCF_000217795.1 of Thermodesulfatator indicus DSM 15286. Taxonomy (NCBI): domain Bacteria; kingdom Pseudomonadati; phylum Thermodesulfobacteriota; class Thermodesulfobacteria; order Thermodesulfobacteriales; family Thermodesulfatatoraceae; genus Thermodesulfatator; species Thermodesulfatator indicus. The sequence goes on from NC_015681.1 coordinate 502,994, forward strand.
GCCTCCTTTTCCCACATTAAGGTCTCATCGTAAAAAAGGGTATCTAAAACGTATTCCCGAGGGAAAGCCGGCTTAATTTCCCTTAGCTGGGCAAGAATTTCAAAAACTTGTGGGAAAAGACTAAAGCGCTTCTCTTTGGTTAAATCTTCAAGTCGAATATCACCAAGGTCTTCTACCAGTATAAAACCTCTGGCCTCATCGTAATCATAAATAGCTGGCACAGGAAGGCCATTTTCCCTCAAGAATTCGCCAATCTTTACATAAGAACGGGATTCTTTTAGGCCAAATTTTCCTGGCTGAGGGCAAATAAGTATCAAAGAATCATTTTTCCGTAAAAGTCGATAAAAATTTCTGGCCGAACCATCTCCAGTGAGGGGGATAATCTGGTCGCAAGAAATCCCCTTTCTTCGCAAATAGTCAACTACTTCTGACATGGCCCTTTCTCAGGGATAAAAAGCGTATCAGAAAAACTTCCTGAAGGAATAATTGCTCCCTGCCAGGCTACCACTCGCTTCAACTTGGCTGGCAAAGCAATTTTTACCCTTTGTTCAATAAAAACCCAGTCTTCTAAAAGGAGATCTCGAGTCTTAATTTCTTCTGGTAGCACAAACGGAGAAATTGGCATAGGGAGTCCGTAAAATGAAGCCCTTTTTTTGAGAAGATCCTCGTGAACCTCTAGATAAGAAGACAAACTCCCGATATCGCGCCAGTAAAAGCCAGCCACTACCTGACAGTTGATTTGGCTACCCTCAGCTAACAAACGTGTATAAGTGGGGACTAAATCCCGGTCTCCTTCTCGCAAACGGGCTACCAATTCCGGAGTAATTACCTGAAGCCCGGTAAAAGTATAGCCTCCTTCTCCAAAGCCTTTAAGCCTTTCTCCCTCAACTAGCACATTGGCCAAAGATTTTCCCGCCATTAGCAAAAGAGTAGCCTCACCGCCAAATCTTTTATGGGCGCTAAGAAGAGTATTAAATGGAAAATTCGTAACTATATCAGCGTTTATCACCAGGGTAGGTTCACTAAAAAAACCTCTCGCTCCGTAAAGGGCACCAGTTGGCCCCAGGACCTCTGGCTCACGATAAACTTTAAAAGTTACTTCTGGATGGGATTTAGCGTATTTTTTAACAAAATTTTCAATTTGAGAGGCAAGATGATGGGTATTTAACCCGATGACAGAAAAAGCAGCCCGTCTGAGTTCATCAAAAATGAGGCCAAGAATGGGTTTACCGAGAACATGGAAAAGAGGCTTGGGGACAAAACGGGTATAAGGGAGAAGGCGCGTGCCCAGCCCTGCGGCCAAAACAAAGGCCCGTCTCCCCATTTAGGCTTACGCCTTTTTCTTTTCAATCTCTTCTTTAGCTTCAGCTTCTATGTTTTCACCTTCGCGGAGCCCCTCTTTAAAGGCCCTTATACCTTTACCAAGGCCTGCACCAATTTCAGGAAGCCTTTTGGCTCCAAAAAGGACCAAAGCAATAAGAAGAATAATTAAAAGTTCTTGAGAGCCAAGTCCAAACATAAGCCCCTCCTTTAATTTATCTTCCCACTAAAGTTACCAGAAGAATACTGAACTCGTAAAGGAGTATCAAAGGAATTGCCAAAAAAAGCTGATTAACTACATCGGGAGTTGGTGTAAGAATAGCCGCCAGCACAAAAGCCAGCAAAATAGCATAACGCCTGAAACTCTTTAATTGAGCCGCTGAGACAATTCCCAAGCGCGAAGCTATGGTTAAGGCCACTGGCACTTGAAAGGCTACTCCAAAAATTAACATGAGCCGTATGGTAAAACTCAAATATTCCTGAAGGGTGGGTACGAGGGTAAGTTCTGGCCCGGCAAAATGGGCCAAAAAAGCAAAGGCCTTTGGAAAAACTAAAAAATAAGCAAAAGCCGCTCCACCCAGAAAGGCTGTACACGAAAAAAGGACCATAGGCAAAGCAAAGCGGCGCTCATGTTCGTAAAGCCCTGGAGCCACAAAACGCCAGATCTGAAAGATAATAAAAGGGCTCATGAGCATGGCTCCGCTTATCAAAGAAAGCTTAAGATAACTAAAAAAGGCCTCTTGATAGGCCTTAAAAATTACCTTCTGATGTTCTTCTTGAAGAATTGGCCACAAAGGAGCCAAAAGAAAATTGAGCAGGCGGTCTATCTGACAGTAGCAGATAACCGCCCCTACCACCACGGCTAAGAGACTCTTGATAATTCTGTCTCTCAGCTCAGCTAAGTGTTCAGTTAAAGGAAGCTCGCGGTCATGGGTTAGCTCAGCACTCAAGCTAAAAGCTCCTTCATATCTTTTACGATGGAATCAGCATCAAGCCCCTGTTCCCGATAAAGATCAGCAGGTTTGCCAGAAGTTCCGTAACGGGTGACACCTTTGAGGCACAACTTAGCGGATTGGCCATGCTTAGCCAGCGTCTTAGCCACTAGAGAGCCTAACCCCGTCTCAACCACGTGGTCTTCCACTACCATGATGGGCCCTTGCTCAGCAGCGTTAAGAATGGCTTTTTCATCAAGAGGTCTTAAACTGGCCATGTTAAGCACCGAAACTGAAACACCTTCACTTTTTAGTTTTTCCCAGGCCGAAAGAACCTGAGGCATCACCGAACCAAAGGCAATAATGGTGCCTTCTTCACCCTCCCGTAAGAGATCAGCCTTCCCCGGTGTAAAAACATAGTCTTTCCCGAAAAATGGTTCACCCGCTTCATTGAGAATCACTGGAAGCTTGGAGCGCCCCATACCCACAAAGACATTGCCTTTACTTTTGGCTACATAACGGATAATGCGGTCAGTCTGGTTCGGGTCAGCTGGAAAGTATATCTCAAGGCCAATAAGATTCAGCAAAAGCCCGAGATAATCTACACATTGGTGCGTAGGCCCGTCTTCACCTACATCAAGACCGCAGTGGGTGGCCACAATTTTAAGCGCAGTCTCGTTAAGAACATTTAGCCTGTGCTGATTAATAGTTTCGTCCACGGCAAAAACACCAAAAGTGGAAAAAAAGGTGAGAAATCCTTCTTTAGAAAGGACTCCAGCCACTGTAGCCGCGTGATGTTCCTGGATACCTACTTCATGAAAGGCCAAAGGGCTTATCTTGCGAAAGGCTGTCATCTTGACCGAGCCTTCAAGGTCACATGAAACACCTAAGACCTTTGGAGGCTCTCCTTTTTTATTATTAAGCTCAGCCAGAGAGGCAAGGGCTTTGCCGTAAGCTGAACGGCAATCAGTTTTAACCTCTGGCCCGTAAAGAATAGGCTCACCTACCTCTACTTCCACTGGCTCTGGCTCATGAGGGAACACCGGAAAAGAGATTTCATAGCTTTTTCTTTTTTCAAGGAGCACGTCAACTTCTGAAGGATCAAAACCTAGTTCCTCAAGGGCCTTTTTAGCTAAGTCTGGAGGAAGGGCCATACCGTGCCATTTTTCATCGTCTTCCATAAAAGATATGCCTTTACCCATGGTGGTTTGGGCCAGGATGGCTGTTGGTTTTTCCGGACAAAGGACCTCTCCGGTAACAAAACGGCGAAGCGCCTGGTAAAGATCATTAAAATCATGGCCATTGGCCTCTATTACGTTCCAGAAAGTGGCTTTTATCTCATGGGCAATGTCCTGGGGCATGACCCGATAAATGCGGCCACCAATTTGCAAGCGGTTATAATCAATCAAGGCACAAAGATTATTCAAGCCAAACTTTACCGCAAAGCGCCTGGCCTCAATGACCTGGCCTTTTTGCTGCTCACCATCGCCCATTACGCAGAAAACCCGACGCGGAATCTCTTTGAGCTTTAAGGCCCGCGCCATACCGCAGGCCGCCGAAAGCCCCTGGCCGAGGTTTCCGGTATTCCATTCCACCCCGGGGACAGACTGCTCAACATGGCCCCCAAAAGCTGAACCAGCCCGCCTGAACTCCATAAGAAAAGGCTCTTCAGGGAAATAGCCGTACTCACAGAGCACGCTATAAACCCCCGGACTTATGTGCCCGTGGCTTATGACCACTCGATCCCTTTCGGGGAACCGCGGGTTTTTAGGGTCATGCTCAATAAGGGCGTAGAGCAAAATAAGCATGTGAAGCGAGGAAAGAGAACCACCCGGATGGCCGCAGCCAGCAAGGGTAGTGGAGAGAATAATACGCCGCGCACAACGGCGCCACATTTCTTCCAGCGTTTTAATTTCTTCCTGAGAAAGCCTTTCCTTTGAAAGATCTATTTTGAACATAGCTCAACTCCTTTTTTGTTTTCTTATTTTCCTGTTCCAGTTTCTGGTCCTATAGCGCAGCTGGCCAAGAATTCAAGATTGAAATTTACGCTTTGGGACAGGCAAAAAATTTTGCCTGTCCCAAACGTCACCTCGCGACCGTCGCACAGGGATTGCTTCGGCTGAGGACAGCCTCGCAAAAGCTTGCAATATAGGCAATATAGGTGAAGAGTGAAGGAAAGAATTATTTACTACCGACCATCAGCCATTAGCCATCCCGTCACTGCGAGCGGAGCGAAACAATCTCTGAGATTACTTCGTCGGTCCTAGCGGACCTCCTCGTAATGACTCGGTTGGGCCACATCGTCGGCTCTACTGGTATCCTCGCGTGTATAAGTAAGTGAGAAGTGATAATTATTTACCATCAGCCATCTACCACCAGCCACCGGCCATCAACCACCAGCCATCGGCCAACGGCTATTAGCCATCGGGTTACTGCGAGCGTAGCGAAACAATCTCTAGCACCATCAGCCACCAACCATTAGCCATCTACCATCTTGTGGGCGATGCAGTCTCGAGGGAATTAGCCTTAGATAAGGCGGTCTTTGAGAAGCTCTTTGGGAAAAGAAAGTAAAAATCTTGTTCCTTTGGAATCTGAATAGAGGGAAATTTGGCCACCTAAGCCTTTTACCAGGCTAAAGACAACCGCCAGTCCCAGACCTGTACCCTGCTCTTTGGTAGTAAAAAATGGCTCAAAGATACGCCCTTTCACTTCCTCAGGGATACCACCAGCTTGGTCGGCCACTTCTATAAAAAATTTGTCTTCTTTTTTAAAGCAAGCAATTTTTACAAAAGGCTTTTTCCCATTATAAGCCTCAATAGCGTTGGCACAAAGATTAAGTAATACCTGCTTGAACCGACCCGGTTCTACTTTGAGAAAGACATTTCCAGGAACGGAAAGCTCCCAATCAATATTTGGGCCAAATTTTAAAACCAACTCTTCTTGAATTTCGTCAATCAGTCTTAAAAGATTTATTTCTTTGGCTTCTCCAGAGCCGGGTTTGGCAAATAACAAAAAATCTGAAACGAGTTTGTCTAACCTTTGGGTTTCGCGGAAAATAATGTCAAAGAGCCTTTTACCTTCTGGTTTAATAAGATCCTCTTCTTTTAAAAACTGAACGGCTCCACAGATAGAAGCCAGTGGATTTTTTATTTCGTGAGCAAGGCCTGAAGCCATCGTTCCCAAGGCTGCCAAATGTTCCGCTCTCCTGAGACGTTCTTCGCTCTCTTTTATAGGCGTAATATCCTGAAAGATAAGCCCATAGCCAAAAACTTCCTTCTTTTCATCGTGTAAAGGGAAAAAAGTATAACCTATGTATATTTTTTGGCCGTCTTTCTCAAAAATAAGCTCAGAACGAGGGTTTTCTTGTTGAAACTTAAGCTCAGGGAAAATTTCATCTAATTTAGCCCCGATCAGTTCTTTTTGGCCAATTATGTTTTCCGCCGCTTTATTGGCTGTAACAATGCGCTTTTCAAGATCAGTTACAATTAATCCCGAAGATAAGGACGAAAGTATATGGCGATGTAGCTCCTCTGCCTTAAAAAGGGCCTCGTGGGTTTCTTTTATTTTTTCTTTAGTACGTTGAAGTTCTTCTACATAGCGCAAGGCTAAAAGGCCTGAAAGGCCCATCGCTCCAAGAGGAACAAAAAATTGCAGGATAGTTTGAGGATTTAACGGCGGGCTTTCAATAAGCCAAAAAATAGAGGCAAAACAACAAAGGGCCAAAAAAGTAAATATATCCGCCCCTCTACGCCCTAAATGAAAAGCAGCTACAAAAATCAGCAGGGGATAAAGAAAAAGGAAAGGGCTCTCTCGTCCATCAGTAACCCATATCAGAGAAGTAATAAGCAAAAGATCTATTAAAAGAGAAGTCCATAATCTCTTTTTAAAAGAAAGGGTTCTTGCTGAGGCGTAAAAAAAAGCCGTATTTGCCCAAAAACCCAGAAAAACCAAAACTGCTGACGAAGGCAAAAGGTGTATAAACCCTACAAAAGAAAAAAGAGCAGCTAAGCTCCCCAGAAAAAGAAGAATTAAACGCAAATATTCAAAAATTTTAGAGGAAGGAGCTTCAAGAAAGACCATATTTCGCCAACCGATAACGCAAAGACCTGAAGTTTAAGCCCAAAAGCTTGGCCGCTTCGGTCTTGTTTCCTCCTGTGCGGGCGAGAGCCTGCTTAAGAAGAGAGACTTCTATACGGGCCAATAGATCTTCTAAATCAAGGCCCTCTTCAGGGAGTTCTATTTCAAAGGCTCCATTTGAATTTTCTCTATTTTTCCGCGAAAGGACAAGACTTTCCGGTAAAATAAGAGGACCTGATTCAAGGGCTACCGAACGTTCTATTATGTTTTCAAGCTCACGCACATTTCCTGGAAAGTCATATTCCATGAGGGCCTTAAGGGCAAAATCAGAAATACCTTCAATCTTTTTACCCATTTTTTCGGCATATTTTTTGAGAAAATAATCCACTAAAAGGGGAATATCTTCTTTGCGCTCTCTTAGCGGAGGCAACTCGAGGGAAATTACATTTAAGCGATAAAAGAGGTCTTCCCTGAAATTGCCTGCCAGAACTTCCTTTTCAAGGTCTCGGTTAGTAGCTGAAATTATTCTCACGTCAACTTTTATTTCCTTAGCCGAACCAAGAGGCATAACGGCCTTTTCTTGAACAACCCTCAAGAGTTTAACCTGCATCTCAAGGGGGAGTTCGCCTATTTCGTCAAGAAAGATAGTGCCTTTGTGGGCCTTGAGAAAAAGGCCTTCTTTGTCCCGCGAGGCCCCGGTAAAGGCCCCGGCTTTATAGCCAAAAAGCTCGCTCTCCAGGAGATTTGGTGGGATACCACCACAGTTCACTACCACAAAAGGCCTATCACGACGGGGTGAAAGCTGATGAATAGCCCTGGCTATAAGCTCCTTACCAGTACCCGATTCACCGGTAATAAGCACATTTGAAGGCGCGTTGGCAATACGCGGCAAAACCTCAAAAACCCGCCTCATGGCCGGGCTTTTCCCTATTATGCCCATGAAAGAAGTTTCACTGACCGTGGCCTCAATGGAAACCCTTTCTTGAGCTAGCGCCTTTTTTATTAAATCGCGCAACTGATCAAGTTTAAAAGGCTTGGGCACATAATCAAAAGCCCCCTCTTGTTTGGCGGTTACCGCGGTATCAAGAGAGGCGTAAGCCGTAATCATTATCACCGGAATACGTAAAGCTCTTTCGCGCAAGGCTTTCAGAAAAGAAATCCCATCAAGGCGGGGCATGCGAATGTCAGCCAATATCAAGTCCGCCGGGTTTTTAGATAAATAAGAAAGGGCCTCTTCGCCGTCTCCAGCAACAGCTACTCGGTAGCCCTCCTTGGCCAGAAAAAGCTCTAAAAATTCTTGTAAACTTTTGTCGTCGTCAACAATAAGGATAGTAGGCGTAGACATGACTTCCAATCACAATATGGCTTTTTTATTTGTGTCGGCAAAAAGACAAGAAAACTTTAAGAAAACAGGGACAGGCTAGAATCAATTTGGCACAATATTACAGCGTTTCTAAGGGCTTAGTCATTATAAGGAGGCGCTGACGAAGTACTCCAGGGAGAGCTTCGGTCCTTGCCATCAGCAAGGCAAAAATCTAGAGATATAGCAATATCAGAAAAGATAAGACTTATCAGAACAATGACAAGACTTGAATATGAAAATTAAGAAGGCAGGGTTTCTTTAACTTTTAATAAAAGTTCAGCCGCCTGGCGTAATTTTTCAGCACTTTCTTTTTCACCCTCTTCCTCCAAATTATTAGCCCATTTTTGAAATTCTTCAGCATGTTCTTGAAGATGTTCCTCCCAATGATGTTTGATTTTAACTAGCTTCTCCTTCCAGGTAGCCATAAACACCCCCTTAGTGTTATTTTTTTAATTTTAGTATTGCTGAGATAAGATATCAATAAAAAATCAGTGACACCTATTTTCTGTTTTGCACTTTCTTAAGTCACAAGGTTGACGACAGGGGCGGCCACAAAGAGGATGTAAGGCTTCAGGGCTAAAACAAATCCATACATTTTCTCCAGGCACCAATAAAGACACTTGTTCTTTAGGTACTAAAGCTTCTAACTCTACATTTTCCATCCCTATTAAAACCCTAAAGTACATCCCCAAAAACTTAACATCTATTATCTCACCCAAAAAATGATTCTCTTCTTTAGGAACTGTACTTAAACTAACCTTTTCAGGATGCAAGCATAAAGAAATTTCTTTTTTTTCCTTAAAAATAGGATAATTTTTGACAGTAAATATCAGATTAGAATCGTCTAGTTTGAATTTTGCCCTTTCTCCAGCAATTTCTATTATGCACCCCTTAAAAATATTAGTAGCGCCTACAAATCGAGCTACAAAACTGGTTTTAGGTTGATAAAAAATTTCTTTAGGAGGTTCTGTTTGTTCTATTCTACCCTGATGTAAGACTGAAACTTTATCTGCAAGAAGAATGGCCTCCAGGCGATCATGTGTTACATAAATAGTAGTAATTCCTGTTTTTTGTTGAATTGTTTTTAAATCTTCACGAAGTTTTTCTCTTTGCCAGGCATCAACGTGGCTTAACGGTTCGTCTAAAAGTAGAACTTTAGGCTCTATAACTAAAGCCCTGGCTAAAGCGACTCGCTGCTTTTGTCCTCCGCTTAATTCTGAAGGAAATTTATCTTTATGTTTTTCTAGACCTACCATTTCCAAATAAAAAGTTACTTTATCTTCTATCTCTTTATTAGATAGGCTTCTAATTTTTAGACCATAAGCTACATTTTCAAAAACCGTAAGATGTGGAAACAAAGCAAAATCTTGAAAAACAAAACCAATACCCCGTTTCTGAGGAGGAAGATCATTTACAATATCACCATCAATCAATATTTTTCCTGCGTCAGGCTTTATCAAGCCAGAAATAATTGATAAAAGAGTACTTTTACCTTCTCCACTCGGGCCTAAAATTACATGAAACTCTCCTTTTTTAACTTCTAAATTTAAGTTATCTAAAACTTTCTGCTTATTAAAGGATTTAGTTATATTTTCTAAAATCACACTCATTATATCCACTTACTTCTAAATCTAATTTTAAAAGTCAGCAAAGATATAAAAGCAAAAATTGTTAAAATAAAAGCTATAGCAGTTGAAGAAGACAAATCACCAGACATCGATTGCATATAAATAGCAATGGTCATAGTTTCAGTTTTCCCGGGGATACAACCAGCTACCATAGCTGTGGCGCCAAACTCTCCCATAGCCCTAGCCCATGTCATTACCAAACCAGCCAAGATTCCACTTTTACTTAAAGGCAATATTATCTTCCTAAATGTATAAAAAGAAGAGGCACCCAAAGTAGCTGAAGCTGCTATCAAATTCTTAGGTATCGACTGAATAGACTCTTTAGCCGTTTTAATAAAAAAGGGAGAAGCAACAAAAAACTGGGCTATAATTATACCTTTTTTTGTAAAAATAATTTTAAAGCCTATCTCATTTAACAATTTACTTAAATAACTAGTTCCACCGAATAAAATTAACAAAGCAAGACCAGAAACTAAAGGAGGCAAAACAATAGGAATATCTAACAAGGTATCAAGTAAAGACTTACCATTAAAGTCCTTTAAGGCCAAAAAATAAGCAACAGGTAACCCTAAAAAAAAGGTTAACATTACTATCACTAAAGATGTTTCCAAGCTAATTTTAATAGCCGAAAATACAACGGGAGAACGAAGCTGATACCATAAACTTTGCAAAGAAGTGGTAGTAAACAAACTAAATAAAACCACAACTATAAAAACAAAGAAAATAGCAACAAAAAAAGAAACAAAAAAGTCAAAAAAACAATCAACACTTTTTGCTTGAAATTTCATAGGAGTCATAAAATAGGCCCTAACTTCACTTTAATATCAGCTGGTTTTCCGAAATAGGCACAGGTTAAGACGATGATATCTACTCCAGTAGCAGCATAGTCTGCTATATTCGACTCATTGATACCACCAGCAGCGGCAACTTTTATATTAACTTGTTTTTGCCTAACAGCATTAACTACTTTTTGGACTTCTTCTATACTAAATTTATCAAGTTGTAAGATATCTACTCCGGCCTCAATGGCCTTCAAAGCAAGTTCCATATCTTTTACTTCTACTGTTATCTTTTTTTCTACGGCTCTTTTTTTTATTTTTTCCAAATCTTGAAAAAATCTTTCATAACCTCCGTAAAAATTTAAATGTTCGCCAAATACTAAAATAGTTTCTGATAAGCCTAAACGATGAGGCAAAGCTCCTCCGGCCAAAATTGCTTTTATACAAATTTTCTTTCCTAAAGGAAAAGTTTTTCTAGTAGTTACTACAGAAACATCTGGATTAACTTTTCTTGCTAAAGAAACCAATTTATACGTCTTGGTAGCGATGCCACAGGCATATTCAAGCAAACTTTGCGTTGCTTTCCATATTTTATGTAAGCTTTCGGCCTTTCCTTTTCCAAGCAAAAAAGTTTCTCCTCGACTTATCTTTATGCCAGATGGTTTAAATATTTCTGTCTCAATATCAAACTTTTTAAAAATTCTTTTAACTTCTTCAGTACAACAGATAATCATTTCATGACGAGCTGTATAAGTTATAATTCCCTCTTTGTCTCCAATATCCAAAATAGTCGTTGTTAAATCAAAATAAGGGACATCATCAGTAACAATTTTTTCTATTTCTTCTTCAGTAAAGACAATCATATTTCCTCCATAATTATTCGGCTACTTTAAAACCAAAATCTGCAAATATTTTTTTACCCTCTTTTAAGACAAAATCTACATATTTTTTGGCTATTTCAGGATGTGATGTTTTAGTCATAGTACATATAGGAATTAAGGCTATAGCATTTACTTCTTTGGGAATTTCAACAATTCTTACTTTACCCGACTGGACTGCATCGGCATGCCACACAATACTGGCATCAGCGTTATTCCCTTCTATCCAGTGTACTAACTGTTTTACGGTAACCCCTCTGGCCACAATATTCATTTTGTCTTCACGAAGACCTGCCTTTTTAAAAATTTTTTGACTTACTTTACCGATAGCACAAGCCTTAGGATCTCCCAAAACCAAAGTAACATCATGTCTTAAAAAGTCTTTTAAACTCTTAACTTTTTCATTATTTAAAGGAGTAACAATAACTGGAATATGATAAGCTATAGGAAAATAATCTTTCACATAATCCTTCTTCTTAAGAATCTTTGCCCATCTTTCAGAACCAGGAATATATACATCCGGCGTTTGCCCAGCTAGAATTTTATTCCCTAAACGTCCACTACCTTCATAATCATAAATAACTTGAACATGATATTTTTCTTCAAACTTTTTGCCTATTACGTCTAAAGGTAAACGCATTCCTGCCCCAGCAAACACCAATAAAGAATCAGCAGCTAACAAAACCGAAGGGAATAAAATAAAAACTACCAACAGCAATAAAATCCTTTTCATAGCTATCCTTCTCGCATATAATAGTAATTCAAGTGTTTTTTACACACTAAGTATCATACATTAACCCCTATTGTTACTGCTAAAATTATTAATCCGAGTGTTTTTTACACGACAAAGTATCGCCGCTGACATAATCGCTAAAGCAAAGTAACCTTCGCTGTCACTGCGAGGCCTCGTTAGAGGTCGAAGCAGTCTCAGGGATTGCTTCGCTTCGCTCGCAATGACTCAATTGTCGCCTATTTTGTGACCCCATTAATACAAAGGCGCCGCTTGCACCTCTGCGAAAGATTCTCAACTGATTATCCTCTATTTATGACCTGATATTTTTTAATGCAAAAAATATTCCTGAGCCCTAGCCAACAAAGATATTTTCTAAAGCCCTCAACTGGTATATGACCTTACCTAAAGATTATGTAAGCGTTCCCTAAAAATTTCACTCATAAACTCGTTATATTCAATAAGATATAACGATAATGTAGTAAAAATAACCTGAGGAGAAGCACCTGACAAGAAAATAGGCATAAAAAATTCCAGATTTAAATTTTACAAAAAACGTTTCTAAAAGTAACTTTTGTAATTTTGTAATATTGATGACATCTTAGGCCTAGTCTTTATACCCCAAAGAAGTCATAGCCTCAGGTGAGAGAACCCAGTCAAGCTTTTCTTCATCCATGAGCCCTTTAGCCAGCACTATTTCGCGCACACTTTTCCCTGTTTCTTTAACTTCTTTGGCTACTTCAGTAGCGGCTTCATAGCCAATATAAGGAACTAATGCCGTGACCGTAGCCCAACTGTGGTGGGCATAGTAGTAACACATTCCCTCATTGGCCTTAACTTCAAGAACGCACTTATCCCTAAAAATACGGTCCGCGTTAATCAGGAGAGTTAGGCTTTCAAGCAAAGCATGGGCTAGTAGAGGCAAAAAGGCGTTCAGTTCAAGCTGGCCATTCTGACATACTTGCGTAATGATAAAATCATTGGCCATTACTTTTATAGCCACCTGATTTACCGCCTCACAAATTACGGGATTAACCTTACCAGGCATTATAGAAGAGCCTGCCTGAACCTCAGGGAGCTTTATTTCTTTTAGGCCTGCCAAGGGCCCTGAAGAAAGAAGCCTTAAGTCCGAAGCGATTTTAAAAAGGTTTACCGCATGTGCCTTAAGAATCCCTGAGACTTCCACGAAGGGATCCATATTTTGGGTAGCGTCCACCATATTTTCAGCCCGAGCCAGGCCAAGGCCTGTTTCTTCTCTTAACTTTTCAATCACCAAAAATATGTATTTTCTCGGAGCACAGAGGCCAGTACCAATTGCTGTGCCGCCAAGATTCACCACCCTTAGTCTCTCTTCACACTTAAAAACCCGCCATCTATCTCTGGCCAGGGCCTCGGCATAGGCGGAAAATTCTGCTCCTAAGGTCATGGGCACGGCGTCCTGGAGTTGCGTGCGCCCTATTTTTACCACTCGCGCAAATTCTTTTTCCTTTTCCTGAAAAGTGGCTTGAAGCTTGGCAATAACTTCTTCAAGCTCTCTCAAAAGAAAAATAGCGGCTACTTTTATAGCCGTGGGATAAACATCGTTAGTGGATTGATGAAGGTTTACATGGTCAAGAGGATGAACCAGATGATAATCCCCTTTTTGGCCACCTAAAAGTTCAATAGCCCGGTTAGCAATAACTTCGTTTAAGTTCATGTTAGCGGAAGTCCCTGCTCCTCCCTGAAGAGGGTCAACTACTATTTCTTGGTGAAGATTTCCAGAGATGATTTCATCACAAGCCGAAATAATGGCCTTGCCTATTTTTTCCGAAAGATAGCCGAGCTCAAGATTCGCTCTGGCACAGGCCTTCTTAACCATAGCCAGGGCCTGAATAAGCCTTGGGTGTATGCGATAAGGAGAAAGAGGAAAGTTTTCCATTGCCCTTAAAGAGTGAATACCCCAGTAAGCCTCAGCCGGAACTTCTCTTTCTCCCAAGAGATCCCGCTCTAAGCGATATTTTTTCATTTCATCTGGCCCTTCCTCAGAAATTTCAAAAAGACATCTTTGTTTTTTAACTCTCCTTCCCAAAAAACTACTAAATCTCCAGAAAGCTTTGCGCTTTGCGGAGGCTCAAAGGTCACTTCGCCAGCGCCAGCCAAAAAGTGCCTGCGCTTTCCCAAGACTTCGGCAAAATAAACCCGCTTAAGCCCAAATTCCCGGCAAGCTTCTTCGGCTAACATTTTTAAAAATTTTTTATCCTTCCTCACCTTTTACCTTTCTTTATTCACTACAAATGGCAGTCTCTTTCTCCTTTTTCTTCACGTTTTAAGAGTTCTTTCACTCTTTCAGCGGCTCGAGGGATATTATCCTCAAGCCACTTAAGATACTCTGGAATAATCACCTTTTCTCCCAGTTCTTTCACCTCTGGTGAGGCATAATCAAGAAGATACTCTTTAAAAGTGAGAATACCATTAGCAATACAGAAGTTTTTTACAGTGGCGTGCTTGGCAAGCGGCATAAAATTGTCCCCGGTGCGTCCTTCCCGATAACAGGCCGTACAAAAAGACGGTAGGTAACCCTCCCTGCAAAGGTCTAAGATAAACTCATCAAGACTTCTGGTATCCTGAATCATAAACTGCTGTTTCTCAGGAATGTGTTCCTTTTCCATTTCAGCGTAACCACCAACGGCAATTCTTGTGCCCGCATCCATCTGAGAGACCCCGCATTTTTTAAGTACCTCCTGCCGCAGGGATGCAGGCTCTCTCGCCGTAAGGATAGACCCGGTATAAGGACACATCAGTCTTATAATGGCTACGATTTTCTTAAAATCTTCATCACTCACAAGATATGAAGACTTAGTGGTTATCGGGGTATTAACCGCCGGTTCAAGTCTCGGATAAGAAATGGTGTGTGTGCCCACGCCAAATTCCTTTTCTAAAGAATAAGCATGATAAAGCAGACCCAGGAGCTCAAAGCGCCAGTCATAAAGGCCTAAAAGCACACCGATGGCTACGTCGTCTATATCCGCCTCAAGGGCCCGGTGCAAGGCAAAAAGCCGCCACTTGTATTCTCCCTTTAGCGTTCCTTTAGGATGCATACGACGATAGGTCTCGTGATGATACGTTTCCTGAAATACTTGGTAAGTACCAATACCAACGGTTTTTATTTCTTCATATTCTTCTTTAAAAAGGGGTGGGGCGTTTACATTGACTCGCCTTATCTCACCTTTGCCAAACTTTAAGCTATAAATCTTTTCTATGGTTTCACACATGAATTTGACATCACTTACCGGGTGTTCTCCGTAAACCACGATAAGACGCTTCTGCCCCATGCCAGTGAGCACTCTTATTTCGTCTTCAAGTTCTTCCATGGTGAGAGTCTTTTTCTTAACCGCCTCGTTACTTTGGCGAAAGCCACAATAAGCACAGTTGTTCACGCAAGGACTTGAAATGTAAAGTGGGGAAAAAAGCACTATACGACTTCCATAGACTGTATTTTTAATCCAGGTAGCGGCCTCAAAGATGGCTTCCCAGAGATCAGGGTCTTTGGTGTTGGCCAGAGCGGCTACTTCTTCTGGAGCAAGCATAGCCCCAGTATAAGCATTTTCTTTGGCCTTCTCTATGATTTCAAGAATTTCTTGTCTTTCGGGCTCTTTTTTGGCCTCAATAATGCTCCAGATCTTTTCATCGTCTATAAAGTCTTCGTAAGGGCAGTTTTCTTCCCACTTTAATATTTGGTTAAGCCTAACCTCCCGCCAAGCCTTCTCTTCTTTAGTTAACATGTTGTTTACACCTCCTAGCTATTTGTTATTGGCTTTTTACTAGTAAACTTTTCAAGTTAATAATTGGTGATAAAAACACCGTTAGGTCTTACTTGGTCACTAAAAGTGATTTCACTTCAACCGCAGGTATGGCTCCCAGCTTGCCGGTAAAAGCACCGATTTCATCTGTGGTAGCCTCAACTATTACCGAGATAATGTTAATTCCTCTTTCTTTATACGGCAGTCCTATGCGCCCTATGATAAGATCACCGTATTCACTTAAGATTTCATTTACCTTTTGACTGGCGCTTTTACGGTCTTTAACCAGGATAGCCACCACTCCAATACGCTTTTCCATATCTTTCCTCCCAATAAAAAAGCCCGGCCAAAAGCCGGGCTCTAAGGACTCTAAAATTATAAAAATTTCTAGTTATCCTTAGAGCCCTAAGGTTCAGGCGGCAAACCCTCCCCGCAGGCCCTGTATTTATGATCGGTTAATTATAACCTATTTAGTACGATCAACATAATGCGTATGCAATAAATTGTGAGCCAGGTGACTCATCGGATGCCCTAAAAATTCAGCGTAAAGCTGTTTAATTTCTGGATTCTCGTGAGACTTCCTTATAGGGAGTTCGTGATCATGCTTGTTAAGGGCTGCAAGCCTGGCCTGAAGCGTCTCAATGTTGGTTGGCTCAGGCTGACCACCTCCACCAATACACCCTCCAGGACAGGCCATAAACTCAATAAAAGTATAGCTGGCAAATTCACCACCGTTTTTAACATCTTCACAAATCTTGCGGGCATTACTCAACCCGTGGGCCACTGCCACTTTAATTTCCTTGCCGTTTAAATTAATAGAAGCCACTTTTATTCCTTCAAGAGTGGCCAGATCTTCAAATTCAAGCTTGGGCAAGGTCTTCCCCGTGATGATTTCGTAAGCTGTTCTGAGAGCAGCTTCCATAACACCACCAGTTCTACCAAAGATAGTAGCCGCTCCCGTATATTGGCCGATCAATGGGTCAGGGCCTTCGTCAGGTAGCTCGGCTAGATTGATACCAAACATTTTAAAAAGTTTAGCCGCTTCGCGAGTGGTAATTACGTAGTCAACGTCGTAAAATTTCTCGTTTTCGCTGACTTTACCTTTTTCTTTCCAGTAATTAAAAGCATCACACATTTCTTCACGCTTACTTTCAAACTTCTTGGCTGTACACGGCATGATAGAGACTACTACCATCTTGCGCGGATCAATTCCGAGTTTTTCTGCAGCAAAGGTCTTGGCTATGGCACCAAACATTTGTTGAGGTGATTTAGCTGAAGAAACATAAGGTATAAGCTCAGGGTAGAAAGTTTCAAGATACTTAATCCAGCCAGGGCTACAGGAAGTAAACTGGGGAAGGGCTTTGTTTACCTGTTCAAGGGCGTGTTCGTCAACTTCTAGAGATAAATCTTTTAAGTCAATGACACCGGCCTTCACCAGCCTTAAAACTAACTCTGTTCCCTCTTCCATGATAGTTAAGTCAGCCGCGAAGTTAGTATCCCATATCCGGTCAAAACCGATTTTACGTAAAGCCGCGTAAAGTTTGCCTACGGCAATAGTTCCGTAAGGAAGACCAAACTCTTCACCAATGCTTACCCTTAAAGCCGGAGCAAACTCTACTACTACAAACTTTTCAGGGTCTCTCAGGGCCTCAACAACTTCATTTAAATTGGGAATTTCTGAAAGAGCCCCAATGGGTTTGCTATACGCACACAGCTCACAACCAAAATTTTTCTTGAAAGTGGTAACAAGCCCTGCTTCTTTAGCCATGGGACAGGTGTGAATACACTGGCCGCATCTGGTACACTTGACGTCATCTGCAAGTATTATTCCCTTCTCTTCATCAAAGGTTAAGGCCTCAACCGCCTGAACATCACGACAGGTCTCTATACAGCCTTTACACCTTATACAAATTTTGGGATTATGCCTGATAGAAGGTAAGGACTCCCAGGGTTCGATTTCCCATTTGGCTCGTTCTTCAAGTGTAATAAAACCGGCATTTTCTCCTTCTACCGCTACTATCTCTTGTAGCTCCCGAATCAAATAGCATTCATCGTTTTCTTTAAGCCAGTTAAGCCTTTCGGTAAGTTTTTCTTTTACCAGATCAGACTGAGTATTTATTTTCATGCCTTCTTTTACTGTAAGGCCCTTGAGCATCTTTGCTGGCACTATACGGCCATCCACTTCAACGATCTTTAGCGCAGGACATTCTGGATGATGGATAAACTCAAGTTGAGGAATTTCAAAAGGGAGCCAAAAATCTTTTCCTTCTTTTTTGATAAGCTCATAAACTGTGGTGCCTTCTTCTACCGATAAAGAAGCTCCGTCAAGGTTTACCTGAATCATAAGTTAAATCCTCCTACAAAATTATTACCCATATGTGAAGCATTAGTCTTCTTTGGGCTCTACCTTCATTAAGTCCTTTTCGTACCACTTTGGATTATGATGTTTAGCCCATTCAACAGATACAGTTCCGCTTCCAGGACGCCACATAGCCAGAAGATCTTCAGTGTTGACTATGGAAAGAGGGATATGCCCACAGGTGGCCACCGCTGTAGCCAAAATAGAACCCCACACATGTACATAAAACATGAGTTCAAAAAGAGTTTTGCCCATGGAGTGTTTGGCGTAGTAAAGAGACCAACCCGTTACTATCAAAGCAATAATCACAAAAACAAAGAAAAGATAAGTAAGCTTTTGCCCGGCATTGACTTTTCCCTGAGGTGCTACTTCTTCAGGACCAAATGGAATCTTGAAAAAACGCCTGGGATAACCACCAAAGTTCTTAAACCAGGCCAAAGAATCTTTATCCCATTCAAGAAAGTTTTTCATCATTATGTAAAAGCGATGGGGGGAAAGAAAAACAAACGCCAGGAAATTAAAAGTAAAAATTACCGCTACCCAAATATGAATCTGCATTAAAAAGGCTTTGGTCTCTGGGGACGCCCAATCAAAATAAACAATTACACCTGTCAAAGCTAATATGTACCAAGTTACAGCGTTTACATTGTGAAAAATCTTTTCTGAAAATGAAAATTTAAGCACTCTATCCATGACGGACCTCCTGGGCTCCTAATTGCCACCTTACGTAATAGTGATGAGTGTGTAGCAATTGATGGGCAGTTTCACTTAAAGGATGACCAGCAAATTCTTCGTAAAACTTTTTAACCCCAGGATTCATATATGAGGCAGGAAGTTTATGCTGCTGACGTCTTTTATCGTCAAAATAAAGGCCCTTCTGCCTCATGGTTATGTACTTGTTGCGCTTTTTAACAAGATTAGTGATAGCAAAGCCGCCTATAGCTATGTAAGCAGTGATAACACCTGTAACCTTAAAAAAGGTTCTCCTGGTAATCAAAATAGAGGCTGGCTTTTCCTCGTATTGGTAAGGCAAATTTTCTTTACTCATAATTACCTCCTAAAAAGCTAAGCCTTAAGCGGTAATGGTAATAACGGATCTATCCATGAAGTGCCCATAGGATTTACCGGTTGCCCACCTCCGTTTATACAACCACCTGGACAATTCATTACCTCTATAAAGTGATACGGACAGTTACCAGCCACCACCTGCTTGAGAACTTTGTCCAAATGATTAATAGCCCCGTTTACCACACATATTTTCAGATGGAATTCTTTACCCCCTAAAGCTTTTAGCGGTATAGGAATCACTGCTTCCCTTATACCAGTGGTATAACCGCGCACCGCAAAAAAATCCCAGGCAGGAGGCTCCTTTCCAGAAAGTACGTAATAGGCTGTTCGAAGGGCTGCTTCGGTCACTCCACCACTGGTTCCAAAAATAGTGGCACCGCCACTGTAAATCTCAGTAATTTCAATATTTTCTTCTTTTTCCGAAAGCTTCAAAGGATTGACTCCAAATCTTTTCAGTAGAGTAGCAGCATCTCTGGTAGTGAGTACCGCATCAACATCCGGAAATGGAGGTGTATCTTCAGGCAAATATCCATTTTCTTTAAGCCACTGCCAGGCTGACTTAAATTCTGGCCGACTGGCTTCAAAAATTTTGCCAGTGCAAGGCATAATGCCCACAGTGTAAACCTTACGAGGATCAACATTCCAGACATCTAAGGCTGCCCAAGTCTTGGCTGAAGCCCCGGCCATCTGTTGGGGGGATTTGGCTCCCGATATGTGAGGTAAAACTTTAGCGTAATAAAGCTCAGCGTAGCGAATCCAAGCCGGACAACAGCTGGTAAAGTGCGGAAGAGGATGGTGAGCAAATTTCTCAAGCTCAGGGCCTCTTTCTCCAAGTACCCAATATCTCACCTTGGCAATGAACTCGTAAGCCTCTTCCATGATGGTCTGATCAGCGGCAAAGTTATTTTCGTATATTTTGAAACCTATTTTTTTAAAGGCATTGTGCATACGCCCTACCGTGAGCGTCCCCGAAGGCGAGCCAAATTCTTCCGCTAAGGCGACCCTTACTGCAGGAGCAATAATGGCCACCACCGTCCATTCAGGATCTCTCAGTTTTTCCTCTACCTCATCGACAAAAGACATTTGCTCGATAGCCCCAAAAGGGCAGTTCACCAGACATTGACCACAATTAATACAACGGTCAGTATCAATAGAATGGGCTACTCCAATAGAACCACGAATAGCATGGGCCACGCAAAATTGCTTACAGGTATCACAGCCTACACATTTGTTTTGATTAATACGAATAATGCCTCTAAGTTCCCCGGGAAGATAAGTCCCTCCACCGGTACGGGCCTCTGGCGTAGGCCTAAATGTAGAAACTTTTTCAGTAGCACTCATAAGCACTCTCCCCTTAGACAGTTTGTTAATAATAACACAAGTCAATAGTAAAAAATCAAAATTTATGCAATATGAATTTATCTTTTTTGAATTGTTGTTAATTTTATTTAAATATTTAAGCAGTTTCAATAACAAATAAAATTTTTTTGTTTTTAAAGAAGGAGCAAATTATTGGTAGAAATCTTGGCAAGATTCAAAAAGTATAGATTGATCGCCACGGCGACTACGTCGCCTCACGAAAGAGTTGCTTCGGTTGCTTGGTGTAGCCGAAGCAATAACTCTCTCCTGTTGTCACTGTGAACATCTAAGATTCCCGCTTAAGCGGGAAGTTTCATTAGTTATCCTCTAGTATCATTTTGGCATAAGGGAAAGGCTCAATGGTACGATGCAATACTCCCTGCAGGAAAGAAATGGCTACACCGTAGTTAGTTATG
Organism: Thermodesulfatator indicus DSM 15286; assembly: GCF_000217795.1. Taxonomy (NCBI): domain Bacteria; kingdom Pseudomonadati; phylum Thermodesulfobacteriota; class Thermodesulfobacteria; order Thermodesulfobacteriales; family Thermodesulfatatoraceae; genus Thermodesulfatator; species Thermodesulfatator indicus. The sequence continues at coordinate 523,682 of NC_015681.1, forward strand.
GGTACTCCTTGGCGAGTGGCCTTATAAAGCCGGCTTAACATCTCGCGCCGATTAAGCATACATCCACCACAATGAATAACCAGCTTGTAATCAGCTAGATTTTCAGGAAAGGCCCGCCCGGGACATACGTCTATTTCTAGCTTTCCGCCTACATATTGTCTAAGCCAGCGAGGAATCTTTACCCGGCCAATGTCGTCAGCAATGGGATGATGAGTACAGGCCTCAGCAATAAGAACTTTGTCTCCAGGCTCGAGTTTCTCAATAGCCTTAACTCCTTTCACCAAGGTAGGCAGATCTCCTTTAAATCTCGCCATAATTATAGAAAATGTAGTTACCTGAATATTGGGTGGCGTGTCAGCCACTACTTTTAAAACGCACTGGGAATCACATATTACAAGTTTAGGCGGACGTTTCAGGCGTTCTAAAGCATCTCTTAGCTCTCTTTCTTTCACCACCATGCAGTAGGCATCGCTATCAAGGATATCTCTTATAGTTTGCACCTGAGGAAGGATAAGTCTGCCCTTGGGTGCCTCAAGGTCAATGGGTACTACAAGGACGGCCAACTCTCCAGCAGGCAAAAGGTCTCCCACCAGAGTAGGCGGGTTAAACCACTCAGCTGGTGCTATTTTAAGAAGTAATTCTTTAAGTTCTTCAATATTTTGTCGCTTTTCCGCTGAAACAGCAATATAAGGAATTTTCTCTTCCTCAAGGCGCTTAATTATCTCTTCGTCAGGAGAGATGATATCTATTTTGTTCAGCACCACTACAAAGGGAATTTTTTGCTCTTTAAGAATATTTTTGAGGCGCTCTTCGAACTCTCCCCATTGATTGGCCTCAGTCACAATGAGGCCTAAATCTGTGCGCTCAAAAACCTCCATGGTCTTTTTTATGCGCATCTCTCCTAAAGCGCCGATATCGTCAATACCCGCCGTATCAATAAAAACCACCGGGCCTAAAGGCAAAAGCTCCATGGTCTTTTCCACCGGGTCAGTGGTAGTACCTGGCGTATCAGAAACAATAGCTATAGGCTGTTCTGTTAAAGCGTTTAGAAGAGATGATTTACCTACATTTCGGCGGCCAAAAATTCCAATGTGAAGCCTTAAAGCTTTGGGTGTGTTCTGCATCTTAAGGAGCCTCCTATATCCTGGCCGATTTTACGGCCAGCTTTTTTTATCAATTCTTTCGCCCGCGAAAAAGTTACCTTGGTTTTGCCATCATAAATTTTATAATTTCTGGAGAACTCTTCCGGCGTAAAATTAGGCATAATTACGTTTGCTCCACCTCTTAGAGCCTTTAGCTGGGCATCTTCTCCACCCAAAGTAGCAAGCGCCGTGGTAGCAGGAAGATGAGGCGTTTTGGCCACTATCCTAACCAAGGCCAAAACCCGCAGAGTTAGCTCTACACTGCCAGACGGCTTATCGGCAAGGGGCGTATTTTCCTGGGGAATAAACGGCCCAATGCCCGCCATATCTGCTTCTATTTCTTTGATAAAAAGGATGTCGCCTGCCAGGTCTTCAAAACTCTGGCCAGGTAGCCCCACAATATTTCCAACTCCTATCTCATAACCCAGTTCTTTGAGAAATACTATGTGCCTTAGTCTCCCTTCAAAGGTTTTACCAGGATGTAGCTGGGCATACAGCTCGGGATTTACAGTCTCATGTTTCATCAAGTATCTGTCAGCCCCGGCTTGGCGCCAGGTTTCGTAATCAGAAAAAGGCCTCTCTCCCAGAGAAAGGGTAATAGCCACTTCTCCTTCTTGTTTAATAGCCTTTACTATCTCAGTGATATCATCTCTTTTATAAGCCAGATCATCTCCAGATTGAAGAACTATAGTCTTTACCCCTTGTTTTATCAGGTTTCGGGCAAGATTTATTATTTCTTGCGGCTTCATGCGGTAGCGCTTAAGACGATGATTGTCTCTCCTTAAACCACAATACAAGCAGTTGTTGACGCAGTAGTTAGAAAACTCAATAATCCCGCGCAGGTGGACTTCCTCGCCTACATACTCTCGCCTGATTTTGTCTGCCCTCTTTAGAAGCTCTTCTAAAGGATCTTCTTTTAAAGATTTTATAATTTCATCGTAAGTCATACGCACTTTAAGATTCTCAATAAAAAATAATTTTGCAACTCGAGGATAAAAAACTTATCTCAATTTTTTCGTTGACAAGTAGCACAAAATAAAATAAAGTGCTATTATGCTTTTAGTTGATTTAGAGCTAAAAGTCATCGCTGAAAAGCACGGTCATTTGTGCCCTTATCTGGCTTTAGGCTGGCGAGTGGGCTTATTTTTCAAAAATTTTCTCCTCAAAAAAGAATTTACCAGCTTTGAAAATTTTTTTGTATTGGCCTATGCTCATAGTTGTGCCCTAAGTGCTTTAGAATTAATGAATTTTAAGATAAGCTGTGAAAACATTGGTGAACACGTATATGTTTTACAAACTATTACAGGAGATGCTCTTTCTATGATAGCGGTAAACGCGGAAATTATTATACCTCCCCGTGAGCTAGAAGAGTTAACCTGGAAAATAAAATCAGATACCGCTCTTTACTACGAAAAGGCCCACTACAGTTATCTTTTTGACAACTGGATAGTAGATATCCTTAACGCCAGTGAAGAAGAACTTTTCGTCTTTCCCCACGAAAGAGTATGAAAAAATTCCTGCTCTGTCTGCTAATCTTCTTTTTCTTCCCTTTAAATAGCTTTTCAAAAACACTTACTATAAAAGACGCCCTAAATCGCACCGTAAAAATAAATGCTCCGGTTAAGAAAGCAATTTTTCTGGTAGGTTACGAAATTATCCCTTTTCTTGACCTCTGGCACCAAACGGTGGGTATTAGCCTTTGGGCCAAATATGAAAACGACCTATTAGGGAAAAAGGCCAAAGATTTCGTAAATGTGGGCACGGCTTCCAATCCCAACATAGAAACTATTGTTTCTTTAAAGCCAGACCTGGTGATTACCTGGCCTTACAATCAAAGGGTAATTCAAACCTTTGAAAGCCTTGGTATTCCAACTTACACCATATCTCCCAATAGTCTTTATGATTTGTTTAACTTAATAAACGACTTCGCTCTCATTTTTGGCAAAGAAGAAAGGGGAAATAGGCTTATTAACTTAATGAGAGGAACTCTAAATGAGTTGAACAGCCTGGTAGCTAATGCTTATAAGCCGGGAGTTGTTTTTACCTGGGGAAGACCTACCCGTATTTCCGGAAAACAGGGAGTTGTTCCTGATCTTATCCGTATTGCTGGCGGAAAAAACCTTGGCGATAAATTTGATCGCCCTTATATTGATATCCCTCTTGAAAGACTCGTTATCTTAAATCCTGAAGTTATTTTCATCTGGGGAAACGCACGCTACAATGCTTCTGACTTATTAAAAGACGAAAGGCTCTCTTCCGTGAGTGCGGTAAAAAACAAAAAGGTTTATAAAACTCCTGAATGGTCCACCTGGTCCCCAAGGGCAGTTTTAATCGCCCTATGGATGGGCACCAAACTCCATCCTGAACTGGTAACTCCTGCCTTTTTTAAACAAAAGAAGGCCCAGCTCGAAAGTTTTATAACTAATCCATGAAACAACTTTTGCTTTTTCTCTTTTGTTTATTTGTGTGCTTAGGAGCCCTTTTAATTGGCCCTACGGGCTTTTTGTGGCCTTCTAAATTCAGCCACCTAATAATCTGGGAAATAAGGGCGCCGCGAATTCTTCTTGCGGCTATTTGCGGAGCGGCTCTGGCCAGCTCAGGTACAGCTTTACAAGCTATATGTAAAAATCCACTAGTTGACCCTTATCTCATAGGCCTTTCTGCTGGAGGCGCTCTAGGTTGTGCTCTGGCCGTGGCCTTTTTTCCGTTTTTGCCTGTCCCTTTAGCTGCTTTTCTGGGTGCTCTGCTGGCGGCCTTCTTGACTTATACCCTGGCTTATGTTCAGGGTGGAGAAAGCCGTCTTAAACTCATTCTTGCCGGAGTGGTAGTCTCGGCCTTTCTTATGGCCATTGTGTCTCTAATCAAGTTTTTACTAGATCCCCATCGTCTGAGTGAAATAGTCTTCTGGATGATGGGAACCTTCGCCTTAACCCGATGGGAAACCGTAAAACAAACCGTACCTTTTATGTTATCTGGAATAATCATCCTTTTTCTCCTGCGGCATCGGCTAAATGTTCTTTCTCTTCCTGAAGAAGAAGTGCGCACCCTTGGGGTTTCGGTGGCTAAGGAAAGAGGACTCATTATCTTGGCCGTAGCTTTAACCGTAGGGGCCACTGTAGCGGCAGCCGGCATAATCGGCTGGGTAGGGCTAATGGTGCCGCATATTGTGCGCATGCTCCTTGGGCCAGAAAACGAAAAAGTCCTTCCAGGTAGCCTCTGGCTGGGAGCAGCCATAATGGTCTCTGCTGATACGCTGGCTCGCAGCATAACCACTATGGACCTTCCTGTAGGAATACTTACGGCCCTAGTTGGGGCACCCTTTTTTGTTTACCTATTGGGGAAAACTTCAAGGGATTGGTCTTGATGCTCGAAGTAAAAAATCTTTATTACAAACACATTCTTAAGGATATAAGCTTTGCCGTTAAAAAGGGAGAGATCCTTGTAGTTCTCGGCCCAAACGGAGCCGGGAAAACCACACTTTTTCGCTGTCTAGCAAGGTTAATTAAACCAGACAAAGGTGAAATTTTACTTTTGGGGAAACCATTAGAAGATTATTGCACGAAAAAACTATATCGTTTGATAGCCCTTTGCCCCCAGCATTTCAGGCCGGAATTTAGTTATCGGGTCCGCACTTTTGTGCTCATGGGGCGCACACCTTATCTTTCTCCTCTGGCTCAACCCCGCAAAAAAGATTTTGAAGCTGCCCAAAAAGCTTTAAAAATCCTGGGATTAACAGACCTAGCCGAGCGTCCTTTTTCAGAACTTTCTGGAGGGCAGCAGCGTTTAGTATCAGTGGCCCGAGCCCTTACTCAGGAAGCACAGCTTATTTTCCTTGACGAACCTACGGCTTTTCTTGATCTTCGCCATCAATTTTTGGTAATGGAAAAAATTTGTCAGCTTGCCCGTAAAAATAATCTTTCTTTAGTATTAAATTTACACGACCCCAATCTTGCCCTTCTCTTTGCTGACCGCATACTAACCATTAAAAACGGCCAATTAATGGGGGAACTCCCCAAAAACCCAGACCAGGCCAAAATAGCCCTTAAAGAATTATACGAAATCCCCTTTGTAAGTTTCTCTTATCAGGAAAGAATATTTGTTTTTCCCGTAGGGAACTTTACAGACTAATAAGGGAAGTCACATCAGGGGGTACCCCTAAGCTCTGATACCCCGTCCTTTAACCCAATGGGTAAAAATATATTACGCTTTCAAGCTCATAGAAAATCGCTTTAAAGTACCTTAAATCTCGCTTAAACGTAATAATAAACTTAGAAATGCCCTAAAAACAAAAAAGGCCTGGTTGAGAATTACTCAACCAGGCCTTCTATCTATCTAAAATTTAACCCGGGCGCCGACCTACTCTCCCACCGGGGTAACCCAGCAGTACCATCGGCCCTGGAGGGCTTAACGACCGTGTTCGGAATGGGAACGGGTGTGGCCCCTCCGGTATGGGCACCCGGGAATTTTCTCTATTTGTCTTCTTCTAATAAAGATTTTAACTCTTCCAAAGAATAAATTTCTTCTCTCTCTCTTTTCTCTTCTGCTTCTAACAATAACTGTAGATCTTCCCAGTCTTCAAGAAAAATTTGAATATTTTCTATATCTTTCTTAATTTTTTCTATCTTCTGAATTTCAAACATTGTCATAATATCTATCGGCTCCTTGCCGATGAACTATTTTATATACAACTAATAAATCATCTTCCTCTTTAAATAAAATACGATAACATCCAACTCGCAAGCGGTATCTCTTGGGTGCTAACTTCTTTATATCACCTTTTCCTTTTTCTAACTTCCTTAATGCATCTAATATTTTAACTTGATATTTCTTCGGAATATCTAGCAGTTCTTTATAAACGCCCTTCTTTATTGCTACCTTCTTTTTCAAAGATCAGCCTTCTTTTTCCTACATTATCACTAATTTATAACAAAAATTGCTGACAAGTGATATAGGGTACCGCTCCGGTATCCACGAGCCACCCACAGTATTCACTATCTAAGCCAATACTGTGGCCAAGCCGCTCGGGCGATTAGTACCGGTCAGCTCCACCCATTGCTGGGCTTCCACCTCCGGCCTATCTACCAGGTAGTCTCCCTGGGCCCTTCTGGGACAGGGTCTCCCCTGTCTCGGGAGGCCTCATCTTGAGGAGGGCTTCCCGCTTAGATGCTTTCAGCGGTTATCCCTTCCGCACATGGCTACCCGGCTGTGCGGCAGGCCAGCCACAACCGGTCCACCAGCGGTGCGTCCACCCCGGTCCTCTCGTACTAGGGGCAGCTCCTCTCAAGCCTCCTACGCCCACGGTGGATAGGGACCGAACTGTCTCACGACGTTCTGAACCCAGCTCACGTACCCCTTTAACGGGCGAACAGCCCGACCCTTGGGACCTTCTCCAGCCCCAGGATGGGATGAGCCGACATCGAGGTGCCAAACCGCTCCGTCGATGTGAACTCTTGGGAGCGATCAGCCTGTTATCCCCGGAGTAACTTTTATCCGTTGAGCGACGGCCCTTCCACTCGGCACCGCCGGATCACTAGGCCCGACTTTCGTCCCTGCTCGGCCCGTCGGCCTCGCAGTCAAGCACCCTTCTGCCCTTGCACTCAACGGCGGGTTTCCAATCCGCCTGAGGGTACCTTTGGACGCCTCCGTTACCTTTCAGGAGGCGACCGCCCCAGTCAAACTGCCCACCAGGCACTGTCCCTGAGGAGGCTTACCCCTCCAGGTTAGCACCCCGATGCAGGAAGGGTGGTATCTCAAGGACGGCTCCACCCGAGCTGGCGCCCGGGCTTCTCAGCCTCCCACCTATCCTGCACATCCTGCACCGAAGTGCAATGCCAAGCTGCAGTAAAGCTTCACGGGGTCTTTCCGTCCCACCGCGGGTACCCGGCATCTTCACCGAGACTACAGTTTCGCTGGGACCCTGGCCGAGACAGTGCGGCAGTCGTTACGCCATTCATGCAGGTCGGAACTTACCCGACAAGGAATTTCGCTACCTTAGGACCGTTATAGTTACGGCCGCCGTTTACCGGGGCTTCAAGTCCGAGCTTCGGAGGCCTACGCCCCCTAACCCGGACCCTTCACCTTCCGGCACCGGGCAGGCGTCAGACCCTATACGTCGTCTTACGACTTCGCAGAGTCCTGTGTTTTTGGTAAACAGTCGCCACCGCCGATTCCCTGCAACCCACGCCAGCTCCAGCCGCTAAGGGCCTTCACCAGCGTGGGCACCCCTTCTCCCGAAGTTACGGGGCCATTTTGCCGAGTTCCTTAGCCAGGGTTACCCCACGCGCCTGAGCATTCTCTGCCCGCCCACCTGTGTCGGTTTGCGGTACGGTCACCTGAGCTTCTTCAGCCACGAGGCTATTTCTCGGCAGTGTGGTCCGAGCGCCTTCCCGGGAACTCTCGCTCCCGGTTACTTACTCCCCCTCACCCTCGGGGGCGGGATTTGCCTCGCCCCGTCACCGGGCTACAGGTTTGGAGGGCCTGCCATTCACGGCCCCGGCGCCCTTCCCTCCTGCGTCACCCCTTGGCCTCCACTCAGGTGGCGGGGGATTGTTGACCCCTCTTCCCATCGGCTACGCCTTCCGGCCTCGCCTTAGGGTCCGGCTAACCCTGGGCGGACGACCCTTCCCCAGGAAACCTTGGGCTTACGGCGAGAGGGATTCTCACCCTCTTTATCGCTACTCGTGCCCGGATTCTCTCCTCCGACCACTCCAGGTGCCCTCACGGATCACCCTTCTACGCAGTCAGAGTGCTCCCCTACCACTCATGCCTCTCAGCATGAGTCCGCAGCTTCGGCGACTGGCTTAAGCCCCGTGGTATTTTCGGCGCAGCCCCGCTCGACCAGTGAGCTGTTACGCACTCTTTAAATGATGGCTGCTTCTAAGCCAACATCCTGGTTGTCTAAGCAGGGCCACCTCCTTTACCACTTAGCCAGTACTTCGGGACCTTAGCTGGCGGTCTGGGTTGTTCCCCTCTCGTCGCTGGACTTTATCACCCAGCGGCTCACTCCCAGGGTCCTTCTGACGGTATTCGGAGTTTGCCGGGGTTCGGTAGGCCGGTAAGCCCCCTAGCCCCAACAGTGCTCTACCCCCGTCAGATATCCCCTGAGGCTGTACCTCAATACATTTCGGGGAGAACCAGCTATCACGGGACTCGATTAGCTTTTCACTCCTACCCACAGCTCATCCGAGGAGTTTTCACCCTCCACCGGTTCGGGCCTCCAGCGGGTGTTACCCCGCCTTCACCCTGGCCATGGGTAGCTCGTCCCGCTTCGGGTCTGCCGCCAGCGACTTAACGCCCTTTCAGACTCGCTTTCGCTTCGGCTCCGCCTATCCGGCTTAGCCTCGCCACTGACGACAACTCCCGGGCTCATTATGCAAAAGGCACGCCGTCACCCACGCTCCCGCGCAGGCTCCGACTGCTTGTAGGCCAGCGGTTTCAGGCTCTATTTCACTCCCCTCCCGGGGTTCTTTTCACCTTTCCCTCACGGTACTTATGCTCTATCGGTGCGCAGGGAGTATTTAGCCTTGGAGGGTGGTCCCCCCTGATTCACACGGGATTCCTCGTGCCCCGTGCTACTTGGGTAGCACACCCAGGGAGTCCACTCAGCTTTCGCCTACGGGGCTCTCACCCTCTACGGCGGACCATTCCAGGTGCCTTCGGCTAGCCAAGCGGTTTTCTTACTCCCCGAGGAGTCCCTAGCCTCCTCCAGTGTGCCCCCTCTACCCCGGATGAGCAACGCCTAGGGGCTTCTACACTCATCCGGTTTGGGCTCCTCCCCTTTCGCTCGCCGCTACTCAGGGAATCTCGTTTGATTTCTTCTCCTCCGGGTACTGAGATGTTTCACTTCCCCGGGTTCGCCTCCGCCAGGCTCTTAACCTAGCGGATGACCAGGTATTACCCTGGCCGGGTTCCCCCATTCGGGCATCCACGGATCAACGCCTGCTTGCGGCTCCCCGTGGCTTTTCGCAGCTTGCCACGCCCTTCCTCGCCTCCTGCGCCCGAGGCATCCACCGCTGGCCCTTAGTAGCTTGGCCACTAAACTCTTCTTTATAAAAATTCCACAAAAAATACTCGTATCCTTGCTCTCGGCTCGTGGATACCGGGCGATACCCTATTCACTTGTCAAAGATCTGTGCCTACTAAGTGGCTTTGCTGAACTACCCCCCCTACCTTCTCCAACAGGGCAGCTCCCCAAAACCACCTACTCTGGTGGAGGTGAACGGACTCGAACCGTTGACCCCCGGCTTGCAAAGCCGGTGCTCTCCCAACTGAGCTACACCCCCATATATCTATATGGTGGGCCTAGGTGGACTCGAACCACCGACCTCACGCTTATCAGGCGTGCGCTCTGACCTAAACTGAGCTATAGGCCCAACCCTATTAGGCCTATCTACCCTTCACCTTCCACCTTCTATCTCTCTCTTTAAAAGAACAAATCAGCCTCTCAGCCAATCCCTCAAAACTGAATAGCGGCTAGCGGACAAGCACCTGTCTCTTTACCTACTCTCCATAACTCTTCCAAAACTAGAAAAGCTAGTTACTTGAGTCCGTACACTCAGACTCCTTAGAAAGGAGGTGATCCATCCCCACCTTCCGGTAGGGATACCTTGTTACGACTTCACCCCAGTCACCAGCCCTGCCGTCGGCGCCTCCCTCCCCCTTCCGGGGGTTGGGATAGCGACTTCGGGCAGAGCCAGCTCCCGTGGTGTGACGGGCGGTGTGTACAAGGCCCGGGAACGTATTCACGGCGGCATGCTGATCCGCCGTTACTAGCGATTCCGGCTTCACGGGGTCGAGTTGCAGACCCCGATCCGTACTGAGAGCGGCTTTCTGGGATTTGCTCCCCCTTACGGGTTCGCTTCCCTCTGTACCGCCCATTGTAGCACGTGTGTAGCCCTGGGCATAAGGGCCATGATGACTTGACGTCATCCCCCCCTTCCTCCGGGTTGTCCCCGGCAGTCCCCCTAGAGTGCCCGGCTCTACCCGCTGGCAACTAAGGGCAAGGGTTGCGCTCGTTGCGGGACTTAACCCAACATCTCACGACACGAGCTGACGACAGCCATGCAGCACCTGTGCTAGGGCTCCCAGGCAAAGCCCGGGCACCCCCTCATCTCTGAGGGGTCCCCTAGCATGTCAAACCCAGGTAAGGTTCTTCGCTTTGCATCGAATTAAACCACGTGCTCCACCGCTTGTGCGGGCCCCCGTCAATTCCTTTGAGTTTCAGCCTTGCGGCCGTACTCCCCAGGCGGGGTGCTTATTGCGTTAGCTTCGGCACGGAAGGTTTAACCCCCCACACCTAGCACCCATCGTTTACGGCGTGGACTACCCGGGTATCTAATCCGGTTTGCTCCCCACGCTTTCGGGCCTCAGCGTCAGGTGCCGTCCAGCCGGCCGCCTTCGCCACCGGTGTTCCTCCCGATATCTACGGATTTCACCCCTACACCGGGAATTCCGCCGGCCTCTCCGGACCTCAAGCCAGACAGTATCGAACGCAATTCCGGGGTTGAGCCCCGGGCTTTCACGTCCGACTCGTCCGGCCGCCTACGCCCCCTTTACGCCCAGTGATTCCGGGCAACGCTCGCCACCTCCGTATTACCGCGGCTGCTGGCACGGAGTTAGCCGTGGCTTCCTCCAGGAGTACCGTCAACCCCTACCAGCTCTTAACCAGTAAGGGCTTCTTCCTCCTTGACAGGGGTTTACGACCCGAAGGCCTTCTTCCCCCACGCGGCGTCGCTGGGTCAGCCTTTCGGCCATTGCCCAAGATTCCCCACTGCTGCCTCCCGTAGGAGTCTGGCCCGTGTCTCAGTGCCAGTGTGGCCGACCACCCTCTCAGGCCGGCTACCCGTCGTTGCCTTGGTGAGCCGTTACCTCACCAACTAGCTGATGGGACGCGGGCCCCTCTTAGGGCAGGTGCTTGCTATGCAGTGGCACCCTTTCTTCCCTCGGCTCGCGCCTCAGGAACGTATCCGGTATTAGCCACCCTTTCGGGTGGTTATCCCAGACCCCAAGGTAGGTTACCCACGCGTTACTCACCCGTCTGCCGGTGTACTCGGGTAGCCGAAGCTACCCTTTCCCCCTCGACTTGCATGTGTTAGGCGCGCCGCCAGCGTTCGCCCTGAGCCAGGATCAAACCCTCACGTTAAACCATAACGCAAAGGCTCTTTGGCTCCCTTAAAACTCAAAAGCCGACAAGCCTCTCAAAGGCGCTTGCCCGCTACCGCTATTCAGTTTCAAAGATCAGCCTCAATCAGGCAAACCTAAATTTAAACACACATAAAACCACTTGTCAAGCTCACCCCGACAAGTGGCTTAACTTAAACTCAAAGATCAAATATCCTCGGCAACTCTATATGTTATACATCCGACATATTTCTGTCAAGATCTCGTAACTTACTTCCTCGCTTCCAAAGATCAACGCTCTCTCACTAAGGCCCTGCTAATTTAACCACCTAACTAAAACTGTCAATACCTAATCTGAAAAAATTTCAAATCCCTAAATCCACTTAAGTGGAAATCTAGGTCCAATTAATAACCCCTATCGGTGGATTAGCTTTTTCGTAAATAAAAGAGATTTGTTTCACCCTTCTCAAGGGCCTTTTCCCCTCGTTTTAAGGCCCCAAAAAGACTTTTAGAAGTGACGTTTAGTTTAAAAATCTCTAAATAGGGCGATTCTTTTTCCTCTATCTTCTTTCCAGATAAAATGGATCTTATTTTTTCTTTAGTGCTTTCTATATTTTTTGTTTCAAGATCAAGTTCCACCGCAGGGAGACTTACTGTCCCCAATTTTTGGTAGTCTGGACAGAAGTCAATAAATGTTTCTACCAAGTCCGGCTGGTCAGATACTATATTAACTGTAGGCAGTTCATCAAACATGCTAATAAGGTGGGCAAAGGCAAGCATTCGTTCTTGAATGTTAGGAAGTTCTAGCGAAATTTCTTTACCTTCAATAACCCAGTCTGGGAAACGACGAAGGGTGGGGTCCTGTCCAACAATAAATTCAGAGAGTTTTTCGGCATGGGCTTTTAGGTCTTGATATTCAAAGTCAAGTTCTTCAAGACGCCTGTCTAAATTTTGAGCCAATTGCAAGAGAATGCGTGCTTGGAGATCGGGGTCAACCTTAGGTTTATCTTCACCAAGGATTTGGGCCTTGATCTCTGAAACCGTTTCCTCCAGAACTTCTGGCCGTGACTTGAACATGGCTACATTTTCTGGCCAGCGCATCATCTGACCCCATTCTTCGTAAGAGGCAATTAGTCGTTTAAACCATACAAGTTTTTCTTCACCTAAAGGCTTAGGCGTTATCGTCTCTACCAAGCCTTTGGCCACAAGCTCGGTAAAAGGCCCCTCAGGAACAGCCTCAGTTGGCTGAAGTAAAATAATTTTGTCAAAAGCAGCCAGTAAAAGGGCCGCTAGATCTAGCCTTAAATGAGTTTGGGGCGCTAAAAGGGCCTTTAGTTCAGCCTTTTCTTCCATGGGTTCTCCTTCTATTTTTAGCTCTTCCAATTTAACCTGATTGTGTAAAAATACTCTTTTGATGAGAAAGCTTATTTTAATTGTCATATTTTGTCTATGGGGAGCTTTAGCGCAAGCCCAGGATTATGGAGACGCCCTGGTCATAGGTTCCATCGGGGACGCAAGCATTCTCATTCCTATGCTGGCCACTGATGCCGCCAGCCACGAAGTGGCCGGCCTTATTTTTAACGGTCTGGTCAAGTATGACAAAAATTTAAATCTGGTAGGGGATCTGGCCGAAAGATACGAAATCTCTGATGACGGTAAAACAATAACCTTTTATTTAAGAAAAGGGGTCAAATGGCAAGATGGCGTAGAGTTTACCGCTGAAGATGTTCTCTTTGGCTTTAAACTCATCACCAACCCTAAAATCCCTTCAGCGTATGCCGGAGATTTTCTGGAAGTAGACAAGGCCGAAGTTCTTGATAAATATACTTTTCGCGTACATTATAAAAAGCCTTTTGCCCCGGCCCTTGGCTCTTGGGGAAATCTTGTAGTCCTACCCAAACACCTGCTTGAAGGTAAAGACATAACTAAAATAGACTTTGGAAGACATCCCATAGGGACCGGTCCCTTTAAATTCAAAGAATGGAAAACCCAGGAAAAAATAGTCCTAAAAGCCTATAATGATTACTTCAAAGGCCGCCCGTATCTCAACTACATTATTTTCAGAGTAATTCCTGACCCTACCACTATGTTCATGGAGTTAAAGGCTGAAGGAATAGACTGGATGGGACTAACCCCCTTACAATACGCCAGAAAAACTAATTCACCCTCTTTTTTGGCCAAATTTCGCAAGTACAAATATCTCTCTTTTTCTTATACTTATCTTGGCTACAATCTGCGTTGTCCCCTTTTTAAAGACAAACGCGTAAGGCAAGCTATTTCTTACGCCATTGACAAAAAAGAAATAATAAAGGGCGTACTTTACGGCCTGGGAGTAGTAGCTACAGGGCCATATAAGCCAGACACCTGGTTTTACAATCCCCATGTTAAACGTTATCCATACAACCCCAAGAAAGCCCTTGAGCTGTTACACGAAGCGGGGTGGTATGACACCGATGGTGATGGCATTCTTGATAAAGATGGCCGCCCCTTTGAATTTACCGTGTTAACCAATCAAGGTAATACTTCGCGTCTTTTAACCGCCGAGATTATACAGTATCGCTTGGCTCAAATCGGCATAAAAATGCATATAAGAACCGTAGAATGGACGGCCTTTATCAAAGAATTTATAGACAAGCGTCGCTTTGAAGCGGTAATTCTTGGCTGGACTACTTCTCCTGAGCCGGACCTTTACGATATCTGGCACTCAAGCAAAATAAAACCGCCTGGACTAAATTTTATCGGCTACAAAAATCCAGAGGTTGACCGTCTGCTAGAAGAAGGCCGCCGTACTTTTGATAAAGAAAAACGCAAGAAAATCTATTATCGCTTTCAGGAAATCCTGGCGGAAGACCAGCCCTATACTTTTCTCTATATTCCTATGGCTCTACCCTGCATTCACAAACGTTTTCATGGTATAAAACCCGCGCCGATTGGCATTTCTTATAACCTTGAACGCTGGTGGGTGCCCAAAAGCCAACAAAAATATCTTATGCCTTAGCTTCAGCCTTGAGTTTGCAGACAAAACAGGGAGAAGAAACCGCTGGCTCACCACAGAATTCACATTGGGTCAAAGGCCGGTCTAAAAAGTCCTCAACCTGTTTATTAAAAATAGGATAAACTTTACGCAGATAATCCATATAAAATCTTATCTTAGTGCCAGGCATCTTTTCTTCTAGTTCGTCCATCAGTTCAGCGTAAACAAGACGCGTAGCCTCAGGAGAAAGGGGACAGCGTTCCGTTAAATATTCAATTTTTTGTAAGCGAGCATATTCTTTGATTTCAAAGGCCGTAAAACGGCAAAGAGGCTTGGCCTTGCGTACAAAACCGTTTCCTTCAGGAAGCACTGGATATTTGCGAGCCAGATACTTTAACTGCCAGTTAATAGTATTACTTAAAAGAGAAGAGGCTTCGTCATCAAGATTATGCCCGGTAACCAACACGTCGAAGTTGTTTTGCCTGGCAAAACGATTGAAAAAGTATCTCTTTATACTACCACACAGGGAACAATACTTTTTCGTACGAGACTTAAGATCAGGAATGGTTAGACCTATTTCTTTAGCGATAGAAACTACGTGGAGTGGGCGGTCTAGTTCTTCGGCAAAATTTTCAGCAACCCGCCGCGAAATAAGAGAAAAATCTTCTATGCCTAAATCTACAAAGAGGCCTTCGGTATGATAACCAAGATTATTCAAAGCCTTCCAGAGGACCAAACTGTCTTTGCCTCCAGATATGGCTACAAGGATTTTGGCTTTGGGCGAAAACATTTTAAATTTTTTGACGGTACGAGCCAGGTATTCTTCAAACCACTCTAAAAAATGCTCTTCACAAAGAGGTAGGCGA
Source organism: Thermodesulfatator indicus DSM 15286 (assembly GCF_000217795.1). Lineage (NCBI taxonomy): Bacteria > Pseudomonadati > Thermodesulfobacteriota > Thermodesulfobacteria > Thermodesulfobacteriales > Thermodesulfatatoraceae > Thermodesulfatator > Thermodesulfatator indicus. The sequence continues at coordinate 538,783 of NC_015681.1, forward strand.
TGGTGAGGGATAAAGACATCAGCTTTTTTCCGCCGGCACTTGCGACAACGAGCCATTAATTTCCTCCTTAGCTTGGAAGTAGAGTTCTTTTAAGGTTTTACTTTGCCAGAGTGCTTTTTCTTCAAGCAGAAATTCATAAGCTACTTTAAGCAAGGAATCTTCAGGTGGTATATCAGGGAGATTACCTTCTACGGCACTTTGTATTTCGCTCAGAAAAATCTTTTCAGCATCTCTAGATAAGAGATAGCCCCCATTTAGTTTATATACTAAGCCGTGTTTTTTTAAAAGAAGAATAATTTTTTCTAGCCTGAATGGTGAGGCCTTAAGAGCATAAGAAAGATTTATTAGCCCAGGAGCTTTATATCCGTGATAAGCGTGATGAAAAATATTTAGCAAAACACCTAAGGCTAACAACAAAGAAGAGTAACTATTATGATAACGATAATGAGCCAATATTTTTTCTCGGTAATGGAAGACCGAAGCTATTTCTGCCCCTAACAAGACTACCGTCCAGTTAAGCCATAACCATAGTAAAAACAAGGGAATAGCTGCCAAAGAACCGTAAAGCTTTGAATACGCTACCGCCTTAGTTGTATAAACAGCATATATTGAAGCTACCAGGATCCACAATACAGCGGCTACTGTAGCTCCTAAAAAAGCGGCCTTAACGCTTATTTTTTTTACTGGGAGATACATATAAACTCCGACAAAAAGCAATACAAGCGTGGGAATTATCCAGAATTTACTAAAAAAAGAAACAAGCCCTAAACCTTTAAAACCTAGATGAGTTAAATAAATGGTAGCTCCTAAAGGAAGGGTGACTAAAATGGGTCCAAGTGTTAGGCCCATCCAATAAATAGCCAATTTCTGGAAAAAAGTCCTTTTGGCCTTTACTCTAAAGATATGATTTATCACCTCTTCAAATTGCATTAAAAGCCCGATTACCATAGTCAAGAAAATAATCATACTAGCAGCCCCTAACGGAGCGTGCTGAGCCTCTTGAACTAAGTTCAAAATAGTTTCTTGAGCCTTACTCAAAGCTCCTGGATTTAAAAACTGAGAAAGGGCCTGATTAATGCGGAAAATGATCTCTTCCTTTCCGATAAAAACTTGGACCATAGAGAGAGCAAACGCAAGGAGAGGTACAAAAGCAAAGACTGTGTTATAAGTGAGGGCCTGAGCACTCATCAGGCAATTATCTTTCCAGAAACGACGGAAGACCTCTTTACTTAAAATAATAAAAGCGGACATGCCCTAATGTTAAAGGTATGTCCGCTCTTTGGCAATTAAATTTGATTAATAGTCTACATCTGCAACTGCCGAGCTCACTACTTTGGCCGTTATAAAAATGAGAAGCTCTTGGTCTTCCTGGGTCTTTTGACTATTTTTAAAAAGATTCCCTGCCCCTGGAATTTTGGAGAGCCCAGGAACACGGTCATAGGCTTCTTGTTTTTTAGATATTTTAAGCCCTCCTATAACTACGGTCCCGTTGTTGGGAACCCTCACATAAGTTTGTACTTGACGGGTCATAATAGCCGGTACGCTGTTGACCTGGCGGGCCCAATCAGGCTCACTCTTATCAATATTGATTTCGAGTCTTATTTCGTTATTAGGTAATATGTGCGGAGTAACTTTTAAAGTCAAATCAGCATTTATAAACTTAGTGGTAGCGGTACCGTCACTAGTAAGTTCCAAATAAGGAATCTGATAGCCTTGCTTAATGACAGCTTCGCCATTGTCCCTAGTAATTACCACCGGAGCCGAAACTATTTTCCCCAATCCTTGTTGCTCCAGAGCAGATAACCTGAGGTCCAACAAAGTAGCAGAAGTTTTGGTAATATGGCCTAATAAAATACCGAGATTCCCCAAAGATCCGCCTACAAAACCAGGATCTACAATCGGACCTAATAAATCGACATCAGGACCAGCAGGAGAGGTTTCTACATTGGTTGTTGATGGTGAAAGATTAAAAGAAGTTTCTTGATTAGTGCTATAAAACCCTCCATACCACCGAACACCAAGATTTCTTGCAAAGTTACTAGATACTTCTACTATTCTAGCTTCAATCAATACTTGTTTTGTTGGTACGTCTATTTTCTTTATCAATGACTTCAGAGATTTAATAGCTTCTTCCGTATCTTTAACAATTAAAATATTGGTCCTGCTATCACAAGTTATAGTTCCTCTTTGAGTTAGAAGAGATTTAATAGATACAGCTTGTTGTGAATTTAAAAGATCACACGCATTAACATAATTAACATTAATATATTCTGTTTTTACAGGCCCAAGCTCCTGAGTTTCAGCCAAAGAACTTTTTAGACTTTTAATTTCTTGGACTTGTTTTTGAAGCTTATTAATAGGTGCAATATATAAAATACCATTTATTTCTGCCTTACCTAATCCAAACTTAGCCAAAACTATATCAAGAACCTGATCCCAGGGAACATCTTTTAATTTCAAAGTAATAGTTCCCTTAATATCTTCACCCAAAACAATGTTAACACCGCCTATTTCACTTAACATTCTAAAAACAGTCCTGACATCTGCATCTTGTAGATCAAGAGAAATTTTTTTACCAGTATACTGTTTCTTTTCAAAAGGAATTTCTATATTTTTGGGTTCTGGAGGAAGGCTATAAGCAAAATTGTCACTATTTTTCTTAGACGAGTTAGTCAACTTAAGAACAAAATAGTGACCAGAAATATAACTATTAATGACTTTTAAATCTGTCTCTAAAACGACATAAAGATCATTGTTATCAATTTCAAAAGACATTTTCTTAATCTCATTAGGCAATTTATATTGAGATTCCAATAATTTTACATTAGAAAATTTTAAGATGATTTTATTGTCTTGAGAATCAATGTCAGCTTTAACAACATTTTTATCAAACTCAAATAAAATATTCAAATTATCGTTTTTTTTATCAAAAACAATATCAACAATTTTGCCAGAATAAGCGTATAAAGATTGTGAAAAAAACAAACATATAGCGATTATACATAAAAAGACTCTTTTTATTCTAAACATCGTCCATCCTCCGATGATAATTTCATGATATAAGGCTTAGGAGATTCAATGATATTGCCTTGCTGATCTATAAACTTTTGAGATATATAGACGGCACATTTAGTTATTCTGATAATTTTACCAGCTTGACTACCTATGTAATCCCCTATCTTCAAAAAGAAACCTTTACCACTAGGATCTTCAATAATAGCAATTTTTTGGTCTCCAGTATCTATTATCCCCACTAATTTTAAATCACTCAAATCATAATTCTTTAAAAAGATTGTAATATTTTGAGGAACTGGTAAAGATTTCAATTGAACAATTATAGACCTAAATGGATCAAAGGAAACAGGACTATATTTGTATGACTGTCTCAGCTTCATTGCTTTTTGCCATTTTAAAAAGATATCTGTCTCTTTTTCTTTAGTTTTTGCTGAGCAGACATTGAAGTTAAGAAAAAGCGAGAAACAAATAACTAAAATTATCATCTTGAATAGTTCTTTTATTTTCTCCAAAAATATGATCTGAATACCACTTTTATCAATAAACATTAAATTTTTCGTCATTATTACCTTCTCTTCTTTTTCTTATTTTGATTTAATTTTTTTATTTCTTCCTCAGTTAATGTTCTAAAAGTCAGTAAAGTACAATCAGCTCTAAGGTAACCTTTATCTTTAGTTAATCTGATTTGAGTAGGAGTAATGATTTTATCTTTTAGCCTCAAACTATCAATAAAAAGCATAATATTATTAAAATTTCCTTCTAGTTTGAGGGCCAAAGGTATCTTTTTATATATCTCTTTATTTTCTTCTTTAAGTACTTTAATCTCAGAAACAGAAACATTAAACTTTTCACTTTCTCTATCAATATTTTCTAAAAAAGAAGCAATTTCTGCTTTTGTTGGCAAAAGCTTCTCTGCTTCTTTAGAAAGAATTTTTACTTTATTATATTCTTCTCTGATTTTTTTAATTTTTATAGCAGCAATTTGTAATCTTTTAAGTTCTTGTTCTTTTTGGACTTTTTCTTTAAATAAATGATCGATATTCTCTTTTAAAGGTAGAGCTATAAGCTTAGCATATAAAGCCAGGGGAACAATTATCAATAAGCACAAAACAATAATTCTATCCCTCTGGCTAAGAGCATCCCATTGTGACTTTATTTTTTCAAGTTCTGCTTTTATTTTAGGATTCATTTTTAAACTTTACCCTAAGATTAAAGTTTATTAACTTATTATTCTTATCTCGTTTGGTATTTGCCAAGTAAACTTTATTTATATACTCTTGCTGTTCAAGCCGTTGAATAAAACTGGCAATATCCTTCAACGTCATTCCTTGGCCTACAATATTAATATTATCTTTTTTGACTTCAACTTTAATTAATGATACTTTACCAACAGGTATTTGGTGGACAATTAAATCAATATTTTTGATAACTTTTGGATTATCTTTTATTAACGAAATAATGATATCTATTCGCTTTTCTATTTTTTTCGTTTCTTTTTTAATTTTATTTAATTCTTTTTCTATTTTTTTATACTTTTTCACTTTTTGATTAATTTGAGCAACCTGTGCATGAGCCCTAGCTTCTTTCTTTTTTAAATAAAAATAGCTTGCGCCTATCAACACATAAGAAAATATCATTAAAACAACTAAGACAGCGATCTTATAATCTTTTGCGGCTTTCTTTTCTTTTTTAGGAATTAAGTTAATTTTTATCATTTTGATATCTCTGTTATAGCAAGTCCTATAGCTGTTTTTCCAGTTAAATTAATATAATTTTCTGCTTTTAAACTTACTTTATTAATATCAAACTTTCCCAAATATGACAAAAAGTTCACCTCTTTTTGGGTCACATCTTTTATTTTTTTCACCAGGCTTTTACTTAAACATCCTCCCCCGCACAGATAAATATCTTTTACTGAAATATTATATTCACCTTCAAAAAAGGTTAATGTTTCATTAATATATGTTACAATTCTATCTTCATTAATTGACTTATTATCGCTTGACTGCTGAACTCCTATACTTAAATCTCTATAAAACCACAAACCACCTTCTTTCCAAAGCATTACAGACGTTTTAGAAAAGCCCAGATCTACCAAAACAAAATCTTTTTCTGGGCTATAAACAAACTCAAACAAATTAGAAAGAGCTACAATATCTATTGTTAAAGCTATAGGATCAAGCTTTAGACTAGCCAAAAAATCAACAATATTATCAACTAAATCTTTTCTAGCTGCCGCTATAACACAATCTATTTGATTAGCTTCGGAATTTAAAATGTCGTAATTAAAATAAACTTCTTCTAAATCAAAAGGAATATGGGCTTCGGCTTCTTCCCTAATAACTTCGTCAAGATCATCTTCATTAGATAATTCTAACGATAATCTTTTTAGAATAGACGTATAACTAGAAATAGAAACAACGCATTTTTTATGTTTAACTTTTAAATTTTTCAACAAAGAACTTATTTTTTGAGCAAGATCACTCAGTTTTTCTTCATCAGCTGACCAAAGCCCTCCTTCAGGCAATTTTACCTGACCATAAGAACGCAAAACCGGAGGAGAGCCGCTTTCCACTTCCGCTACTTTGATAGAATAGCTCCCGAGATCAATCCCGAGAATACCTTTCTTGCCAAAAGAAAATTTACCTAAATTAATAGCCATTAGCTTTTAAAACCCCTCAAGTGCTAAACTTGTCAACTAAAATATTAGTTATTAATCTTTAGCAGATATTTTATCCAGCTTTAATCTTTTTCGGCATTTTTTTGAAAAGCATTAAATTTTTTCGCTGCAAAATTTTAAAAGAAAAAAAGGACGTATGAAAAAGTTTCCGCAAGAAAAAATAAGGAATTTTAGCATAATCGCCCATGTGGACCACGGAAAGTCCACTTTGGCCGATCGTCTGCTTGAAAAAACCGGTATGGTCTCTGAGCGCGAAATGCGCGAACAATTTTTAGATAGGCTTGACCTTGAACGTGAAAGAGGAATAACCATAAAAGCCCAAGCTGTAAGACTCCTTTATAAGGCCAAAGACGGCGAAACTTACCAGTTAAACCTGATAGATACTCCAGGCCACGTAGATTTTTCTTACGAAGTTTCTCGTAGCTTAGCCGCCTGTGAAGGGGCTTTATTGGTAGTAGATGCCTCGCAGGGCGTTGAAGCCCAAACTTTGGCCAACGTTTATCTGGCTCTAGAAAATAATCTGGAAATTATTCCGGTGCTAAACAAAATAGACTTACCCCAGGCTGACCCGGAAAGGGTAAAAAAAGAAATAGAAGAAATTATTGGCCTTGATGCCTCAGATGCCATTTTAGCCAGCGCTAAAAAAGGCATAGGCACTGAAGAAATTCTTGAAGCCATTGTAAATCGTATTCCCCCACCAAAAGGAGACCGTAATGCCCCCCTTAAAGCTCTAATTTTTGACTCGTGGTATGACCCTTATCTAGGGGTAGTAGTCTTAATTCGTATGGTTGATGGTTGCCTTTACCCTGGCCAAAAAATAAAACTCATGTCCACGGGAAAGGAGTTTGAAATAACTAAGGTAGGCGTATTTTCTCCCAATCCTACTTCGGTAGATATGCTGGTAGCTGGTGAAGTGGGCTTCTTTGCTGCAGGGATTAAAGAAGTGCGTGATACTAAAATAGGTGATACGGTGACTGAAGCCGAAAACCCCGCTCGCGAGCCACTACCTGGATTTCGAGAAGTAAAACCTATGGTGTTCTGTGGTTTATTCCCTATAGAAAGCGAACAATATGATGAGTTGCGTGAGGCCGTAGAAAAGCTATGGCTAAATGATCCGGCTTTCTCTTACGAACCTGAAAACTCAGCCGCCCTGGGCTTTGGTTTCCGTTGTGGCTTTCAGGGGCTTCTTCACATGGAAATAGTCCAGGAACGCCTGGAACGTGAATTTGGCTTAAAACTAATAAGTACTGCCCCTTCCGTACGCTATCGTGTAGAGTTAGTGGATGGGGAAATCGTAGAAGTAGAAAACCCAGCCCACTGGCCACCTAGGGAAAAGATTGCCCGTGTCCTTGAACCCTACATTCGGGCCGAAATTTACACCCCTAAAGAATACGTTGGCGCTATTATGCGTCTTTGCGAAGAGAAGAGGGGGGTCCAGAAAGATTTGCGTTATCTTACTCCTCAGCGAGTACAGCTAATATATGATTTGCCCTTTAGCGAGGTAGTTCTTGACTTCTTTGATAAGCTTAAATCTTATTCCCGCGGCTACGCCTCCATGGATTACAGTTTTCTTGATTACCGTCCTTCAGAACTCGTAAAATTAGACATTTATATAAACAAACAGCCTGTTGATGCCCTTTCCCTCATCGTCCATAAAGACAAGGCCTATTATCGTGGACGGGAACTGGTATCTAAATTAAGAGAAGTTATTCCCCGGCAACTATTTGAAGTAGTAATTCAGGCCGCTATCGGCTCAAAGGTAATCGCCCGAGAGCGCATCCCTCCCATGCGCAAAGACGTTCTGGCCAAGTGTTATGGCGGCGACGTCACACGTAAGAGAAAGCTTCTCGAAAAACAAAAAGAAGGCAAAAAACGCATGAAAAGCCTTGGTCAAGTAGAAATTCCCCAAGAAGCCTTCCTTGCCATTTTGCGCATTTAGCAATTTTCTACCTTGCTTTTTTTTTAAATCGTAATAAAGCTCTAGACATTATGGTTGAAAGAGACTCTTTTGCAGATAAAGAAACTTTAGCAGCCAAAGTCTGGGATTGGGTTAAAACTATAGTTTTAGCCTTACTCTTAGCCCTCTTCATCCGCACTTTTTTTGTACAGGCCTTTAAAATCCCCTCTGGTTCTATGATTCCTACTTTACTCATAGGAGACCATATTTTGGTTAATAAGTTTGTATATGGAGTACGAAATCCTATTACTAGAAAAGTCTGGATTAAAGGCCGTATGCCTAAAAGAAAAGAAGTAATAGTTTTTATTTTTCCAGAAAACCGCAAACTCGACTTTATAAAAAGAGTTATAGGGCTACCTGGAGACATTGTAGAAATACGCAATAAGGTAGTATATATAAACGGAAAACCTTTAGATGAACCTTACGTTCAACATACTGATCCTAGAATATTACCTAGAGAAGTAAGCCCTCGAGACAACTTTGGACCGGTGAAAGTCCCCCCTGGGCATCTTTTTATGATGGGAGATAATCGTGACGAAAGTTACGATAGCCGCTTCTGGGGATTTGTACCTATAAAAGACGTAAAAGGTAAGGCCTTCATCATATATTTTTCTTGGGATAGTAAACATTTCCGTATCCGCTGGAACCGTATCGGTAAACTAATCCATTGATACCTTTACGAAAAACAGAACACATAGGTTAAGATTGCCTCGGCTGCTAGGGCAATCGAGAGCTTCGCTCGCAATAACAGGCGAGAAGTTAAAAGTAAGAAGTGATTAGCTATTTGCCATCTGCCATTAATTAGCTATATGCTATTCTGTCACTGCGAGCGGAGCGTCGCAGCGTCTTAAACATTTTGTTTTTCCTGCCGAAAATAATTAGTAAGACCGCGGCTTTACGGGAGAAAATATGACCTCTCTCTTTTCTGTTGGTAGTGAAGATTGGTGGAGGCTCAGGCGCTTAAAATTAAGCGGAGTTTCAGATTTATTAGTTAATCCTAACGGCTTTAAAGTTATAGAAACTTCTGAACCTCTTGAAAGCAAACCTCTCTTGCAATTTATTAAAGAGAGATACCTAGAATTAGGGATAATTGATAAAAACTGGCAACTTCCTCCTTTAAAAGGTCGTTTTTTTGCTGTATATCATCCAGAAAGTCCCTATCCTGGAGCCGTAGCTCTATTAGTTGAAAAAGATTTACCAGCTAAAAAAATTTACTCCAAGGAACTAAAAAAAATTCAAGGATGGAGAAAACGCTTAGCGGAAATAACATTGCTCGCCACTCATCCCAAACTGAAGGCCAAAAATGCTATTTTTATAGTATTTAAAAACATCTATCGTTACAGTCTGCGTAAAGGAATAACTGACCTGATAGTTTGTATTAACCCTAAGCATACAGATTTTTACGAAAAAATTTTACTTTTTGAACGTAAAGGAGCAAGAAAACCCCATTCCTTTATTCCAGGCTTACCGGTTATTTTAGAACACTTAGACCTTAAAAAGGCCAAAGAAAAATATTTGAAAATTTACTCGTCTTTTCCCGAGGAACTAAATCTATACCATTTTTTTGAAGGCTAATTTCCGCGGCGGTCAATAAAGTAATTGCTCCCCTCGCGGGCCTTAACAATCTTTTTTATCTCGGAAGCAATGGCCGAAACCTCTCCGTAGTGTTTAAAGCGACTTTCTCGCAAAGGCACAACGGCTATAGACAAGGACGGGAAAGGGATCTTTTCTATCTTCCCCTGGCGATTTTTGGCTACAAAATAACCTCGCTCTAAATCTTCTGGATCGATAAAATTGGGTAAAATTTTTTCGTATTCTTTGATTATTTCTTGACAAACTTCTTCGGCTATATTTTCTGGGCAAATAAAAACAAAGTCATCTCCACCAATATGACCTACAAAACCTTCTTCACGGCACTTAATCTCCAAAACATTTGATAAAATACGCGCTAATACCCGTAAAATTTCGTCACCTCTCGCAAAGCCATAGCGATCGTTGAAAGGCTTAAATTGGTCAATATCCACATAGGCTACCGCTACCCTTTCTCCTCTATCTATCTTCTCCTGAATGGTGCGCAAAATTGAAGTATTTCCTGGAAGACCTGTGAGAGGATTAGCATCTGCTGAACATTTAACTCTGACTAAGGCCAACTTCAAACGACTTTTGACTTCTTGAGGGTTTGCCTCATCAAGGACAAAATCGTCAACAGGTAAGCTTTCCCAGTTTTTATCTAAGGACTCCTCAGAAACAATGAGCAAAATAGGCAAAAAAGTTAAGTGCAAATCCTTTTTAAAAGCCCGCACCAAATTTTTAGTCATTTCAGGAGCCAGAGCCTCTTCAATCAACAGAAGCTCAGGAGGGCTGTTAAAAACTTTTTCTATAGCCCTTTCTGGAACATCAGTAAATTCAATAAGAAAATCCTCTTCCAAAAAAGAAGCAAGCTTTTGAAGCAACTTACTCTGAGCCAGAACAAAAAGCTTATTTCGCCATTTCATTTTGCATTTCTAAAGTAAAAAGCCTAAGTTCAATCAACTTTTCGTCAAAAATAGGAATTAACTCGGCAAGATCATTGTCAGTTAAGCGTAAAAGTTTCCAGGCCTTATCATTTAAAGGAGGAACCCACGGATCTCCACCTGAACCGTAACCCACAGCCCTGACCATAATGTCAGCAAAGTGGACAATAGCTGTTTCTTTTTTAAATTTACGAGCCTTTTCCACCTCGTGATGATAGGCAATAGGCTCAACTAATCTTTCAGGTAAATTCCATTGGTTGGCCAAAAGACGCCCAATTTCTCCGTGATCTATGCCAATCACTTCCTGCTCGGCTTCTCTAAAATAAATTCCTTTTTCCTGAACAGTCTTTTCTATCTGATTAAGAATCTCAGGGAACTCGGTACGCAAAACCACTTTACCTATGTCGTGTAATAGGCCAGCAGTGGTAACCTCTTCTGGATTTTTAAGCTCAAGTTTCCCGGCCAGAAGCCCAGCAGCGGCCGCGGTGCCAAGAGAGTGCTCCCAGAGGCTTAAGTCCTGGGCCTGCATAGTCTCAAAAATAGAAGCTGTAATAACAAGGGTTCTAACTACGTTAAACCCAAGGAGCACAATGGCGTTTGAAACCGTAGAGATACGCCTTGGGAAACCATAAAAGGCCGAGTTTACCATTTTAAGTACTTTGCTAGTAAGAACCTGATCTCTTTCAATGAGAGCGGCCACCTGTTGAGCGGTGCTTCGCTCATCAGCAATAAGTCTAGTAAGCTGGCCCACAATCGGCGGAAGGGTAGGAAGGGACTGGAGATTTTTAATTCTCTTTTTTATTTGCTTTTTGAGATCACTCATTAGCTCTCTTTGTTTTTGAGATAGTCTGCTATCAACGCCTTTAGGGCCATAAGCCGTTTGTCATCAACCACTTTGCCAAACCGCTCTTCAAGTTCTTTAAGTTCTTCTTCAAGGGGCTTTTCCCAGGGAAGATCAACCGGATGACCTTTCACCGTGACAAACTTGATGCCCATAGAAGAAAATTTCTCTATCAACCCCTGGGAAAGCTCTGTTTCCGGGCCACAAAGGACACGACCTTTGTCGTCCGCTACCTCTTCGGCCAGGACCATACCGGGCTTAGCATATGAAAGGGGTATTTTTTGTTTCATGACTCAGGATACTTTTCGGTAAATCCTGTCTTTTCCTCAAATTTGTGGCCAAGAGCCAGCACTTTACTTTCACTAAAATGTGGCCCCATTATCTGGAGCCCTACAGGTAGCCCTTTATCGGTAAAACCACAAGGGATAGTAAGACCTACGATACCGGCCAGATTAACAGAAATGGTATAAATATCAGAAAGATACATGGCCAGCGGGTCACTAACTCTTTCTCCAATCTTAAAAGCAGGGGTAGGACTGGCCGGGCCTATAATAAAATCAACTTCTTTAAAGGCCTCGGCAAAATCTCTGGCAATCAGAGTACGCACCTGAGAGGCCTTTTTGTAGTATGCATCATAGTAACCGGCTGAAAGGGCATAGGTGCCAATCATGATACGCCTTTTTACTTCTGGGCCAAAGCCCTGAGAGCGTGTCTTTTTGTACATGTCTATCAGGTCCTTCCCTTCTACACGCAGGCCGTATTTAACACCGTCATAACGGGCCAAGTTTGAACTAGCTTCCGCGGGAGCAATTATGTAATAAGCCGCCACCGCGTAAGGCGTATGCGGAAGTCTTATTTTTTTCACCTTTAGGCCCATTTCTTCAAATATTTTTACCGCTTCTTCTATTCTGGTTTTCACTTCTTCTGATAGACCTTCGCTAAAATATTCTTCAGGAAGGCCGATAGTAGCCCCTGAAATATCCATATCCAGGTCTTTTAAGTAGTCAGGCACCTCTTCGGGGACTGAAGTTGAGTCTTTTTCGTCTTTTCCGGCTATTACCTGCAAAATAAGGGCAGCGTCTTTTACCGAACGAGTAAGCGGGCCGATCTGGTCAAGCGAAGAGGCAAAAGCTACCAACCCGTAACGGGAAACGCGACCATAAGTGGGTTTTAGCCCTACTACCCCGCAAAAAGAAGCTGGCTGCCTAATAGAGCCGCCGGTATCTGAGCCAAGGGCCGCCGCGCAAAAACCAGCTGCCACTGCGGCCGCCGAGCCTCCCGAAGAACCGCCTGGCACCCGCTCAAGATCCCACGGGTTGTGGGTGGGGAAAAAGGCCGAGTTTTCCGTAGAAGAACCCATAGCAAATTCATCAAGGTTAGTCTTTCCCAGGATTACCGCCCCGGCTTCCTTAAGCTTGGTTATTACCGTAGCGTCAAAGGGTGGCACAAAATTTTCAAGCATCTTTGAGGCACAGGTGGTAGTAATACCGCGGGTACAAATGTTGTCTTTAATGGCGATAGGCACGCCTAAAAGAGGTTTATCCTCTCCCTTTTGGCGGAGCTTGTCCGCCTCTTGGGCCTGAGAAAGCGCTTCTTCCCGGGTGATTTTTAAAAAGGCCTTAACCTGCGGGTCCTTCTTTTCAATATAATCAAGCAAGGCCTTGGTTAACTCTACACTTGAGACCTTGCCCTGGCGCAAATTCTCTAGCTGCTCATTAAGAGAAAGTTTATGCCATTCCATTTTCAAACCTCCTATTTGATAACCTTTGGCACCACAAAAAAGCCGTTTTCACGCTCAGGGGCGTTTTTCAAAATCTCATCCGTAGGAAATGACTCTTTGACTTCGTCTTCCCTAAAGACGTTGGTCAGCTTCAAAGCATGATAAGTAGGTTCAACGTCTTTGGTATCAAGCTCGTTTAATTTAGCTACGTAATTAAGAATATCAGCCAGCTGCTCAGAAAAGGTTTCAAGTTCTTCTTCAGAAAACTCAAGTCTAGCCAGATGGGCCACGTGTTTTACTTCTTCTTTGGTAATGGCCATTTTGCCGCCTCCTTACAAAAGTTTTAACGCCTTATTTACTACTTCTAGAGGGGTTTTGCCGAGGATTCTTATCATGGGTTCTTTACCAACCTCGCCACGATCAGCAATAAAGTCTGGCACAAAACCCAAATCTTTACAAACTTTAGTTACCCCCCAGGCAAGAGTAGAGCCTTCTTTGGCTTTTACATCTTGTGGCTCTTCTGCCCGCGAAAATTCTCCCAAGGAAAAACCAAGCTCTTTCGCCTTTCTTAAAAGCTCTTCACTAAAGCGAATATTCATGGCGGCGCGCCTTTGAGGGTCAAACTGCATAGCCGCAAGAACCACGTTGGCAATATGCCGTGAAGCCCCAAACTTAGGACAACCCACCGGCCTTGCCCCGGCACCCAAACCCACAATACGGCCTGGGAAGGCAGCCACTTCCTCGTGAGTCTTAGCTAGAGGTAAAGCAAAGGCCAGATTTGACTGGACCTCCGGGATCAAAGGCCTGACTTCATGGCTACAAAAAAACTCGGCCGCTTCTTCTAATTCTCTTAAAATTTTTGGAGCTTCAACCAAGCGGTCATAATGAACTAGATGATCAAGCGGTGAGATCCCTTTACCTAAAGGAGCAAGGCGGGCGGCCTCTAATCCGAGAGTTACAAAGTCTTTGGCTATCTTGGTGGCCTCAGGCAAAGATAAGTCTTTAGCCAGACCTACGGTTATAGCCGCTGAAAAAGTACAGCCAGTTCCGTGGCCTATTTTTCCTTCTATTCGCCTAGCTGAAAAAGTGAAAATATCCCGGCCATCATAAAGGTAGTCAGTGGCTTTTTCATCTTTTCGGTGACCGCCTTTTATGATAACGGCCTTTGGGCCAAGTTTTTTAAGCTTCTCCAGGGCTTCTCGAACATCAGTAATTTTTTCTTTGAGAATAAACTCGGCCTCAGGCAAATTGGGGGTAATTACCGTGGCCAGAGGAAAAAGTTCCGAGATTAGGGCTGAAACTGCTTCTTCTTCAAGCAAGGGGTCACCGCTTTTGGCCAACATCACCGGGTCAATCACCAAGGGCACTAAGTGATCGCGTAGGACTTCAGCTATGGCCTTGATGATAGACGCATTGGCCAGCATCCCAGTTTTAATGGCCATAGGCGGCAAATCTTCAAATAGGGCTTCAAGCTGGGCTTTGACCATGTCAGCAGGCACGGCCATCCAGTCTTTTACACCGAGAGAGTTTTGCACGGTAAGGGCCGTGATAACTGTTTGGCCAAAGGCTCCCAGTAAAGTAAAAACTCGCAGGTCTGTTTGAAGGCCCGCTCCACCGCTCGGGTCTGAACCGGCTATAGTGGCACAAATTACGCGTCTCATGCTGAGAAAAATTAATCCCATTTGCGCAAAAAACAAAGACTTTTATTCAACTTTGGGGAGTTAAAAGAGAATAGCTTTGACAGCTAGAGCCTTGCAGGCGTTTTAATTTTTACATTTAAGACTTGCTCTTACAAAAACTCTAATGCGAAAATTAAATAAAAATCCTAGGAGGCTTATATGCCCGGTTATCGCGATTCGTTGGGCTTTAAATTTTTACAAGCCACTAAACACGACCGTTTAGAACTTTTTCGGAGAGAAAGAGAGAATATAGCTCCAGCCCCCTGGTTCAAGGTTTATCCTGAAGCCCCTAAAGTGCCTTTGCCTAAGCCCTCGTTCGGTGCCGAGAATTTCTGGAAGGCTTTAATAGAACGTCGCTCTATAAGAAAATACACGCGCCAGGCCCTAAGCCTTGATGAAATATCACTCCTTTGCTTTGCGGCCCAGGGGATTACCGCGCAGGCTGAACGGTACCTCTTGCGTACGGCCCCCTCGGCAGGTGCCCTTTATCCCGTAGAAACTTATCTTTTTGTCAATCGAGCACTGGATCTTACCCCTGGTATTTATCACCTTGAAGTCCAGGATTTCGTTTTAGAAGAGCTAGCCCAGGGTGAGTTTGGTCAAGCTTTAGCTGAGGCCTCTCTTTCGCAATACATGTGCGCCAAAGCCCCTTTGGTTTTCGTCTGGTCGGTAATTCCTCGCCGTACCATGAGCAAGTACGGTTCAAGAGGGGTTCGCTACATTTTTATGGACGTGGCCCATATTTGCCAAAACGTGCTTCTAGCGGCCACAGCCATGGGCCTTGGTGCCTGTCCTATTGGGGCCTTTTTTGATGACGAAGTTAATCAGATCCTGGAACTAGACGGAGAAGAAGAAACCGTAGTTTATATGGCCTCAGTCGGCTATCCAGCGGAATAATGATTGCCTTATGGCATGAAGGCGCCTTAGGCGATTTACTAATAGCGCGACTGGCCATAAAAGCCCTAAAAAAGAAATATACCGGTCAAAAGCTGGTATTGTTCGCACGGCATGAGGTACGCCTACTTTTCAAGGAAGCTGGCCTGGTAGATGAAGCCTGGCCAACAAGCCTTTCTCTTCTTGAAAAAACCAAAAGACAACTAAGTAAAGCTTACGTTTTCACCCACCAAAAAGAATTGGGAAAGCTTTTGACAAGCTTAACAGGTATTTCCTGGCAGGAAATCCCAACGCGGCCACCAGGGCCAGAAATTCACCTGGCCTTGGCCCAATGGCAAAAGGTAAGTTCTTCTCGTTTTTCGGAAAAAGACTTATTTCTTGAAGATAGGCCCCCTAAAGACCGCTTCGTTTTTATCCATCCAGGCAGTGGTGGTTATTTCAAGTGTGCTCCACTTGGATTTTGGCAAGATGTATATGCTTTTTTGAAAGGCCTTGGTTTGAAACCTATTTTCCTTTTGGGACCAGTAGAAACCAGTCTAAAACAAACTCTACCGAAAGAATCTTATTTCGTTTTAGAAAATATAAAAGCAGCTAGAGAAAAATTAAAAGAAGGGTTTGCCTTTCTAGGGCATGACTCCGGGCTTTCTCATCTGGCCGGAGCTTTGGGGCTTTACACCTTGGCTCTTTTTGGCCCTACCAGGTGGCAAAATTGGGCGCCTTTTGGCCGGGTATTGGTAGCCAAAGCTAATTGTGAATGCCTAAAAAATAACAGAGACCCCCGAGATTGCGGAGGCCTCTGTTTAAAAAATATTTCTTTTGAAGCCTTTAGGCCAATAGTTCAAAAGTTTTTTAATACCATTCCCAGGTCTTCCCCTGCTCACCGGAAGGTTGAGGCTTTACCGTCTCACCTTCTTTGCCAGGAGGTGAAGAAGGGGATTGTGGAGCTTGGGATTGCGGTGGAGGCGGTGGCGGAAGAGAAACACTACCCTTAGGTGGAGCAGCTACTTCTTCTTTGTCCTTACCAAACCAGTTCCAGGGCAAAAGCTTTGACCAAAAACTCTTTTTCTTTTCCGGCTGTGGTGGCGGAGCGACTGGAGGGTTAAGAATTTCTGGTGGAAAAGTCTCGTTACTAGGAACCTCAGATATCTGTGCTTTTTCTCGAGGGCTCGCTTCTTGGATGTTGTTTTTATAGATTCTTTCGGGATGGACCTTTGAAGGTTCTTGTAAAAAAGCCTGACCTTCATTTTTTTGAGAAAGTGCAGGCGCAGACGAATTCGTAGTAGGCGTACCCAACTGCCTTAAACTAGCTAGCGGTTCTCCCTCTACGTAAGCTAGACCTTTACGGGCGAATTCATCTAATTTGGGAATAATGTCGTCAAGAGCGGTGACATAAGTCGAAAGAACTAAAGGGGGTTTATTTTCTTTTACAGAGATTATTTCGGCATCAATACTGACTTTTTGGCCAAAAAAAGAAACACTTCCCAGTACTACATAATCAACTTTCAATTTCTCCCCTATTTTTTTGGCTACTTCCGTATTAAACGGCTCTTTTTCCTTGGCAAGAACTTTATCAACTTCATTCTCATCAATCACCATCACCTTGGGGGGATCACATAAGCGTGTGCTTAACATATCTTTAATGCCTTCTCGCACGTAGGAAAGGTCTTCTTTAGCATTTATTTTGAATGGCAAAATGGCAATTTTTATCTGCTCCGCTAAAACGGGGTTTACTAACAAAAATAGCCAAATAAAAAAGCACAAAATTCGTTTCATCTTTAAATGCCCCCTTTTCAATTCTTCATCTAGTCAACCAAACATTTCCGAACTTATCTACCCAAGCTCGCCAGAAAGGCTCTATCCAAACCGTAGCATAAGCGCCTACAATTAGGGCAGGGCCTTTTATTTCACTCTCAGGAGGGAGATTGTCCCATCTAAAAATAGAAACATCTACCTTTTTGCCGTGAGAAAGTATAACCTTGCCCTTCCCCTCACTCATTAGTTTTTTCCCTGAAATCAAAGGTAATTCAAACTCAGGAGGATCAGCTGAAAGGTTCAGGCGAATAGCAGTAACTTCTAAAGGAGCAAAGGGCATACTATAACCATAAAGCTGCTGATGAAGGACATGAAACCTGTCTTTAAAATCGTAGGTAAAGGGTACGGTAAGCTCATAAGACTGCCCCTGATAACGTATGTCTATTTCGGCCTCGGCTCGCAGGTCTTCTTTGCGGTAGCCGTAACGAGCTAGTTCTTTTAAGGCTTTGGCCGCAAGCTCTTCCATAAGAGGCAATAAATATTCAAAGGCCACTTCTTCGTTTCTTAAAAATATCGATCTGGAAAAATCAAAGGCAGGCCGTGCCAGAAGTAACCCAAGTGCCGAAAGAACTCCTGAAAACCGTGGCACTAAAACTTCTTTTATGCGCAGTCTCTCTGCCAAAGAAATGGCGTGAAGCCCGCCAGCACCACCAAAACAAACAAGCGTAAAATCTTGAGGATCAAGCCCCTTTTCTACAGAAACCTTTTTTATGGCCTGCTCCATATTGGTATTTACAATTTCTAAGGCTCCCAAAGCTAATTCTTCAGAATCAAACCCATATTTTTTAGCTACTTTGGCAAAGGCCTTTTGGGCGAGATCTTTGGAAAGCCTAAGACGCCCGCCAAGAAAGTGTTCTGTAGGAAGTCTTCCGAGCAAAAGATTAGCATCAGTGACTGTAGGCTCTGTGCCTCCGCGCTGGTAACAAGCAGGCCCAGGGTTTGCTCCTGCACTTTCAGGACCAACTTTTAAAGCCCCGGCCTTATCAAAGTAGATTAAAGAACCACCTCCAGCACCAATAGTATGTATGTCTATCTTTTTAAGGTGGACGGGATAACCTTCTAGAGCATATTGGCGGGTAAAGGTAGGGCTACTATTACACAAAGAAACGTCTGTTGATGTACCACCCATATCAAAAGTAATTATTTTCTCCCGCCCTAACCTCCTGGCCAAAGAAAACGCGCCGTAAACCCCCGCTGCTGGCCCAGAGAGCAAAGTAGCCGCTGCCCGCTTACCCACAGCCTCTGCGGGCATAAGGCCACCGCTTGATTGCATCAAAAACACCTGGGTATTTGGTAATTCCCGGGTTAATTTGCCTACATAGGCCGCCATAACCGGAGCTAAATAAGCATTGATAAGCGTAGTTGAAGTCCGCTCAAACTCCCGAAATTCGGGTAGTATTTCCGAAGAAAGCGAAATCGGGAGCCCGGTAAACTGTAAAGCTTCTTTTACCTTTTGTTCATGCACGGGATTTATATAAGAGTGCAAAAAACTTACGGCTATTGATTGAAATTTTCTCTTTTCCACAAAGCGCTTTAAAAGCTCAAGTTCCTCACTGGAAAGGCCTTTTATGATTTCGCCCCTAGCATCTATGCGCTCGGCAATCCCTAAAACTTGGGAAGATCGCAAAAGTGGCTCAGGTTTATCCACAAAAAAATCATAA
The DNA here is from genome assembly GCF_000217795.1 of Thermodesulfatator indicus DSM 15286. Classification (NCBI taxonomy): domain Bacteria; kingdom Pseudomonadati; phylum Thermodesulfobacteriota; class Thermodesulfobacteria; order Thermodesulfobacteriales; family Thermodesulfatatoraceae; genus Thermodesulfatator; species Thermodesulfatator indicus. The sequence continues at coordinate 557,555 of NC_015681.1, forward strand.
AGGCTAGGCCGATTTTGCCTGCCTATAAAAATAATATCCTCAAAACCTTTAGTAGTTATGAGAAGAACTTTGGCACCACGGCGGGTAAGGAAAGCATTAGTCCCTACCGTGGTACCGTGAAGTAAAACCTGCGGGTTATCTAAGCCAAGCTCAGATAATCCTTTTAAAACCGCTTGTGAAGGGTCTTGAGGTGTAGAAGACACCTTGTGGGTCAGAAGTTTACCATCAACCTCAGCCACAAAATCTGTAAAGGTGCCTCCTGTATCAACAGCTACCCTCATCAAAGGTCACCTTTTCTACTTTCTTGCTAACGGTATCAAAAAGAATCATAGTCGGAGGGCCATCTTTTCCTAAAATTTCGCCAGGATTTAAAAGTAAAGTTTCGCCTACTTTTTGCTCTTCATATTCATGAGAGTGCCCGTAAAACACTACGTCATATTTCCCTGTAGCCGCAAGCCCTTCTGCCGTAGCAGGAAAATGTACCACCGCTATATTGAGCCCATCTATATTCAAAAAAGCATGTTGACCGTGACAATTGATTTTAGGAAAGTCTTTTAATCTATTCATAAGTAGCCAGACATCCCCGGGATTATTACCCAGGATAAAATGCACCTCTCCTTTAAACTTGGACAGTTCCAGAAGCATAAAGGGCGAAATTAAATCGCCACAATGGATAAGAACTTCAGCCTCTTTCTCATTAGCCAGGGAGACAGCCTTCCTAAGATTGGGAATAGCGTCATGACTATCACTCACCACCGCCAGTAACATGATCCCCTCCTTTGAAAATTTAAGCCCATAATAAAATAACTAAGCTTTGACGCAAAGCCTAAAAGTCAACCCCTTGCCTGGGTTAAAGCCGTGTTTATTTTCTTTGATAGCTAGAGAAAAATCTAAAAAGGAGGTGGCAAACGATGCCTATCGGTTGGGGTTTAGATTTTTTCGATCCTTTCAGGGAATTTGAAAGGTTACAGGAAGAAGTTGACCGTTTGCTGGAATTAACCAGCCCCTTTGTGCCTATGCGCACAGTGGCCAGAGGTACCTTCCCGGTAATTAATATCGGCGAAACCAATGACGCGGTCTATGTTTATCTCTTTGCCCCTGGTATTGAAATTGACAAAATAGATCTCTCTATCGAAGGGAACATACTTTCCATAAGTGGTGAACGTGATGCCTCTAAGGCTCTAAAAGTGGAAAAAGTTGACCCGGCGCGTTATTACCGGCAGGAACGATTCAGTGGCCGTTTTACCAGGGCGGTTTCCTTACCCGAATCTATTGATCCATCTCAAGTAGAGGCCACTTATCAGAATGGCATTATCAAGGTGCGTATTGGTAAACGGGAAGAAAAGAAGGCCAAAAAAATAGAAGTAAAAACCAGCTAAAATTCAACAGAAAGGAGGGATAGCTATGAATGAAAAGGAAACCAAAGAATTGGCTACCCGTGAAGAACAGGCCCCGGCGGTACGCCGCGAAAGGCCGATGATTCCGCCGGTTGATATATATGAAACTGAAGACGGGCTTATTTTGGTAGCAGATATGCCCGGAGTAACCAAAGAAAGTGTGGAAGTAAAAATTGAAGAAAATGTGTTGCAAATGAAGGGAGAAATTGTCGATTTGCCCGCTGAAGACGTCCAACCTCTTTATGCCGAGTTACGTGGCAACGAGTATTTCAGAGCCTTTACCATTGGCCCTGAGTTTGACCTTGACAAAGTAGAAGCGTCTATGGATGCCGGTGTGTTGCGCATATTCCTCCCTAAAGTAGAAACCCAGAAACCCAAAAAGATTGAAATCAAAGTAGCCTAAAGAATCTTTATAGAGGGTACCTAGTTTGTTAGGTGCCCTCTTTTGCTAAGTTTGCCTGTCCCCACTTTATTTCCTACTAAGTTACTTCCTTTTTTCTGACCACCCGGTAAACTTAGAAAAAACACCGCCTTGAGTTTATTGTAAGGGTAAAAGGTGTATAATAAGGCCACTTTTGGGAGGAAATATTCATGAAGCGTAAGTTTTTAGCCCCTTCGCCTAAAATGGTAGCCGATAAAACCACTCCACCTGAAGAAACTATATCTCGGGTAGAAAAAACCCTTAGGGCATTTGGTACGGGAATATTTTCTGAGCTAAAGCGTATAGATAAAGGTCGTTTAGGAATTCCTGTTTACCTGAGTCTTTACGGCACCACGGGAATTAACATCACTGGAAACATAAAACAAATGGGCAAGGGCTCTACAGAGGCCCTGGCCAAGGCCAGTGCTCTTATGGAGCTCGTAGAACGTTTTTCACTTTTTTCCACCATAAAGAGTGAAGCCTTTCCTGTGAAAACTTTGAGTGAAGAAAATACTATTTCTCTAGAAGTTTTACTTTCTTCGGTTATTGACCCAGATGAAGACGTAAAAGCCCAGGAAATATGCCGCAAGTTTTTACCCATAGTTCCCTTTCACTTAGCCGAAGCCTTTGAAGTATCAAATGAAAAAAACGTCAAGCTTCCTATTTATTGGTTCTGGTTACTTTACGAGTACAACGGCTCTGCCGCTGGTAACACCTACGCTGAAGCCGCCGTACAGGCTACCTGTGAACTTATAGAACGTCACACTTCAGCCCTTGCCAGTGAGCCTGAAGCGCCTTTTCCCGAGGTAATTCCTGAAAAAATCGGCGAAGAGGCTCAATATCTGCTAGCGTGTTTTGAACGCTTAGGGGTTAAACTTTTTCTGCGAGATATTACTTTTGATATGCCAGCTCCCACAGTGGCCGCCCTTGCTTATGACCCGCAGACATTCCCTCACCGTTCAGAAATTGTTTATACCGCGGGCACAGCCACCAGCCCTGAAAGGGCCTTAATTAGGGCCTTAACCGAGGTAGCTCAGCTTGCGGGTGATTTTGACACCGACGGGAAATACCTAGAAAGTGGGCTTCCCAAATATCAGACCCTTGAAGAAGCCTCTTTAATACTTACCTCAAGTGGCCGTATTCCCCTATCGGAGCTGCCTGATATATCTTCCCATGACCATGCCGAAGAATTAAAAGCCCTGGCCAAAGGTCTAGAAGAGAAAGGATTTAAACTCTATCTGGTGGACATAACTAAGAAAGAATTAGACATTCCAGCGGTTTACGCCATTATCCCTGGAATCCATTTTCGTAAGAGGATCTTTCTCAATCCTCTTTATCAGCTGGTAAGAACCATAGCCCTTTTCTCTCTCCCTGAAGAAGCCCTTTTCCTCTTAAAAGCCATTGACCAGGAGATAGAAAGATACTACGTAGCCGCCCATCTCGGTCAAGTCCTGGCTAATCTGGGCTACTATCAAGAAGCCTCTCTTGCCTTTGAAAAGGCCTTAAAGCTTAACCCCAAATTTGACGACCTGGCAGCTATATACTGCCACTTGGCCTATGCTTATTTACAAAGCGGCGATTTTGTTAAAGCCGAAAATACCGCAGAAAAAGGGCTTTCCTACGCCAGACTCCCTGAGCTCTTAAACATCCTGGGAACAGCTCGCTTCAAACAGAAAAGGCCAAGTGAAGCCCTTGAGGCCTTCTGGCAGGCCGTGGCCTTAAACCCACAGGTAGCCGTTGACTACGCTAACATTGGCGCCTGTCTAGCTTCTATGGGACTAAAGGAAGAAGCCCTCAATTATTTCGAAAAGGCTCAAACTCTTGACCCATCTTTTGATATAACCCCTTACAGGGCTTATCTCGAAGGAGGAAAGACTAATGTATAAACGAATTCTAGTCTTACGTTTTCCAACAAACGTGGTGGATCAACCTATTGTTTGTCGTTTAGCCAAAGAATTTGATTTGTCCTTCAATATTCTTAAGGCTACTATTTTGCCAGGCAAAGAAGGATTGATGGTTATTGAATTAGAGGGGCATCCCAGCCAGTTTGATAAAGGGCTTGCTTTTTTGCGTGAACTCGGCGTTGAGATAAAGACTATTAGCCAGGAAATCCGCAAAAACGAGGAAAAATGTATTCACTGTGGTTTTTGCACGGCGGTCTGTCCTACCAATGCCCTTTATGTGGACCGTGATACCATGGAAGTAAAGTTTGACCCTGAACGCTGCACCGGTTGTGAGTTGTGTATGCCAGCCTGCATTGTGCGTGCTATGGAAGCCCATTTTCACAAGGAGCTTGCCGAAGTAGGATAAATGATAGCCGTAGCCATGAGCGGCGGGGTGGATAGCACCTTTGCCGCTCATCTTTTAAAAAAACAAGGAAAAAATATATTTGGTCTCTTTGCCCTCTTCTCTCCCAAAGACCCGGAAAAAGAAATTGTCAGGGTCAAACGCCTAACTGACGCCCTAAAAATAGACCTAAAGATAGTGGATTTAACCGGCCCTTTTAAAGAAAAAATCATCAGCTATTTCTTAAAAAGCTATCGCCAGGGCCTAACTCCGAACCCTTGCGTAGTATGTAATAGAAAAATCAAATTCGGCCTGCTTTTAGAAGAAGCCCAAAAATTGGGGGCCCAAAAAATAGCCACCGGCCATTATGCCCGTGTAATTTTTAATGAAGAAAACCAGTGTTTTGAACTTTTTAAAGGTAAAGACCCTGGCAAAGAACAATCTTATTTTCTGGCCTTACTTAATCAAAAACAGCTTTCAAGAGCCTTATTCCCTCTTGGAGAATGGAAAAAAGAAGACGTTATAAAAGAAATAGTAAAACTTGGTCTTTTTAATCTTACTTCACCAGAAAGCCAGGAAGTTTGCTTTATAAGAGGCGATTATCGCGAACTTTTCTCTGAAGAAGATTTTCCTCCAGGAGAAATGATAACCGTTGACGGACGGGTGGTAGGAAAGCACCAGGGTATTTACGCCTATACCATAGGTCAGCGCCGCGGGCTTGGCGTACGCCTGGGAAGGCCTTACTACGTAGTGGCTATTAATGCTCAAAAAAATCAGGTAATCATTGGCCCTAAAAAATATCTCCGCTGTGAGCGTTTTCTAGTAAAAAATTTTCATCTAATATGTGATGCCTATCGCCAGGAAGAAATAAAAGCCAACGTAAGGATTCGCTATCGCCATAAAGAAGCTCCGGCCACTATCAAGTTTTTCTCTGAAAAAGACGCTGAAGTTGTTTTTGAAAAACCTCAGCAGGCAGTTACCCCTGGACAATTTGCCGTAGCTTACCAGGAAGATAAGGTGTTAGGCGGGGGCGAAATCCATCTAAAAGAAAATTTTATTTTTGCCGATTAGCAAGACATGGTTAAATGGAATCGCGAAAAATTGCTACAAGAACTTGACCAGGAAGAACTTAAAGAACTACTTGAAGTATTTCTGTTTTCATCTAAACAATTGCTAGACGAAATGGAAAAAGCCCTCTCATCGGGAGAGATAAACACCGTTAGAGAAAAGGCCCACTCTTTAAAAGGGGCGTGTGCGACGATTTTCCTTGAAGAAGCGCGTGATTTGGCTTTTAATTTAGAGAAGGCCATTAACATAGACGAGGCCCAAAATTTATTTGAAAAGCTTAAAAAAGAATTAACGGCCTTTTGGCAAATGATTGAAAAACAGGAGTATAGATAATGATAAACAAAGAAGGTCTTCCCTGGGTAGTAACGCCTGGACTTTTAGGTGCTGTTTTAGGACATCTCACCAAAAGGAAGGATTTGCTTTATGGAGGAGCGCTAGCTTCTTTAGCTTTGGCCTGGTTCTTTCGCGATCCAGACCGCTATCCACCTTTTGACAGAGAAATCATTGTTTCTCCAGCAGACGGCCGCATTGTGGCCATCAAAAAAGTAAAAGAAGATAAGTTTTTAAACACCGAGGCCTACCAGATAGGCATCTTTATGAACGTCTGTGACGTTCACGTTAATCGGGCCCCGGCCACCTGCCGGGTAGTGGATATCTGGCATGAGCCGGGCGAGTATCTACCGGCCGATAAAGAAGAAGCCTTTGAAAAAAACGAAAAACGTTATTATGCTCTAGAGCGTTTAGACGGCGTGCCTCTTTTGCTGGTACAGGTAGCCGGGCTCCTTGCCAGGCGCACAGTACCTTTTGTCAAGAAAGGAGACGAACTGCTGGCCAGTGAAAGAATTGGCATGATAAAATTCGGGTCAAGAGTGGAACTTTTTGTCCCGGTAGACAAAGCTAAAATACTGGTAAACATGGGGCATAAAGTTAGAGCCGGAGAATCACCATTGATATTTTATCCATGGGAAGCTAATGGGCAAGAAAAAACGGAAGAATAAAAACCGTATTTATCTTTTGCCAAATCTTTTTACTACGGGCAATTTGTTCTGTGGTTTTTACGGCCTGGTGTCCGCCATTCAGGGAGACTTTTTTAAAGCCGCAGTGGCTATTCTGGTGGCCATGATTTTTGACATTTTAGACGGTCGCGTGGCCCGTTATACCGGAAGCACCAGTCGGTTTGGCATTGAGTATGACTCTCTTTGTGACCTGGTCTCTTTTGGCGTAGCACCGGCTATTTTGGTTTACACCTTTGCCCTTCAGACCTATGGCCGCTACGGTTGGCTGGCGGCTTTTCTTTACGTGGCCTGTGCCGCTTTGCGCCTGGCCAAATTCAATGTCCAGGCTGTTAAAGAAAGCAGCTATTTTACCGGGCTCCCTAGCCCTGGAGCAGCCGGCCTTATGGCTTCAACCGTACTTTTTTCCCTCTGGTTTGGCCTTGAACAACCGGTAAAACATATCGCCATCTTAATAATGGTGTATATCATTTCTTATCTAATGGTTAGCAACGCTCCTTATTTTTCCTTCAAAAAATTTAGTTTTGCGGAAAAGCATCCCTTTTACGCCCTAGTATTTTTTGTCTTAATTTTAACAGTCATGGCGGCCGAACCACCGCTAACCTTATTTATAGGTTTTTTGCTCTACACTCTCTCCGGCCCTCTACTTCTTGCCCTCCGCGCCAGGCGGGGGGAAAGTGTCCAGGTCTCATCTGAAATCCAATAAATTTTTACTTGACTAATTGCCCTTGGTTAATTCCGTCGTTAATCTTGCAAACAAAAAAGGAGGCATTTATGACTTCACGTGTATATATTTTCGACACTACTTTAAGGGACGGAGAACAATCTCCAGGCGTGTCTCTCACTGTTGAAGAGAAAAAAGAAATAGCCAGAGCCCTTGAAAGGCTTAAGGTTGATATAATTGAAGCCGGGTTTCCGGTAGCTTCTCCCGGGGACTTTGAAGGGGTAAAAGCTATTGCGGAAACAGTGAAAGATGTACAGGTAGCCGCTCTTGCCCGGGCCAACCAAAAAGATATAGACACGGCCTGGGAGGCGATAAAAACGGCCACAGCCCCTCGTATCCATACTTTTATCGCCACCTCTGACATTCACCTGCAATACAAGTTACGTAAAAGCCGCGAAGAAGTTCTGGAACTGGCGGTAGAAGCCGTCAAATACGCCAAGAAATATACTCCTCTGGTAGAGTTTTCCGCTGAAGACGCCACCCGGAGTGACTGGGATTACCTGGCTCAAGTAGTAGTTGAAGTAATTAAGGCCGGAGCGGTTACCGTAAATATCCCTGATACCGTAGGTTATACCGTTCCCCAAGAATACTACGAATTGATTAGCCACCTGGTAGAGGCTTTAAAAAAGGCGGATCTTTACGATCTTTTTGCCGAGGGCAAGGTATGTTTTAGCGTGCATTGCCATAACGACCTAGGGCTAGCTGTAGCTAATTCTCTTTCGGCTCTTTTGGCTGGAGCAAGACAGGTAGAATGCACTGTAAACGGCATTGGCGAGAGGGCCGGAAACGCCGCCTTAGAAGAAATTGTCATGGCCCTTAAAACCAGACAGGACTATTTTGAAAAGACCCTGGGTTATCCTCTTGAAACCCGTATTGACACCACCCAGATTGTGCCTACCAGCCAGCTCGTCTCAAAGCTAACGGGCATGATGATTCAACCCAACAAAGCCATCGTAGGGGCCAACGCCTTTGCCCATGAATCAGGTATTCATCAGCACGGAGTCATCATGCATCGCGGCACCTACGAAATTATGGACCCTCAAGAAATAGGCTGGACAGGAAGCGCCATTGTTCTTGGCAAGCACTCTGGGCGACACGCGGTAAAATTCAAACTGGAAAGCCGGGGCTGGAAACTTTCACCTGAGGACCTGGCCAAAGTCTTTGAACGTTTCCGTCAGGAAGTAAAAGATGTTTTACGCACCGTTCACGATGAGTATCTGGAAGGGGTCTTACTGGACGAGTTTTTAGAAGATGAATACCGCTATCAGGTACAGGCTGCTTATGTGTCCAGTCTTTACGGGGCACCTTTGAAACCTTTGGCCCAGGTAGAGATCTTAGATAACAAGAAGGACAAACGCGTAGCCTTTGATGTAGGCGTAGGTTCCATAGACGCGGCTTTTAAGGCCGTGGCTAAAGCCTTGGGTTATAATTTCATGGGAACAGCGGAAAAGGATTTCTCTTCCGAAAAAGATTTGCGTTTGGTTGACTTTCATATAGACGCCGTAGGAAAAGGCACCGAGTCCCTAGGAGTATGCGGAGTAGTAATTGAAGATTTCCATGGCAAAAGAGTAGCTGGGCTTGGAAAAGACTACGACATTGTAGCCGCGGGTTTAAAGGCGCTGGTTAACGCTTTAAATAGGCTTGAGGCCTATCGCAGCAAAGGCGAAGAATTAAAAAGAACGCTTGCGCAAAAAACAAATGGGTAAAAAAAACATTTTAATAATCGAAGACGAAGAACCAATAGCCGAAATACTTAAAGAATACTTTGAGATTATGGCTCCAGATTATCGACTTACTTTTGCCAGAACTCTAAAAGAGGCTGAAGAGATATTAGCTCAAAAAAACTTTGACTTTCACGTGGTAGATTACCGGCTACCTGATGGAACGGCTTATGATCTATTTTCTAAAAAACTTATTCAAGGGCCAGCTATTATAGCTACCGGTTATGCTGACAAAGAGGAACTAGCTGAGGTCCTAGAGGAAAATAACTTTGAAATTTTACACAAGCCTTATTTACCTCAAGACCTGTTAAGAAAGATAAAGGAGCTTCTTAAATAAATGCCGCGCTACGTAGTAGGCATAGACCTTGGTACTACTAATTGCGCCCTGGCTTACGCTGACCTGAAAGAAACCGGGCCTGAACTCAACGTAAAGGTTTTCCAAATTCCCCAGCTAGTAGGGGCTGGGCGTCTTGGCAAAAGGGAAACGCTTCCTTCATTTCTTTATTTGCCCGGGGAGCTTGAGGCTCAGGAAGACCTTGGGCTTCCCTGGGATAACTCACGCCGCTTTGCCGTGGGCACGTACGCCAGGGATCATGGAGCTCTTGTTCCGTCGCGCCTAGTGTCTTCAGCCAAAAGCTGGCTTTGCCACGGAGGAGTTGACCGTACGGCTAAAATTCTTCCCTGGGGATCGGGAGATGACGTAGAAAAAGTTTCTCCTGTTGAGGCCTCAGCGCGCTATCTAGAACATTTAAAAGAGGCCTGGAACTACGAAATAGCCAGCGATGACCCTGAAAAGCGTCTGGAAAACCAGCTTGTAATTCTTACGGTGCCGGCCTCATTTGATGAGGTTGCCCGGGAGCTTACCCTTCAAGCCGCCCAAATGGCAGGCCTGGAAGTGATTTTATTAGAAGAACCAACAGCCGCGCTCTACGCCTGGCTATCTCAGAATGAGAAAAACTGGTACGAAAAGCTAAATCCAGGAGAACACGTGCTCATTTGCGATATAGGTGGTGGTACCAGTGACTTCACCGTCGTAGAGGTGCGCGAAGGGCAAGAAGGCCCTTACCTTGAACGCATTGCCGTGGGAGACCACATACTGCTTGGTGGAGACAACATTGACCTGGCTCTGGCTAAGTTAGCCGAAAAGAAACTCCCTACCAAACGGCTTGATTTTGCAAGATTCCAGACCCTTACTTTTCTCTGTCGCGAACTGAAAGAACGGCTTCTTTCTCCTGACGGCCCTGAAGAAGACGCGGTAAGGCTTACCGGCCGCGGCCGAGCCCTCATCGCCGACACCTTAGTGGCCAGGATCACCCGAGACGAAGTGCTTTCTTTGATACTCAAAGACTTTTTCCCTGAAGTCACCTTCAATCAAGCTCTGGCTAGAGTGGAATCTGTGCCAAGGGGTATGCGTGACTGGGGGCTTCCTTACGCTCGCGAGCAAGCCATTACCAGGCATCTTGGAGCCTTTCTCTATAAAAATAAAATAGAAAAGGTTGAAGTAATCCTTTTTAACGGCGGAGCTTTAAAACCACCAATTTTTAGAGAGCGCCTTAAAGAAGAAGTTGCTCGCTGGTTTAATCTCAACTCTTTAAAAGTCTTAGAGACCACGTCCTTAGACCTGGCCGTGGCCATAGGCGCAGCCTACTACGGCCTGGTCAAACAAGGGCTTGGCATAAGGGTAGGAGGAGGACTACCCAGAGCCTATTATCTGGGAGTTGAAGAAGGAGATAAAGCCAAAGCCGTTTGCCTGGCCCCGAAAGGCTTAAAAGAAGGAGAAAAGCTTTCCCTGCCTAAAACTTTTAAGGTTTTAACCAATCGCCCGGTAAAATTTCCACTTTACACGTCTTCTACCAGAAACGACTCTCTGGGAGACGTGGTTGAACTTGACGAAAACTTTGCCGAACTCCCCCCTCTTTCCACCACCCTTAAGTTCGGACGCAAAAGTGGTCTCAAAGAAATCCCCGTACGCATTGAGGTTTTGCTCTCAGAAGTGGGCGTCCTTGAAACCTATTGTTGCTCACTTGAAACACCACACCGCTGGCGGCTCCAGTTCAACCTGAGAATACAGGAGAAAAAAATCGCTGATGAACCAGAAGGCGTAATTGTGGCTAAAGATAAGACGGAAAGCGAGCCTTCACCCATAGAAAAAGAAAAAATTGAACAAGCCCGAAACACCATAAAAACAGCCTTTGAGAAAAACGTCCAAAAACTCCCTCAAATAACGAATCTCTTAGAAAAGACCTTTGAAATGGAGCGTGACCGCTGGCCAACCGCTCTGATAAGAGAACTAGCTGATCTTCTGATTGAAAATAAAGGCTGGCGCACTAAATCAGCAGCGCATGAGGCCCGCTGGTTTAATCTTTTAGGCTTCTTTTTAAGGCCGGGCTACGGTGATATTTCTGATCCTTTCCGCGTGGGAAAAATCTGGGGGCTTTATTTTGAAGGGGTAACTCACAAAAGAGATAAGGCGGTTCAACTTGAATGGTGGATTTTTTGGCGCAGAGTGGCTGGAGGCTTAAGCCGTGGCAAGCAAGAACAACTATTTGCCAAAATCAAACCATACGTATTACCCGGCCAGGGGAAAAAAGTCCCTAAGGTTTCTCCTCAAGAAAGGCGAGAAATCTGGCTATGCGTGGCCAACCTTGAAAGGCTTTCCCCAGAAGTAAAGTATGAGCTAGCGCGAAAAGTGCTACCTCAGGCCTTAAAAAAGAACGACAGACTTTTCATATTTGTCCTTTCAAGGCTTCTTGCGCGGGTCCTCCTTTACGGCCCAGCCGATGCCGTTGTTCCACCTAAAAAAGTTAAGCCTCTGATAGAAGAAATGATATCTCATCTTAAAAAGCAAAAAATTCCAGAAAAAATTGCCCGCCTTTGGGCAGAGGCCTTAATCAACATTGGACGCTTAAGCGGAGATAGGGCCCTTGACTTACCTGAAGAAATAAGACTGGCCATCAAAGAACTGCTTGTGTCCTGGAATATACCTGCAGAAAATTATCAACCTTTAGAAAAAGTAGTAGAGCTGGAAGAGGCTCAACGCACCAGATTATTTGGGGAAACGCTTCCCTTAGGGCTTAAGATTCATGACTAAACAGGAACTAACAAGGCTTCTTTCGGAAAGGCTCCGTATAAGCAAACGTGAAGCTTCTATTTGGGTGGAAGCCTTTTTTGAATCCCTGAAAGATGAGCTTGAAAATGACGGCAAGGTAGTTTTTCAGGGATTCGGAAGTTTTAAAGTTTATACCACCAAAGCCAAAAGTCTCTACAATCCAAGATTTAAAAAGAAGATCAATATAACCCCTCGAAAAAAAGTTCGTTTTCATCCAAGCCGCAAGTTACTAGAGAAACTGAATAAGTAGGGCCGTTAAATCCAGTTACTTTTCATTCTCACTTTCTTATGCTATATGGAGATAAACAAAAATTTAAGGAGGTATTTATGAAAAAAATCCTTTTTTGGTCCGTAATGTTAGTTTTTCTGTCAGTTTTTATGACCACGGCTCTAATTAAGCCTGCTAAAGCGGAAAATACTCTGGAAAAGATTAAAAAACGGGGTTACATGATTGTAGGCGTCAAATATGATTTCAAACCCTTTGGTTTTGTAAATGAAAAGGGAGAAGTGGTAGGTTTTGATATAGATCTAGTAAATTACATCGCCAAAAAACTAGGCGTAAAAGTTAAGTTAGTACAGGTTACTTCAAAGACGAGAATTCCAATGCTTGAAAGCGGCTCAGTTGACCTGGTAGCTGCTTCTATGACTCACAAACGTAAAAGAGATCTTCCTATTGATTTTACTATTAGTTATTACTTTGATGGACAAGCGATTTTGGCCAGAAGTGATTGCCAAGCCAAAAGCTACAAAGACTTCGCTGGTAAAAAAGTAGCAGCTATTCAGGGGGCAACAAGTGGACCTAACTTTAAAAAAGTTCAGCCCAAAGCCGAAATAGTATATTTCCAAGAATATCCACAGGCCTTAATGGCCTTAATGAAAGGCAAAGTCGATGCTATCACCACTGATTACACCTGGTGTGCCACTCAGGCCAAAGATTCCCACGGAAAACTTAAAGTAATTGGAGAACCCTTCACCTATGAACCTTACGGTATGGGTGTAAGAGAAAACGACAGCGATTTTAGAGACGCCATTAATTTTGCCATCCAAGACGCTGTTATAGATGGAACTTATACGAAAATTTTTGAAAAGTGGTTTGGCAAAAAACCAACAAGGCTTCCTGAAGTCTGGCCTAAGTAATTAAAGGGGGCGATATAGCCCCCTTCTCTGAATTTTTATATCTACCAGCTTTTTGAGTCTTTAAGAAGTATTTAAGTAAGATAACTTCTATTCTTCTGCAAAAATTTTGAGGAGGATGTATTGCTCATAGATTTGCTTGTTGAATATAAAGGCCTTATATGGCAAGGTCTAACTACTACTATAAAATTATCTGTTATAGGAATACTTCTATCTACAATTTGGGGTTTTATTATAGGTTTTTTCAGAAACTCTAAGTCTGAATGGCTTAAAATTTTTGGATACTACTACGTAGAACTTTTTAGAAATATTCCCCTTATAGTTCAAATATTTTTTATTTATTTTTCTTTTAACATTGCCGATGTTTTTCCTTTTCTCAAAGAATTTGCTAGAATACTCAAGGTAGAAGATGCAAATGCTTTTTTCTCCGCTTTATTGGCACTAGTTCTTTATACTTCAGCCTATATATCAGAAGTTGTAAAATCGGGCCTCAATGCTATTCCGCGTTCACAAATAGAAGCAGCCGCTAGCCTTGGATTTACTAAATTGCAAATGATATTTTACATTATAATTCCTCAACTTTTTCTAATTATTATACCAGCATTAACTAATCAGTATTTAAACTTAATAAAGAATTCTTCTCTAGCGATGACGATAGGAGTAGCAGAATTGACTTTTGTTACTCAACAAATAGATGCAGAAACATTTAGAGGATTCGAAGCTGCAACAATAGTTACAATTCTATATATTATTTTAACCCTAACAACTTCATTCATAATGTCTTTAATAAACAAATGGGTATCGAAAAATGGCAGACGCACCTTTGAATAAAAACAAAGAACATTTAATTCACCTTAGTTCAGGTATTATATTAAGCATATTAATGTTTTTTTATTTTAAACATTTGAACTTAAAACCTGTACTAACTGAAGATAATATTAGATTTCTTCTTTTTGGAATGCCAGGAGAAATAGGCGGCTTAGCTCTCACTCTATTATTAACTCTTATCCTTGTCCCTATTACCCTTATTTTTGGTGCTTTTTTGGCCATATTAAGAAGCTCTAAAGGCATTCTCAAATGGATAGCCAGTTTTTACATAGAAGTAGTAAGAGCTACTCCTCTTATAATGGTAATCTTTTGGGTATATTTTGCTATTCCAATATTCATAAAAAACGTCACTAACAAAGACATTTCTGTTCAACCAGTAATAGCCGCTCTTATCGCTTTTTCTATATTTACTTCTGCATATATTGCTGAAATTCTACGTAGTGGCTTGAATTCTATATCAAAAGGAACAAAAGAAGCAGCATTAAGTTTAGGGCTTACAAAATTCCAAATGTATGCCTATATCATCATTCCCTTAGTAATAAAAAGAATGCTGCCTTCACTCCTGGCTCAATATGTAGCCATGTTTAAAGACACTTCACTTGCCTATATTATTGGAGTTATAGAATTTTTCAGAGCTGCTACTATTCTAAATAACAGGCTTTTTTTGAGTATGGAAATATTTACTATTGTTGCTATAGTTTACTTTATTTTATCTTTTATGATGAGCAGACTAGCCAGAAAACTTGAAATAAGATGGAGGAAACAGTTAAGTGACTAGGACAATAAAAGAAGAAAAAATTATTGAATTTATTAATGTAACCAAATATTTTGGAGCCTTCAAAGTACTAGATAACATTAATTTTCATGTAAAAAAATCAGAAATAATAGTAATATGCGGGCCTAGCGGCAGTGGAAAATCAACTCTTATACGATGTATCAATAAACTAGAAAAAATTCAAGAAGGTAAGATTTTATTTCACGGCCAAAATATAAGAGAAATAAAATCTATAGAAATACGAAAAAAAATAGGAATGGTATTTCAACACTTTAATTTGTTCCCACACTTGACAGTTAGAGAAAATATAACTCTCCCTCTTATAAAAGTCCAAAAGAAACCCAAAAAAGAAGCCGAGATATTAGCGGAAGAAACTTTAGCAAGAGTTAAATTGAGCGATCAAATAAACAAATATCCAAGTGAACTTTCCGGAGGCCAGAAACAACGTGTTGCAATTGCTAGAGTCTTAGCTATGAAACCCGAGGTAATGTTATTTGATGAACCAACTTCTGCGTTAGACCCAGAAATGGTAAATGAAGTTTTAGATGTAATGAAAAGTCTAACTGAAGAAGACATAACCATTCTATGCGTAACTCACGAGATGGGCTTTGCTAGAGAAGTAGCTGATAGGATTATCTTTATGGATGCAGGTAAAATTGTAGAAAATACTGATGTAAATACTTTCTTCTCTCATACAGATAATCCTAGAGTCAAAGAATTTTTGTCAAAGATAATGTAGCTCTTAAAAGACTTGAAATATTTTAGAAAATAGCGTAAAAACAACAATATTTTCGTGCTTTGAGTAAAGTTTTAAAAATCGTCAAACGGGAAGGGGCAGTTTATGGTAATCGTAGGTGTAG
Source organism: Thermodesulfatator indicus DSM 15286 (assembly GCF_000217795.1). NCBI lineage: Bacteria > Pseudomonadati > Thermodesulfobacteriota > Thermodesulfobacteria > Thermodesulfobacteriales > Thermodesulfatatoraceae > Thermodesulfatator > Thermodesulfatator indicus. Next base: position 572,891 of record NC_015681.1, read on the forward strand.
ATACAGGAGGAACTTTTACTGATTTTATATACAAAAAGGGGAACAAATGGGGTGTATATAAAATTTTATCCACCCCTTCCAATCCCGCCCAGGCAGTTCTAGAAGGTTTAAAAGTCATTCTCGATGGGCAACCAGGCAACATTACCCATGGCTCTACAGTAGCAACTAATGCTATTCTAGAAAGAAAAGGTGCTATAACTGCTCTTATTACTAATAAAGGATTTGAAGATATAATCGAAATAGGTCGTCAAAACAGAAGAAATTTATACGATCTTTTTTATAAGAAAAACAAGCCATTAGTTCCTTCTAATTTAAGATTTGGCATTAAATGTAGAATCAACCCAAAAGGTGAAGAAGTTGAAAAAATTAATAAAGAAGAAATCATAAAATTAATTAAAAAATTAAAAACTAAAGGAATAGAATCTGTAGCTGTTTGTTTTTTATTTTCTTTTTTAAATAACTCTCACGAAAAAGAATTAGAAAAATATTTAAAAGAGGAAAATATTTACTATTGTTTATCTAGTGAAATTTTACCTGAGTTCAGAGAATATGAAAGAACTTCCACCACAGTAATTAATGCTTATGTATCTCCTAAAATGAGTCAATATATAAGTTTCATAAGAAAAAACCTTTCTCAAGAAAGCAAGTTACGCATAATGCAATCAAACGGAGGAATTATTTCTTATGATATTGCTATGAAAGAATCTGTAAGGACTATTCTTTCTGGACCGGCTGGAGGGGTGGTAGGAGCCTTTGAAATCGCTAAAATGGCAGGCTTTGATAAGCTTATCACCTTTGACATGGGGGGCACCTCTACTGATGTAGCTTTAATTGATCAGAAAATTCCTTTAACCGTAGAATCTGAAATAGAAGGCTTTCCAGTAAAAGTTCCGATGATAGATATTCATACTGTTGGAGCAGGCGGAGGTTCTATTGCCCATATTGATGCTGGCGGGGCCCTAAAAGTTGGACCTGTAAGTGCAGGCGCTGATCCTGGGCCTATATGCTACGGAAAAGGTAATCAGATTACCGTAACAGACGCCAATCTTTATTTAGGTAGGCTTGTCCCTGAATATTTTTTAGGTGGCAAAATGAAACTATACAAGGAAAAACTTGAGCCCTTTTTTGCCGAGATGGCCCGTAAAGCAGGATTAACCCCTATAGAACTAGCCGAAGGGATACTCGACATAGCTAATTCAAATATGGAAAGGGCTATAAGAGTCATTTCTGTTGAAAAAGGTTATAATCCATCTGATTTTATTCTTTTCTCTTTTGGTGGGGCAGGCGGAATGCATGCGTGTTTCTTAGCTAAATTATTAAGAATTCCTAAAGTATTTATTCCTAAAAACCCAGGTATTTTATCAGCTATAGGAATGATACTTTCTGATATAATTAAAGATTACTCACAAACAGTAATGTTAAAAGAAAATATTTCATATCAAGAACTTAAAGACTTGTTTGCACCATTGATTAATAAGGCTAAAGATGATCTCCTTCATGAAGGAGTTTATAAAGAAAGTATCAACCTGGAACTTTATTTAGATATGAGATATCTAGGACAATCATACGAAATTATGATACCTTTTTCTACTAATTTTAGAGAAGATTTCCATCAATATCATAAAAAACTATATGGTTATGCCAATTTTGACAAACCTATTGAAATTGTAAATATTAGACTTAGAGCCAGGGGAAAAATGGACAAACCGTCATTTGACCGACAAACTACTCCTTCGTCTAAAATAGATGAAAAAGCTTATTTAACCGAAACAAAAACCATTTTTAATGGAGAAGAATATCCAACTAAAGTTTTTAATAGAGACTTTTTAAATTACGGCAATGAAATAGAAGGGCCTGCAATAATTATTGAATATTCTTCTACAATTGTAGTTCCACCAAAAACCAAATTATTTGTTGATGAATTCCAAAATTTAATTATAAAAGTATAACTTGGGAGAACATTATGAATGCAAATCCCATCTTGTTAGAAATATTCAAAAATAGATTCACTTCTATTGCTGAAGAAATGGGGGTTACTCTAAATAGAACAGCTTTTTCACCTAATATAAAAGAAAGAAGGGATTTTTCTTGTGCTATATTTAATCAAAATGGAGACATGATAGCTCAAGCTGCTCATATTCCCGTCCATTTAGGCTCCATGCCTTTAAGCATCAAATCTATTATTACTAAGCTTCAACTAAACCCTGGTGATATGGCTATATTAAATGATCCCTTTAAAGGAGGAACACATCTTCCTGACGTTACTATTGTAGCTCCTGTTTTTTTGGAAGACAATGGCCCTATTTTTTATGTAGCTAACAGGGCACATCATGCTGATATAGGAGGGATGACTCCTGGCTCAATGCCTCTTTCTACGTCAATATTTCAAGAAGGTCTAATTATACCTCCTCTTAAAATAGTAAGAAAAGGAAAAATTGAGCAATCCTTAATGGATTTTATTCTCAACAATGTAAGAACACCTTATGAAAGAGAAGGTGATTTTGCTGCCCAAATAATGGCAAATTTAACAGGAATCAGAAGGGTTTTAGAATTAATAAATTCATACGGACTTCAAAAAGTACAACAATATGCCTCATTTTTAATAGACTATTCTGAAAAAATACTAAGATCTTACTTAAAGGAAATCAAAGATGGAATTTATGAGTTTGAAGACTATATGGATGATGATGGAGTTAACAAAGAAAATATAAAAATAAAAGTAAAAATAAAAATTTATGGAGACAATGTAACTATAGATTTTTCGGAAAGTGATCCTCAAGTAAAAGGAAGCATAAATAGTGTCTATTCTATAGCGTTATCGACAGCGTTATATGTATTTAGATCTCTTATTAATGAAGATATTCCTACCAATGCAGGTCTTTTAAGACCTATAAAACTTATAACTAAAAAGGGAACTATAGTAGATGCAAGTTTTCCAGCTGCTGTGGCTGGAGGAAACGTAGAAACATCTCAAAGGCTAGTAGATGTTCTTTTAGGGGCTTTATCAAAAGCTTTGCCGGAAAAAATTCCTGCAGCTTCACAAGGCACTATGAACAATATCACCATTGGCGGAATCGATGAAAACGAAACCGCTTTTACTTATTATGAAACCATTGGAGGAGGAATGGGGGCAAGCGCATTTTCTGATGGAGAATCCGCCATTCATTCTCATATGACTAATACTTTAAATACTCCTATAGAAGCCTTGGAGTTTTCTTATCCTTTAATGGTAGAAGAGTATTCCATAAGAAATAATTCTGGAGGAAAAGGGCTCTATAAAGGCGGAGATGGAATAATAAGAATGATCAAAATTCTCAAAGATGCCGAAGTTACAGTATTAAGCGAACGGCGTAAATTCCTTCCATATGGACTTAACGGAGGAGAACCAGGAAAAGCTGGTAAAAATATGATTTTTGTAAAAGGTGAATGGAAAAAAATGCCTGGTAAGTTTCACATAAATCTTAAAGCAGGAGATAAAGTTCGTATTGAAACACCAGGTGGCGGAGGTTATGGAAAACAAAAATAAATAAGGAGGTTAACATGATTTTCAAAAGATTTTTGCTTCTTTTTTTGGCCTTTCTCACGATTCCCGGAATAGTGCTAGGGAAGACGATTAAATTGGATCTAAACGCTATTTACGGCCCTACCAGTTTTCATACGCAAGGAGCAATGGAGTTTGCCAAACTAGTAGAAAAGTACTCTAACGGCACGGTCAAAATAGTAGTTCATCCTGGCGGGAGCTTGGGCTTTAAAGGTCCAGAACTATTGAAAGCAGTTAAAGATGCCCAGGTCCCAATGTCTGACATATTGATGGGAGTGGTAGCAGGAAGTGAACATGTTTTTGGAATAAGTTCTCTTCCGCGCTTGGTATCAAATTTTGAAGAAGCAAGGCAGCTTTATGAAGATTGTAAACCCTTATACAAAAGAGCTGCCTTAAAATGGAACCAGGTATTTTTATACGCGGCTCCTTGGCCGCCCAGTGGTTTAGTTACTAAAAAACCGATTAGAACAGTCGAAGATCTTAAAGGGCTGAAGACCAGAACTTACGATAAAAACGGAGCCAAGTTCTTAAGAGAATTAGGAGCTTCTCCTGTATCTATGCCTTGGGGAGAAGTTTACTCTGCATTACGTACTGGGGTAATTGACTCTGTTCTTACCTCTACAGAATCCGCTAAAAATGGCAAGTTCTGGGAAGTTTTAAAATATTTTACCAATATTTACTATGCTTTTCCTCTAAATATGGTCACTATCAATTTAGATTACTGGAAATCTTTGTCTAAAGAACAACAGCAGGCCATGTTGAAAGCAGCCCAAGAAATTGAAAATAGACAATGGCAGAATTCTAAAAAGAGATATTTTGAAGCTGCGGAAATACTAAAACAGCATGGAATGATAATAGAAGATGCTACTCCTGAACTCATGAAAGCTATGGATAAGGCTGCTCTAAAAATAATCAAAGATTTCATGAAAAAATGTACTCCTAAAGAAAAAGAAATATTGGAAAAGTATATTTCCAAGTAAACTATGAAGAAGTTAACAAAAATAATAGAAGCGGCATCAAATTTTGGTGCCGCTTTGTCTTCTTTATTTTTTCTTTTAATAACATTATTTATTCTTGTTGAAGTCTTTCTTAGAGCTGTTTTTAATACTTCCACTTTAGTTTGTGATGAATTTAGTGCTTACATGTTTGTCTGGCTAGTAATGTTAGGACTTTCCTATACGTTTAAAGAAAACGCTCATATCAGAATTAATATCTTACTCTTTAGATTAAACAGAAAATTTCGATGGATACTTGAAAACATATCTCTTTTTTTGGCCTTTATAGTTCTTTTATTCATTTTTTATCATTCCTTACTCATGGTTTTAGAAAGTTATCATCTTGATATGAGAGCTGATACCATTGCTGAAACTCCTCTATTTATTCCTCAAATAGCTTTACCAGTTGGCTTTTTGACTTTTGCTCTTCAAGTTTTGGCAAAACTTCTCCAAAATATTTCTAAAGGAATACCCCGATGATATCTGATCCCTTAATGTTAGCTATAGTTGTTTTTGGGATTATGTTTTTTCTACTTCTATCCGGCCTTTGGATAGGTTTTTCTTTATTTTTATCTGCTATATGCGGCATGCTTTTATATAAATTTAATCTACCTCCTACTATATCTATATGGGAAAAGATAGGAGGATTAATTGCTAATTCTGTTTGGAATAGTCTAAACTCTTGGTCATTGACTGCCTTACCTCTTTTTATATTAATGGGAGAAATCCTTTATAGAACAGCTATATCCACCAGGCTATTAAATGGTCTTTTGCCTTGGTTAACTAAAATCCCAGGAAAACTTTTACATATAAACGTAGTAGCCTGCTCTTTATTTGCAGCTGTATCAGGCTCAAGCGCTGCCACTACCGCTACAGTAGGGAAAATAACTTTATCCGAACTTTCCAAAAGAGGATATGATAAAAACTTAGCTATAGGGTCTCTGGCTGGTGCAGGCACATTAGGTTTTTTAATTCCGCCTAGCTTAATCATGATAGTTTATGGAGTTCTTTCTGATACTTCTATAGGCAAACTTTTTGTAGCAGGTATTATTCCTGGCCTCATTTTAGCTAGTATGTATTCAGGCTATATTATGTTAGTTGCTCTTATAAAACCTGACGTAACGCCAAAAACAGAAGAAGAATATACTCTTAAAGAAAAAATTATACGCTTAAAAGATATAATTCCGGTTTTATTTTTGATATTTATAATTCTTGGTGGAATTTATTTAGGCTATACTACGCCTACAGAAGCGGCGGCCATAGGTGTTGCTGGTTCTTATTTATTAGCTTTAATTTATAGAAATTTAAACTGGCAAAATTTTAAGGAGTCTCTTTTTAGTGCCGTAAAAACTACTTGTATGATTTGTTTCATCATAATGGCTGCTGCTTTTCTCTCTCAAGTGGTCGTGTTTATTGGAATAGCCCAAGCCTTAACTGAATATATAGTCTCTCTTCATCTTTCTCCTCATATACTTATTTTAGTTCTTGGCCTTATGTATCTTTTCTTAGGAATGATTTTAGATGGCATTTCTATAGTAGTAATGACCTTGCCTATTGTTCTACCAATAGTAGTAGCTTCTGGTTTTGACCCACTATGGTTTGGTATATTTTTAGTAATAATGGTAGAGTTATCTCAAATAACACCGCCAGTAGGATTTAGCCTATTCGTTATTCAGGGAATTTCAGGTGAAGATATATACACTATACTAAAAGCCACTTTTCCTTTCTTTTTAATAATGATTACCATGGTGGTTATTCTTGTTCTTTTCCCAGATATAGTCTTTTATCTACCTTCCAAAATGATTCAGAAATAATTTAATAAAAGAGAAAAATAGCAGTTTTAAACAAAGTTAACTTTTTATGAGTACGGAATTAAACGGGACCTGACAGTTAACAGGTTAAATGGAAGGCACCAGCTACTTTTTCACCCTGGGCTATTAGTTCGTTAAATCTTTTGACGGCCTCAGCCGTTTTATAGGCCTCAAGTTTTATGCCACGTTCAGAACAGGCTTGTTTAACAGACGGGTCAACCTTCATAACCCCGTAAGCCCCGGTGCCAACAATCAAAGTTTTACAACCTGACTCAAGAATATCAGCAATGTCTTCCGGATAAAGACGGTGGCCTTCTTTGCGCCACCAGTTAGGTTTTACTACGCCGTCAATTATTTTTACATCGCTGTTATAGGCCTTACCCTGAATAACGATATTGCCAAAACGATAGTCCTCTATAAAAGCCTTCATCAGGCGGCCTCTTCTACCTGCTCGTGTTCTTTTAAGGCCTCGGTCTGATAGTAAGTAATGAGGCTGTCAATAATGTCATCAAGGTCGCCGTCAAGCACCTGTTCAAGCTTATAAAGGGTTAAACCAATACGGTGATCGGTAATGCGGTTTTGCGGGAAGTTATAGGTTCTTATACGTTCACTGCGGTCACCGCTGCCTACCTGGCTACGGCGTTCAGCCCGGATTTTTTCTTCCTGTTCGCGTAGCTTTATTTCATAGAGGCGGGTACGCAAAATTTGCATGGCCTTAGCGCGGTTCTGGTGCTGAGAACGCTCGTTAGCGCAATAAACAACAATTCCCGTAGGGATATGGGTAATGCGTACGGCACTTTCGGTTTTATTAACGTGCTGGCCACCAGCACCACTAGCACGCATGGTGTCAATCTTTAAATCCTCAGGGCGGATTTCTACGTCAACTTCTTCAGCCTCAGGGAGCACCGCCACCGTAACGGCAGAGGTATGAATACGACCGCCGCTTTCAGTCTCCGGAATACGCTGCACCCGGTGGACTCCGCTTTCGTATTTCAGGCGGCTATAAGCACCCTTCCCTTTTATCATGGCGATAATTTCCTTGAAGCCACCAAGCCCAGTTGGATTCACGTCAAGAATTTCTACTTCCCAGCCTTTGCGTTCGGCATAGCGGCTATACATACGGAAAAGATCCGCAGCAAAAAGAGCCGCCTCTTCGCCACCAGTACCTGCCCTTATCTCAAGCATAATATTCTTTTCGTCGTTTGGGTCTTTGGGAACCAGAAGGAGCATGAGACGCTTCTCCAGAGCCTCCCGCTCAGCCTCAAGCTCTTTTAACTCCTCACGTGCCAGCTTGGCTATTTCTTCGTCAGCGTCTTCCAAAAGTTCTTTATTGTCAGCTATGTCTTTAAGGACTTTCTTGTAGCGACGGTAAGTTTCTACAATTTCAGAAAGGTCTGAATGTTCTCTGGCAATCTGGGTATATTTATCCCTATCGTTTACCACCGCTGGATCTCCCAGCTGAGCGGTAAGCTCTTCAAAGCGCTTTTCAACTTCGTCTAATTTCTTGAGATAATGGGCCGCAAAACTCATAGCTTACTTGTTTTCTTTTTCCATTTTTTTATAAAAATCAGCGTATTTTTTCTTAAATTTTTCTACGCGACCAGAAGTGTCAAGTATGCGCTGCTCACCCGTGTAAAACGGATGACATTTGGAACATACCTCCACTTTAATTTCTGGAACAGTAGCGCCTACGATAATTTCATTGCCACAAGCGCAGCGCACCACCGCCTTCGGATAATACTCAGGATGAATTCCCTTTTTCATTTTCTAAAACCTCCTAAGCTTTTAACTTTAATATTTAAATTTAAATAATTTATAGCGTCCTTAGCAAGCTTAACGGTTCATGGCCGCTAAGAACTCTGCATTGTTTTTGGTATCTTTCATCTTGTCAAGTAAAAATTCCATACAATCAACCGGATTAAGGGGAGAAAGTAGCTTCCTAAGAATCCATACCCGGTTAAGCACCTCTTGCGGCACGAGGAGTTCTTCCTTACGCGTACCGCTTTTATGGATATCAATGGCCGGCCAGATACGGCGATCAGCCAGTTTACGGTCCAGGTGAATCTCCATATTACCTGTACCTTTGAATTCTTCAAAAATTACCTCGTCCATACGGCTACCGGTATCTACCAGGCAAGTGGCAATGATAGTCAGGCTTCCGCCCTCTTCTATGTTTCGGGCTGCCCCGAAAAACCTCTTCGGCTTGTGAAGGGCGTTAGCATCAATACCACCGGAAAGAAGCTTACCACTTGAAGGCACCACGGTGTTATAAGCCCGGGCAAGCCTCGTCAAACTATCAAGCAAGATAACCACGTCACGGCCGTGTTCTACTAAGCGCTTGGCCTTTTCTACGACCATTTCCGCTACCTGAGTGTGACGCTGGGGTGGCTCGTCAAAGGTGGAGCTTACTACCTCAGCATTGGGCACACTTCTTTCCATATCCGTCACTTCTTCAGGGCGTTCGTCAATAAGAAGGATAATGAGATAAACTTCAGGATGGTTACGCACAATACCGTTAGCGATATTCTGGAGGAGCATGGTTTTCCCCGTACGCGGTGGCGCCACAATAAGCCCGCGCTGGCCCTTACCAATGGGAACGAAAAGGTCAATTATTCTCGTAGAAAAGTTGTCAGGGTCGGTTTCCAGGCGCAGCCATTCGTTAGGATAAATAGGTGTTAAGTTATCAAAAGGAATTTTGTAACGGGCCTTTTCAGGATCTTCAAAGTTTATTTTTTCAACCTTGAGTAACGCAAAATAGCGTTCACCTTCTTTAGGCGGCCTGATAAGACCAAAAATGGTATCTCCGGTACGCAAATTGAAACGCCTTATCTGAGAAGGAGAAACGTAAATATCATCAGGCCCGGGGAGATAGCTATAATCAGGAAAGCGCAAGAAACCAAAACCCTCTGGGAGGACCTCAAGGACACCCTCTCCGCGGACTTCACCACCAAGCTCTAGATGGGCCTGAATAATAGCGTAAATTATCTCCTGCTTGCGCATGGAAAGTGGGCCCTGAAGGCCATATTGTTGAGCCAGCTCTTGCAATTCAGCAAGAGACTTTTTACGCAACTCTGTTAGACTAAGCGGCGGAGGAACTTCCTTTTTTTCTTCAGGCATTTCTTCTGGGTTTTCTGGCTGTTCTTCTGGAGTAGCTTCCTGAGAATCCTTTTCTTCGACAATTTCTGCTTCTTTTAAAGTTTCTTGTGTTTCTGGCATTGCTAACCACCTCTATTAATTTTTGAAATTTTGATGCCTGCCCAAAAGGAAGGCTCAACTGGAGAGCAAAGAATAAACTTTTTGGCAGGCAATTAAAGTGTAAAAACCTTATTTACCAATGTCAATCCCTTTATTCTCCCAGAAGCACAAATGCATAAGAAATTATTGACCGATCAATACTTGAGCGCAGCCAATAAATTACCGAGATTGGTCTCGCCCAGCTTTTTAAGCTCTTCTTCTATTTCGGTAAGGATTTTGGCCGGATTTTGAGGGTCAAGGAGGGTGGCGGTGCCCACCTGTACGGCCGCAGCCCCGCAGAGGATATACTCCAGCACGTCTTTTCCTGAAGTTATACCCCCACAGCCAAAGATAGGTGCTTTTAATTCACGATAAAGGTCATAAACCAGCTTGAGGGTAAGGGGTTTTATAGCCGGGCCGGAAAGGCCGCCTGTTCCCCGGCCAAGGGCCAGACGGCGACTTGCAAGATCAACTGCCAGCGCCGGATAGGTATTAGCCACGGTCAGGGCATCAGCCCCGGATTCAAGAGCAACACGGGCCACATCCAGAACAGGGCCCACCGGAGGCAATTTCACCACTAAAAAGCCTGAATAGATTTTTCCTATCTCTTCTACCAGGGTTTTAACAGTGGCCGGGTCGTGGCCAAAGGCAAGCCCGCCTTTGGCCACGTTAGGACAGGAGATATTTAACTCAAGCCCGGTAATAGGTTCGTCTTTTAAGGCCTCAGCTACCCCTAGAAATTCGTCTATCGTTTCGCCGAAAATATTTACCAACAGGTGAGTTTTAAATGCCAGCAATTGAGGCAGAATATGCTTTTTAAATACCTCTACTCCGGGGTTTTCAAGGCCGATAGCGTTTATCAAACCACACGGCGTTTCCGCAAGCCTTGGCGGAGGGTTCCCTTCTCTTGGCTTAAGAGAAATTCCTTTGGAGACCAGGCCACCCAGAGTCGAAAGGTCAAGATAACTTTTGAGCTTCTCCCCAAAGCCCCAGGTACCCGAAGCCAAAAGCACCGGATTTTTAAAGGTAACCCCCGCTACTTTTACGCTTAAATCAAGCATAGTTTTAGTCGTAAGGTAGCCTCACAGCTAAATGCTTATACCGGCCTTTTGAGCATCTTCTAGGAAGCGCTCAAGACCTTTATCCGTCAAAGGATGGCGGTACATCTGTTTGATAACCTTAAACGGGATAGTGGCAATATCTACGCCCAGAGCAGCGCAGCGGCGCACATGGTCCACGTGCCTGATGCTCGCGGCGATAATCTCGGTCTCAAAACCATAGAAGTTATAAATATCAACTATTTCTTCCACCACCTGCATGCCGTCGTAAGAGATGTCATCAATGCGGCCGATAAAAAGAGATACATAAGTAGCGCCTACTTTGGCGGCGAGAAGGGCCTGAAGGGGTGAAAAAACAAGGGTTACGTTGGTTTTCACCTTGGCCCCTTCGCGGTGCATCTCCGAAATAGCCCTCAAGCCCTCTTCAATGCAGGGGATTTTTACCACTACGTTCGGACCAAGTTTCGCCAGCTCTTTGGCCTCTTTCTTAATGCCTTCGCAATCAGTGGCTATCACCTCTACGGAAACCGGCTTGTCAGGCACTTCTTTTAAAATTTCAAGGATGGCCTCTTTCCAGGGTTTACCGGTTTTAGAAACCAGCGTGGGATTCGTAGTTACCCCATCAAGTATCCCCATTTCTTTTACGGCTTTAATTTCTTCAAGCACCGCTGTATCCACAAATATTTTCATACTAACCTCCCTAAATTAGTTTTTTCTCAATCATGGCCTTGACTTTGAGGCGAAGGCCCTGAAGCTTGATAAAGCCTTCGGCGTCTTTTTGGTTGTAAAGGGTGTCAGCCTCAAAAGTGGCCAGTTCCTGTAAGTAAAGAGATTTAGGGCTTTTGCGCCCAACTACCATAACATTTCCTTTGTAAAGTTTTAAGCGCACGGTACCGGTGACGTTTTTCTGGCTCTCGTTAATGAAGGCTACAAGGGCCTGCATTTCGGGAGCGTACCAGAAGCCATAGTAAATCATCTCGGCAAAACGCGGCATGAGGCTGTCTCTTAAATGCATGACTTCACGGTCCATAGTGAGATGCTCTAGAGCCCGATGCGCCACGTGAAGCACCGTGCCCCCGGGGGTTTCATAGACACCGCGGCTTTTTATGCCTACAAAGCGGTTTTCCACCATGTCCACCCGGCCGATACCGTGAGCCCCGGCAATTTTGTTAAGTTTTTCTAAAAGAGCTGCTGGCGTTAGTTCTTCGCCGTTTATGGCCCTGGGCTCTCCTTCTTCAAAGTAAATTTCAAGATACTCTGGCTCGTCTTTGGCCTTCTCCGGGGAGACGGTCATCTGAAACATGTCATCAGGCGGCTCCTGCCAAGGATCTTCAAGGATGCCGCCCTCGTAGCTGGTGTGAAAGAGATTGGCGTCAATGGAATAAGGCTTTTCTTTGGTAACCGGCACCGGGATGCCGTGTTTTTCAGCAAAGGCTATGAGGTCTTCGCGACCATTGAATTCCCACTCGCGCCAGGGAGCTATGATTTTTAAATCCGGGGCCAGCGCCATGTAAGTGAGTTCAAAGCGCACCTGGTCATTCCCTTTGCCGGTGGCTCCGTGGGCTACAGCGTCAGCACCCACTTCCTTCGCGATCTTTACCTGCTCTTTGGCAATCAAAGGCCTGGCCAAAGATGTGCCGAGAAGATACCCTCCTTCGTAAACGGCATTGGCCTTAAGGGCCGGGAAAACGAAGTCTTTAACGAATTCTTCACGCAAATCACGAATGATGACCTCTTCAGCTCCGGTAGCCAGGCCCTTTTCTTTTACGGCTTCCCAGTCTTCCTCCTGGCCGATATTGGCACAATACGCCACCACCGGACAACCGTAAGTCTCTTTAAGCCACTTAAGGATTATAGAAGTATCAAGCCCGCCTGAATAAGCCAGGACAATTTTTTTAGGTCTCATTATTGGCCTCCTCGTGTTTCTGCCTGAAATATAGACTAACTTAAAGTTTATTTCAGCAAAAATTTCTGCTAAAGTGACCCAAAAAATGGAGGCCCTATGAGGACGAAACAGGAAATTATTGCCGCTATCGCGCCTGACCTGGAAAAAATAGAAGAGACTCTCTCGCAAAACTTCGCCTCTTACGTGCCTTTTATAAACGAAGTCAGCCGCCATATTTTGTTCGCCGGAGGCAAGAGGCTAAGGCCCCTTCTCATGGTGCTTTCAGCCCGCCTTTGCGGTGAGCCAACAAGCGCCAAGACCTACCGCCTCTCAGTGCTTTTTGAATACCTGCATGCCGCTACCCTTCTTCACGACGACGTGGTTGACGGCGCCAAATTCCGCCGCGGCCGCAAGGCCGCCCATCATCTCTGGGGTAATCAGGCGGTTATTCTGGTGGGAGACTTCTTGTATTCCAGGGCCATTCGCATCGCCGTAGAAGAAGGTAATATGGACGTGCTTGACGTCATCTCGCAGACCACCACCCTGATGAGTGAGGGTGAGGTCCTCCAGCTAATTAACCTTGATAACGTAGAGCTCACGGAAGAAAAATATTTTGACGTGATTTTCCGGAAAACAGCGGCCCTTATGGCTGCGGCCTGTGAAGTAGGGGCCATTTACGCCCGAGGGAATAGCTGGGAGCGCCCGGCCCTTAAAGCCTTTGGTACTTACCTCGGTTACGCCTTTCAGATAACCGATGACTTGCTTGACTACCTTGGTGTAAAAGACGAAACCGGAAAAGACATCGGCACGGACTTTAAAGAAGGCAAGGTCACTTTACCTTACATCATCGCCATGGAACGCGCCGAGCCTACCGACCGCGAAGAACTCATCGCCCTCATAAAAGAAAAAGAAGCGGCTACTCCTGAAAATTTCAAGCGCGCCTGTGAGTTAATGAAAAAATATGACGCCTTTTCAGCCACTCACGATAGGGCTAAAGAATACGTAGAAAAAGCCTGCCAAGAGCTCGCTAAGTTTGAACCTTCTCCGGCGAGAGATCTATTAATAGACATTGCCCAATACGTCTTAACCCGAAAACATTAGAGGAGGTAGAGATGAAAAAGCTTTTGTTGGCTATTTTAGTGTTGGCTTTGGGGTTTAGTGCACCTCTTCAGGCCGCGGAAAAAGAACCTATAAAAATTGGGGCGCTTTTTGCCCTTTCAGGCCCGGCGGCCTTTATCGGCACGCCTACCAAGCTGGTGGCGGAAATGGCAGTGGCGGAAATCAACAAACAGGGAGGCATAAACGGGCGGCCTATAAAACTCATCATGGCTGACACCGAAGGAGACCCTACCAAGGCCGTCATGGCGGTAAAACGCCTTATTGAGGTAGAAAAGGTAGTGGCCCTGATTGGCCCCACGCGCACCGGCACCGGCATGGCTATAAAACCCATTGTAGAAAGGGCCCGTGTGCCCATTGTTATGACGGTGGGTGGAGACCCGGTCATTATGGAAGGCGGCCGCTTCGGTACCGCACGTTTTATTTTTAAGGCCCCCCAGCGTTCCTCTACCGCTGTTAAAAAAATCTATATCTATCTCAAAGAAAAGGGGTTAAAGCGGGTGGCCATTCTTACGGCCTCTGACGGCTTCGGGCAAGATGGCCGTCGCTGGCTAAAGAAACTGGCTCCAGAGTTTGGTTTGACTATCGTAGGGGAAGAAAGTTTTAACCCCACGGATACCGACATGAGCGGCCAGCTAAGGCGCCTAATGGCCAAAAATCCCCAGGTGATCATCTGCTGGACCATTGGCCCCGCTGGCGCCAACGTGGCCAAAGACGTGAAGCGCCTGGGAATCAAAGTGCCTCTTTTCCAGTGCCACGGCTTGCCTGACCCTAAATACATTGAGTTAGCCGGGCCAGCCGCTGAAGGCAACCTTATGCCTTCAACCAAACTTATGGCCTGGGAGCAACTTCCTGATTCCGACCCCCAAAAACCCGTTATCGCCCGCTTTGTTTATCTTTACAAGGAAGTCTATAAGCTTGATAAGAAATTCCCCATTAACACCCACTCAGGCTACGCCTGGGACGCGGTAAATCTTTTAGTTTTGGCCATGAAAAAAGCCGGCCCTGACCGTGAAGGTATCCGTGACGCCCTTGAAAAGATTAACGGTTACGTTGGAGTTTCGGGTATTTATCGCCTAAGCCCCAAGGATCACTGTGGCCTTGACGTTGACTCCATGATTATCGTGAAGATTGAGAACGGGAAATGGAAGCTAGAGGCGTATTAAAACTCCTGGTTTTTGACTGTGACGGCGTCCTTTTTGATTCGCGGGAGGCGAACCGGGCCTATTACAACGCCATCTGTGAGGCCATGGGGCGCCCTCCCCTCTCTGAAGAAGAGCTTGAAGTCGTCCATATGCAAACCGCGGAAAACTCAGTGCGCTATCTCTTCAGAAACCAGCCCGAGTTGATAGATAAGGCCCTTGAGTTTCAAAAAAGCCTGAATTACGAAAAATTTATTCATTTAATGAAACCAGAGCCCGGCCTTGAAGAACTGGTAAAAAGCATCCGCCCGCCGGTTAAAACCGCTATTTCCACGAATAGAACCACCACCATGGGGCGCCTGTTGGAAATTTTTAATTACGAGCCGTTTTTTGACCTAGTGGTAACTGCCTTGGTGTCTCCCAAGCCTAAACCACACCCTGAGGCCCTAAAAATGATACTTGATCATTTCAGGGTAACGCCCAAAGAGGTGCTTTATGTGGGAGATACCGAAGTAGATTATAAATTGACTAAAGCTTTGAATGTGCCTTTAGTGGCCTTTAAGAATCCAAACTTAGAGGCCGATTTCCATGTAAAGAGCTTTTACGAATTACAAAACTTAATAAAAGAAACATTCTTATTACGGGGAGTATAAAACAGATGACAATTTCGGAATCCCTGCGCGCGAAGCAAAGCAGTCCCTGTCGCGAAGCGACTCAGTCGCCGTGGCGATCTCTAAGACTCCGATGCCCACGTTCGGGACCGAGATTACTTCGTCGGCACTTCGTGCCTCCTCGTAATGACCCTGAGGGATCACTTCGTCGCGCATTCGCGCTCCTCGTAATGACCCGGTTGGGCCACTTCTTTGGTACTTTGTACCTCCTCGTGAGATTGCTTCGGCTGCTAACGCAGCCTCGCAATGACCTAAAAAAAATAACGCAGCAGCCTCGCAATGACACCCTTACTTGTCACTGCGAAGACCTTTTAGGGAGATCCCTTCGCTACGCTCGGGACAGGCAAAGCAGTCTCCGTAATATTACCAGTGGCCAGCAGCCATTGGCCATCCACCATGTAGTCACTGCGAGCACTTACTATATTTGTCACTGCGAGCGAAGCGAAGCAGTCTCAAACTTTAAAAATTAGGTCATTTTTATGTTTAAAAGGCTAATTATTGCTTACTTCTTTCTATTTCTTTTCATAAGCATTTACTTTGCTTATACTTCCATTACCTTTACCTCAGAAATACTTGATGATCTAGCAACTAAAAATGCCAAACGGCTTGTCTATATTGTTTTAGATCAAAATAAAGAAATAAATGACCAAGCTATATTGAGTCTCAAAAGAATCGTTGGTGGTGAAATTTTCATATACAGTAAGGCTGGAGATTTGTTATTATCTTCTATAAAAAAAGAAGCTATCCCTCAAGCATTAAAAAAACTTACTAAAGAAGAACTTGAAACCTTAAAAGCAGGACCAATAGTAAAAAAAATAACTCTCAACAATCAGAAATACCGTTTTATTCTCTTTGAAGCCAAGTTGACTAAAGACATCTCAGCTTATTTTGGCATACTTTTACCCACCACTACTGAAGAACAGATTAAAGCAAATCTCATATTTGGCTTAATTTATACTTCTTTTGCTGGACTAGTGTTTATGTTGGTGGTGAGCTGGCTACTTAGCCGCTCTATAACTCAACCTTTGGAAGAACTAGCAGAAGAGACCAGACAGATTGGCCGCGGAAAGTGGAAAAAGATTCCGGAAAAGGGGCCTGCTGAAGTAAAAAGCCTCGCCCGAGCCCTTAATCAGATGTCCCAGGAGATTAAAGAATACCAGCAGCGCCTGCTAGAGGCAGAAAGGCTTTCTACCACGGCTCAGTTGGCGGCAAGCATTGCCCACGAAATTAAAAATCCCTTAACCAGCCTGAAACTGGCCTCAGAAATTCTTTGTGAATTCGCCAAAAATAACCCTACTCTTTCTAAAAGGGCTCAGATGGTTCTTTCAGAGACGGCTAGGCTTGAAAAGATTTTACAGAACATGCTGGCCAAAACCAAGAAAATTCAGGTGGTGCGTGAGGTAGTTGATGTCAACGCCCTGGTAAAAGAAGTAACCCGGATGGCGGAAAACCAATTCAAGGCTCGAAAACAAAAATTTACAGTAGAACTAGCCGAACAACCCATAAAAATTTCGGCAGACCCAGAAAAGATAAAGCAAGTCTTATGGAACATTCTGAATAACGCCTGGGAAGCCACCCCTGAAGAGGGTGAAATAAAAGTTCGCACGGAACTAACGGAAAAAGGTGCAGAAATTATCGTGGAAGATTCTGGCCCGGGTATCCCCGAAGATAGAGTAAAAGACCTGTTTCGTCCTTTTTATTCAACCAAACCTGGAGGTACCGGCCTGGGATTAGCGGTTAGTCGCCAGATAGTACTTTTCCACGGCGGAGAACTAATCCTTGAAAACCGTGAGGAAGGCGGGGCCAGGGTGCGCGTTATCCTCCCACCTCTTTCAGAATCTCGAGACTAAGACGAGCCGCCAATAAAAATTCGTCAAAAGGTAGACATTCCTCGGTGGTGTGGACCTTTTTCATCCCGGTGCCCAGGATGACACAGGGAAAACCTTTGTCGTTAAAAATGTTGGCGTCAGAGCCACCCCCGGTGGTAGAAATACGAAGCTTTTGCCCTAAATTGTTAGCCGCTTTAAGGGCTGTTTTTATGACCGGGTGTTTTTCGCTGACATACATAAGGGGATAATCTTTCACTTTGTCGTAATGAATTTTTGGCAAATCTTTTTCCTGTCTGGGATAGACCTTAACCGCCTCCTCAAAGCTTGAAATGATATGCTGCCACTGGGCCTTAAGTGTTTCCCGATTATGGCTCCTTACCTCACCTTCAACAACTACCTCTGCAGGGACAATATTGGTGGCCTTCCCACCCTTAATAGTGCCGATGTTGGCGGTAGTCTCTTCATCTATACGGCCAAGGGTAATGCCCGCAATGGCCTCTGAGGCAATTTTTATGGCGTTAATACCAGCCTCAGGGTTAATACCGGCGTGGGCGGCCTTACCTAGAACTTTGATGGTAAATCTTATGGCCTCCGGTGCTTTGTTAATCAGTTCTAATGGATCTACGCTATCCAGGGCATAACCAAAGGGTGCTGAAAGTAGGCTATAGTCAAGGTGTTTGGCCCCTAAAAGGCCTATTTCCTCGCAGGTGGTAAAAACAAATTCAACGGGAAAGGAAAGCTTGTTTTCTTTTATCACGTGGGCTAACTCTAGAAAAATGGCGATAGCGCTTTTATCATCAGCACCACAGATGGTGCGGCCATCGCTTTTAAAAACCCCGTTAGTAAAGATGATCTTGGGAGAATCCGTAGGTTCAACGGTGTCCATGTGCGCGGCTAAAAAGACTCTGGCCCTGGACGAAGGGCTAAGCTTAACTACGAGATTTCCTACCTCGGAGCCTGTACGAGGAGCCGAGTCATCAAAAAGGCACTGGGCTCCTAAGGCCTCAAACTTTTCTTGTAGATATCGGGCGATAGCCCCTTCGCGGCGCGAAGGGCTTTCTATGTGGGCCAGCTCCAGAAAAAATTGCTTAAGCCTTTCTTCGTTAATCATGGCTAGTACCTTATCTCAAACTTATCAAACTCGCCAGTGTAGGGTTCCTCTATAACTTCGACTTTTTCTACCCGAGACATAGGTGAACCCTTGTGGCACCACTTTATCATGGCCTCTACGGCCTCCTCATCGCCTTCAAAAACCGCCTCCACCCGGCCGTCGGGGAGATTGCGCACCCAGCCTTTAAGGCCGAGCTTTTCAGCTTCTTCTTTGGTGTAAGCCCTGAACCACACCCCCTGGACTAACCCCGAAATATAGACATGAGCACGCTTTTTGGCCATGGCCTACCTCCTTCGTAGTAGCTTAAGGAGAGTTTACTTCAAGTTCAGCCATTTAAAAAGTTTTGCCTGTCCCTTACCATAAACGCGTAAGAGGACTTCGCTCCCAATATCAAGTCCTTATTTGCGAAATTCCTAAAAGATGCCGAATAATTAAATATGAGCATCCATTCTGATTTCCCCAAAGAAGGACTACCTGTCCTAAACGGAGACTTTTTGCTCTATTTGAGCCAGGATCACCAGTGTGTCTATCTGGAGGCTGTTGTTCCCAAAAGGGACATAAGCCCTGAAGAACACCAAGAACTGGTAAAATTACTCAAAGAAAAAGGCGTAGTGTATGGCCTTCTTCACGAACCAGTGTGGGAAGGAGAAAGATTGATCCTTGCCAGAGGGAAGCTTCCCGAACACGGAGAAGATGCCTCTCTGGAATGGCTAGTAGAATTTGAAAAAGAAACTAAAGAAGACGAAGAGCAAATAGATTATCGTGAACAAAAGGGCATTTTTTGCGTAAGAAAGGGCCAGGAAATAGCCGTTAAAACACCTCCTACTTCTGGTACCCCAGGGGTTACAGTTTTCGGAAAAGAAATCCCCGCCAAAACCGGTAGAGACCTTACCATTAAAACTAACGAAAATGTAGGCTTTGACCCTAAAAGCCAGACATATTTTGCCAAAACCAGCGGAGTCATAAAGGTCTTCGGCCAACACCTAGAAATCCATCCCGAGCTATATATCCATGGCGATGTTGACTGGGATGTAGGAAATATTCGCTTCTACGGAGAAAAATTAATTATTTCAGGAGACGTAAAACGGGGCTTTAAAGTTTTAGTAGAAGGAGACTTAGAAATTCTCGGTAACGTAGAAGATGAAACCAGCATAGAAGTTTATGGAAATCTTTTAATCGAAGGGTTGGTTATAGGAGAAAAGGTTAAAGTTTTTTGCGCTGGCCAGGCCCGAATAGGCGCGGTTGAATATTCAACCCTTGAAATAAAAAAAGACCTGGTGGTAACCGATTATCTCCTTGGTAGTAAAGTAAAAGTTGGGGGGGATATTTTTGTTACCGAAGGCATTGGAAGCATTGTGGGTGGTGAGATTTGTGCACGAGGAAATATTACCGCCGCTATCCTGGGAAGCCGAGCAAATATAGAAACAATTATCCACGCTGGATACGAAGAAGAGCTTGATCAAAAAATAAAAGAAGTTCGAGAGAAGCTGGCTAAAATAGAAAGCAACAAGGCCTTTCTAAGAGAAGCCCTCAAAAAAGGTATTAACTTACTCAAACTTAAAAAACTTACTCGTGAACAAATAAAAGAATTAGAGAAAATAAAGCTCTCTTTTGAAAACCTATTATTACTTGAAGAAAGTTATCGGGAAGAGTTAAAAAAACTCTTTGAAAAAGTGTTGCTATTTGAAAAACAAGCCGAGGTAAAAGCCCTTGAACAGGTTTTTGGCGGCGTGAAAGTGATTATTGGAAAAGAAGTTTTGAAAGTTACTAAAAACCTCAAGGCCTGTAAGTTCAGGCTTAAAAGTGGGAAAATAGCTGTTTTTAAGGTCGATGGATAACTTTTATGTCAGTAACGGTGATAAGGCCTTTGTGAACAATCTTTTGAAGCTCGGGCAAAAGGGTTTCAATAACCTCTTCTTTTTCAATAACTTCAATTTTTAAAGGAAGGCCAGTACTAGCGCGCAGGATACTCACCGTGTGGACAATTTTATCATGCCCCCAGCCCAATACCCCTTTAAAAACCGTAGCGCCTTCTATTCCTTTTTCCGTCAAAAAGGCCAAAACTTCTTTATACAAGAGGCCCTTTTCACCTTTTTCGTCTTCATCAATGTAAATTGAAAGCAATTTGTAATTCATAATCTTATTAAATCAAAAAGGTTCTGGCTGCCCAAATGCCAAGCCTTACTCCAATTAAACCTAAACTTAAACTTATGGCCACATTTAAAAAAGCAAGAAAAAACTGCCCACCTTCAAGTAAAGAATTGGTTTCATAAGCAAAGGTAGAAAAAGTAGTAAAAGCACCAAGAAACCCTATAGCCAAAAACATGCGCATTTCAGGAGAGACTAAAAGAGCCTCACTGGCAAGTGTCATTAAAAAGCCCAACAAAAATGACCCAAGGGCATTTACCACTAAAGTTCCCAAAGGAAAGCGAGTGGAAAAATGTAAGGCCAGGCCGGATACCCAATACCTGGCTATAGCTCCAAAAAAACCACCTGCACCTACTAACAAATATGACTTCATCTTTTATCCAGGTAAGGACACATTTTTAAATTGTATCCTTTAAAAATAACAGATTGTCGTTTTTTGCCAAATATATTTTTTTTATATTGGCCGAGAAAAACTAATTTTTCAAAACAGGAAGCGTACCTTTTAGCCTCAGACCGTGAAGAAAGAACCAAAATAGCATCTTCACCAAGCCTTTTGTGAAGGCCATCCCACAGATCGTACTGACTTTTTACATATCCTTGCCAGAAGGTATAGGTGTGAGGCCTATCAGGTAGGTAAAACGCAAGCTCAGAGGCAAAATCCCTTCGCAAGGTAATAACCAGTTCCTGGTTTTTTCTTTCTTTCTGGACCCAGCTAGCAAAGTCACGCCAGTCAGTAAATTTATAAAGGAGCCTTTGAAGCTTTGGTGGAAATATTTCTGGGGTGCGGGCCAATTGATATGTAGCCATCATTACCAGCATTCCGAGAATTATGCCCGCGAAGAATAAGCCCCGCACCAAGCGCTTTTGGCTCTCACCCCAGGACCCACGCAAAACCAAAGCAGAAAGCATCACAAAGCCCGCGGCGTAAAAAGGATACGGCCAGTTGGCATTTACCTTTCTTAAAAGCGAAAGGGGCAAAACCAGTGCCAGAGGTAAAGCGGAGAACACAAAGAGAAATAAAAGCTTTTCATTATTTCGCAATTTTTCTTTTGATAAAAACAGGGCAAAGACAAAAAGCATAAGCCCGAAAATTATAGGGGTAATAACGCCGGCTTGTTCTCCAAGAAAGATAAGAGGCCCCAAAAAGTTGAGCCATTCTTCTTCAAAGTGGTGAGAAGTGTGTTTGAAAGTAATCCAGCCGTGTTTGGCATTCCAGAGTAGATTGGGAAGAATCATCAAAAAGACTATTAAGGCCACCAGATAGGATTTAGGGCTTTTTAAAAGGGAGCGTTTCTCACGGCTCAAAGCCAGCCAGACAAAAAAGAACACCAGAAAGGCTATCATGGTTTGTTTGGTGAGTAATCCCAGCCCTATCACTATGCCTAGGAAGAAAAAGTCTTTAAACTTTTGGCTTTCAGCTGCTTGCCAGGCCAGACAAAGGGCCAGGGCCCAGAAGGCGAAAAGAGGCGGATCGATGGTCATTACAAAACTATAGACAGCTGCAAGCGGGCTTGCCGCTGCCGCCACCATGGCCCAAAAGCCGACTTTCTCGTCAAAGAGGAGTTTGCCCAGGTAAAAAACAAAGGCAAGATAAGCCGTATGAAAAAGGGCCGCTGGCACACGGATACCGTATTCACTTACACCCAAAACATGGGTAAAAACGTGAATAATCCAGGCTATCATCGGGGGCTTGCTGTAATAACCCCAGGCAAGATGCCGTGACCAATCCCAGTAATAGGCCTCATCTGGAGAGAGATTAAGCCCTATTAGCTGGATAAAAGAAATACGCCCAGCCAGAAGCACCAGTAAAATAAGACCTGCCGGACTAAAGAGTGAATTAAAAAAAGTTTTCATTCTCGCAAAACACGTAGCACAGGTATTTTTCCTGCTGTTCCGAAGAGATAGCCTATAAGGAAACCAATGGCAACATCAAAGGGATAATGAACACCCAGATATATTCGGGAATAGGCCACTGCCAGGGCAAAAAGCCAGAAAAGCAAGGATATTCTGGGGAAAAGAGCGGCAAAAATAGTAGCGGCACAGGCCACGTTAGCCGCATGACACGATGGCAGTGAATAACTCTTTGACGCACCTCTCGGCTCTTTGGTTAAATGCCACTTTTTTTGGCCGTAGTCATAAACATAGACATTAGAATGCACTGCCAAAGGCCTCTGACGCTGAAAGTGAGGTTTTAACACCTGACCGCAGGTAAAGTCCGTGCCTAAAACCGCTAGCCAGGTGAGAAGGGCAGCCAAAAGCCCTCGCCAGCGGAATTGGCAGACAAGGATGGCCCCGAAAAACAGGAAAAAGGCGTAAATAAGCTTTTCCAGACTTATGTAAGGCATTAAAACGTCAAGGACTGGATGACGCTGGTGATTCAGCCAGAAAAATAGGTCTTTATCAAGGTTAGCTAAAAGCTTGAGTATATTCAAATGAGGAGCAGCCATAGAGGAGCATTATAATTTTTAGTACGATTTTTATAAGAGGAATTTTATTAAAAATTTTTGATTATTTGACTAGACTTTGAGAATGACGCAAAATAGAGAGGCTTTTGCAAAGTCAGCAAACATAGATTGAGATCGCCATGACGAGGCTCTCGCCCGGTGAGATTGCTTCGCTTCACTCGCAATGACTCTCTCCACTGCGAGGAGACCCGTTTAGGGAGATCCCTTCGCTGCGCTCAGGACAGGCGAGGCAGTCTCTAGGATATTACCAGCAGCCATCGGCTAACAGCCATCCACCTTTCAGTCACGGCGAGACCTTTCCCCTATCACTGCAAAGAGCCAGCCCTATCCTGTCACTGCTAGGAGCCAGCCCTATCCTGTCACTGCTAGGAGCCAACCCTATCCTGTCACTGCTAGGAGCCAACCCTATCCTGTCACTGCTAGGAGCCAGCCCTATCCTGTCACTGCTAGGAGCCAGCCCCTATGTCGTTACGGGGAGGAGGAGCCGCTCCCCCTTCTGTCACTGCGAGGAGCCGCAGGCGACGAAGCAGTCCCTTTCACCATCGGCCATCTACCATCAGCCAATTACCAATTTGTCACTGCGAGCCCGTAGGGCGAAGCAGTCTCTTAAAAACATCTTCGGCACAAAATAAAAAAGGGGAGCCGAAGCTCCCCTTTTTACCAGCTATTTAGCAGCATTTAGAACTTGAACTTGAAACCAGAACCAATGTAGTAAACATCATCAGCATTCTTAGCAAGAGCGTCACCTACTACGATGTAGGCAGCTTCCACGAAGAAAGTGGTGTTCTGGTTATAGGCGTATTTGTAGGTACCGTTAAGTTCAAGACCGAGATCTTTATCACCAGCAGCATTGTCTTTAGCGAGGTTGTGCCAGATAACAGCGCCTTTTAAAGAGCTCTTATCATCAATTTTGTAAGCGCTGTCAAGCATAAGACCGAAATAACCATACTGGCCATAGCTAGCTCCATCAATGAAAGCACCGAGGTAGCCGTTGGCAAAAAGGATACCAGGAGCCATATTCTTAGATTTCTCAGCATCCTCAAAGGTCTTATTTTTATCGACATTAGGATCATCATCACCACTGGAGTAGATAACGCTACCGGCAAGCTTGAGCTGCTCGTTTACCTGAAAACCAGCGGTGAAATCCATATACCAGGCGCTGCGGTCAACATTAGCATTCTCTTTACCACCAAGATAAATGATATCCCAGGCGAGCTCTACCGGATCAACCATGGTGTTACCGGTAAAACCAAAGTAGTACTTGGTATTGTCAGAGCCATAAGGATCTTCGTAAGCAAAGAAGCCACCAAGGGTGGTGGTGTCATCTACTTTGTAGTCAAGCTTAATAAAGGCCAAGTGATCGTCGTCATTGGAGAAACCATTGGTATTTTTGAGCTCAGTTTCATTATAGTCGCTATTATTCCAGACATAACCGAGCAACAAGCTGTAAGCATCGGTTTTGTAGTCGTAAGTGATACCAGCAGCATTGTCATCATAAACGGCACCGTTGATGGAAACCGGCTGAAGCCCCATAGCCACGGCACCAGGAGCACCAAAAGGCTCAAGGCTGAACACTCCGTAAGCCAAGCGGGTTTCAACGTTCACGCCGTCACCCTCAAAACCAAAACCTACACCTTTACCCACGGAACCAGAATCACCCCAGACAGCACCGCCGATTTCAGCGCCATAGACGAACTTGGCCATACCATCGTCACTGGTGACAGTCATAGTAGGACGAACCCTGGTGGCACCAAAAATGTCACCTTCTTTGTTGGCGTCAGAGTAATCGCCAGAGTCAATACCAGTGATGTTGTTACTGGCACCTACCAGGTTGAGCATGCTGCCGCTGAACTTGATGTCCACGGCATACGCCCCACTAGCCATTAACAAAAACGCCACCAAAACCATCAAAAACTTCTTACCCATGTCTACCTCCTCCTTTATTTTTCTAATTTTTTAATAAATCTAACGTCCTGCTTCATAGATACATTTCTTTATAGGCCAAGAGCCATCTGTTTGTCAACCATATTTTGTTTAATTTTTGAGACAAATATTACCATCGCTTGGCTTAACACTCCACGACAATTATTGACATTTCTACGCTTTAACGCAAGCCCTAATCAGATCAATTTTACTGATTTATCTGTTAAGATTGTTTAATTAATTTGAGACTTTTGCAAAATATTTATTAGAGACTGCTTCGCCCATACGGGCTCGCAGTGACAGTGTGGTCGATAGCCGATGGTAAATGGCTGATGGCACAAGGAGCGGCGCCAGCAGCCGAAGCAATCCTTGTCCCGAGGCGCCGATGGCACCGTAGTGATCTATCCATGTTATTTGAATTTTGCAAAGGTCTCAATTTGATACAGCAACAAATTGTAGTAATGGAGTCATTAAACAGGCGACAAAATACCTGGTCATTGCGAGCGGAGCGAAGCAATCTCTGTCCCGAGGAGACTTAGTCGCCGTGGTGATCTCTATTTTAGAGATCCCTTCGCTGCGCTCGGGACAGGGACGGCTTCGGCCTCTAACAAGGCCTCGCCGTGACAAAGAAGGGTTGCTTCGCCAGGGCCGATTATGCCGGCGTTGAGGCTTTGTTGTCTAAAAAACGCTCGGATTGAGATTAACCTATAAAATTGCCGCGAGGGGTACATCTCTCACAAGACCTCTAGCCGTGTAAACGCGGATTAATAGATATCCTGGAGTAAATAGGCCTGGCCGTAGCGAGTGCAAAGATGGGTTCTTGCGCCAATGACAAGGGGATAATTTTTTATACCGTGGCCCACCGGAAGCCCTGCCAATATGGGGCCATTAAAAACCTCCTTAAACAGAGGGATTATTTCCTGATAATTAACACCTTTGAACTCACCCAAAGCAAGACCAGAAATTTCTTCAAACACCCCGTAATTATAGAGCTGAGTGACAAGACGATCCAGGCGATAGAGGTCCTCGTTTACCTCTTCGAGGAAAAGAATTTTTCCCGAAAAATCAGGAGCCCAGCGGCTACCTAATAGACTTGCCACAGAGACCAGATTCCCGCCAATAAGTAGCCCCTGGGCCTCACCTTCACGCCATACTTCACCTATAAGAAACACTCTCTTTCGGCCAAAGAGAGTGTTTTTGAGGACTGCCAGAGTGCAAAGGCTTACTTCAAAGATAGAAGATATAACCGGCGCATGAAGTGTCAGCAGACCAAAACGGGAAAAGAAATAATTGAGCAGGATGCTCACATCACTAAAACCGATTATCCAGACAGGATGTCTGATTCTCTCTATAAGTTCGTCAAGTAAAGGCAAAAGGCGCAAGGAACCATATCCTCCGCGGCTGGCCCAAAGAAAGGTATAGGGCTTTTCAAGGAGAGAGACAAGATGTAAGGCCCTTTCTTCGTCTCTTCCCGCAAGGTAACGGCAATTTTTAAAACACTCAGGGTCAACGTCTATTTCAAGACCCCAGGTTTTCAAAAAGTTTACTCCATTGGCTATTTTTTTAGGGTCTGGAACGCCTGCTGGCGAAAAAACTGCGCCTCTAGCTCCGATAAACAAAACAGGTTTATTCATTTTTCTTTTTAAACCAAATGACCAGCCCCTCTAAAGTCAGATCTGGTTCTACCTCCTTTATTTGTAAAGATAATCTGGCCATGAGTTTGGCAAGGCCCCCGGTGGCTATAACGTAAGGTTTTTTTTCAAACTCCCCGGCCAGGCGGGTAATAAGCCCGTCAGTTAAGGCCGCAAAACCCCAGAGGACCCCGGTCCTCATGGCGGAGATGGTGTCTTTTCCGATTATTTCTTCAGGAACCTTGGAGAACTCTAGTCTTGGTAGTTTTGAAGTCTTTTTAAAAAGGGTCTCAGCCGCAGCCATGACTCCTGGAGCAATAGCCCCGCCAAGATATTCCCCTTTTTCAGAAATACAATCAAAAGTGGTAGCCGTGCCGTAATCAACGATTATCAAGCTCTGGCGATATTTATGCCAGCCAGCAAGGGCATTTAAGACCCTATCAACTCCCACCTCACAAGGATATCTAAGCTTTACGGGAATGCCTATTTTTTCTGGAGTGGCCACTTTTACATCTTCAATACCATAAATAGAAGCCATCTCAAGCCATGTTTTAGTAAGTGGTGGGACCACCGAGCCAATAAGAAGGTGCTTTATATCGGCAAGGCTTTTTCCTCTAAGTTCTAATAAACCGTTTAAACGTAAGGCCAGCTCATCAGCCGTTTGATTTAAGCTTGAAAAGAGGCGAAAACGAAAAAGGAGCTCATCTTCGGCAAAAAAACCGCAGGTAGTATTGGTGTTCCCTATGTCAACGGCAAGAATCACCTTAGACCTCGTTTTCTACAAACCAGATTACCCAGCCGTTTTCTTCTTCTCGGCCTTTTATTCTGGCCTTTGGCCAGAGGGCTTCTCTTAGTTCTTTCTCCATAGCAGGAGAAAACCCCGAAAAGAGATAATAGCGATTTTGCCAGAAAGAAGGAAGGCCAAAGAGGTCAAGCAAAAGGCCTTTAAAAAGATTAGCAATAACCAGATCCGCCTCAAAGGGGACAAGTTTTTTTACGTCTTCACAATACACGGTAGCCCGGTGTTCGAGGTGATTTAAGGCTAAATTTTTGCGGGTGAGCTCCACACAAAGGGGGTTGAAGTCAACGGCAAGTACCTGGGCCCCAAGGCTTGCCGAAAGGAGAGAGAGAAGGCCTGCCCCGCAGCCAAGGTCAGCTACCTTTTCAAACGGCCCATATTCTTGCCATAGTTTGTATATCCAGGAAAGGCAGAGTTTGGTGGTTGGATGGTTGCCCGAACCAAAGACCACACCGGGATCAAACTTAAGGCCAGGCCCTTCTTCCCACACCGGCCGCAGGACAATATCGCCAAACTTGAGGCATGAGATTTTACGCCCCTCACTCCATTCGTCGTAAGAGACTTCAGCCCTGTCTTCTATGGTAAGGCCAAGCTCTTTAGCTAGGCGATCCAGCAGGGCATCTTTAGGCTTATGAAAAAAGACGATAGCAAGGCCATCTTCTTCCCAGCAACCTATGAAATCTTCGTCGTCGATTTCGTGAAGCGCCGGATGCTTCCGGTCAAAAGAATAAAGATAAAGTTTATGGTATCTTTTATGGTGTCCTCTCAGCATGGCAAAATTTTTCTTTTTGTTGGCGATAATAACGCAGATTTTCGTAAAAGTCAGGGGCAAGTTCAGCTCTTCTTGCCGCAAGGGTGGCGTAAAGGCAGGCCCTTTGCGGATTACCGTTGGCAAACCAGGCCTCGGCCAGGGTATCCAGGTGGATGGCGGTAAGTTTTTGGGCCGTAGCCTTCTGCGCAAGGCTCAAGGCTTTTTTAGGGTCTTTCAAGGCCTTATCCTTGGTGGTGGCCAAAATCCAGGCCATGTTATTCAAAATTTCCGGGTCTTCTTTGAGGGTGAGGGCCTTTTCATACCAATTTAAGGCCTCTTTTTCTCGTCCGAGCTCGTAAGCCACGTGCCCGAGCAAGGCAAGGACTTCAGGATTCCCAAAAACCCGGGCTTCTTCCAGGAGTTCACCGTAGTAGAGGTTAAGTCTCGCCCTTTTTTCAAGGTGTTCAGCTGGCAAACGATTAAAAAGCCCTATCAACAACACAGCCAAGAAAAGATAGCTCACCAAACAAAGCTTCACCTTACGATGGTGCCTGCTTATAAGAGTTGGATCACTTTCAGCGGCCTCAAGAAATTCGATTCTTTGCCTAATGCTGAAGTGATGCCAGCTGGGGACGTCTTCGGTATGTCCGGAGATAGCGGCAATTTTTTTAAAGGCCCGAACAAGGCCCTGGGCGGTGCCGAGACTTTCCAGGCAATAAAGGTCTGCCTGGCGTTCAAAATTTCGCAAGAAAAAACCCAGTAAAAACCGAAAATAAAGCACTACACTTACCGCCAGCCCAATGGTAAGCAGAGCCTCAGGCAAAAGCAGGTTCTCACCACCCCATAAGACAAGCAAATCCGGACGGGGGAAATAGGCAAGAAAAACAAGATAAAGCGGAATAAAGGCAAAGTAGATGATGAGGCTAAAAAGAACGAAAAAGGTAAGCAACCAGAACATGTGATGCCGCTTAATGTGGCCAATTTCGTGGGCAACTACCGAGAGGACTTCTGCCTCTTCAAGGGTGGCAAGAAGGCCTCTTGAAATCAGAAGATAGCGGAAGCGAGGAACAACCCCAATAACACCTGCAGTCAAAAGCTTGCCTCTAAAGGTTTCCCAGAGATAAATACCTCCCAGGCGGGCCCTTTCCCGCGAGATATAGTCTTCGATAATCCTTCTAATATTGCTTACAGGAAATGGCTTACATTCCCAGGTTTTTACCGCAAGCGGTGGCATGAGAAGAATAATGGCTCCCAGGAAACAAACAAAGTAAAAGAGCTCTCCGTAAATGCCTTGATTGAAAGGTAAACGTCCTTCCAGAAGGCTAAAAAGGGCGTTTACCAGAAACCAGGGCAGCAAAAAGGGGAAAAGAAGCTTAAGGTGTGAAAGGACGTAGGCGGGAACAGAAATATTGGCTAGAGGGCTTCTTTTTTCGTAAAAAGCGGCTACAGCCCAAACAAGTATCAGATAGTGAAGAAAAAGGATAACGCCTACTAAATCCTTAAGAAAGCTTTTTTCCTGAGGAATAAAGGCGGGAATCTCCAAGATTATAACGTCCAGGGCAAAACAACCAAAGGCCAGGAACTTCAAGAAGGTTTGAGCACTAATAAAATCTCTGGCGGTACGAGCACGTTTAAACTTATAAACGGCCAGCAGAAGCAGGGAAATTTCTTTTATAAACCAGGCCAGAAAAATCTCTGGCAAAGGCAGGGTAGCCTCAGCTGGCCAGCTTGAGAAAAGCAAAATAGCCAATATCAAGTAAATAGCATCGGTATATAACACAAAATGGGATTATAACTTATTCCAAAATTAGAGACAGGGGACAGGCGAAAAAATTAAGCCTTCTCCTACTTTTTAAAAGATTTTTCCTAGTTCAGAGGCAAACTGCTTTAGCCTCTAACAAGGCCTCTCCATGCCAGCGAGGGTCACTTCGCCTTGGTGATTATGCCAGCGATGACACTTTGTTACCTAAAAAATGCTTGAATTAATATCATCAGTCTCGTTGAAAAATTATTGACACGAATTGTATTTTCTTGCTACATATAGAGCTTCAAAAATCCATAGTACGGGAGGGCGTGTTATGTATTTTTGGTCATTGTTCCTGGCTTTGATTTTGTCTATGTTTACGGCCTCTCAGGCCAAGGCCGCGGATAACGCGGTTTCTCTGGGCGAGGTGGTGGTCACCGCTACCAAAACTGAAACACCCCTTAAAGACGTGCCGGCCAGTGTCACGGTAATCACCAAAAAGGACATGGAGGATAAACACCTGGTCACCATAGATAAGGCCCTTGAAAACGAGGCCGGAGTTTATGTGAGACGCACCAAAGGCCTCATGGACACTTTGGCCTCTGTTACCTTGCGAGGTATCCCCTATCAGAAACGCACCCTGATTTTGCTCGACGGAGTTCCCATAAACGACGGCTATTACGGTGGAGTGCCCTGGAACAACTTATCCACCTATAACATAGATCGCATTGAAGTGGTGCGAGGGGCCTATTCGGCGCTTTGGGGTGGAAACGCCATGGGCGGGGTGGTGAGCCTCTTTACCGAATTGCCTACCAAACTCACTTACTGGGCCAAAGGTGGTTTTGGAGGCGGAGAAAGCGTAACTCAGGGGTATCGTCTGGGACTGGGCAATCGTATAGGAGATGTTTCTTTTCTGCTTGGTTTTGAGAAGGATATTGATCATGGGTATTCAAACTCTTTGGTGCTTAGAAGCCCCAAAAGCGGAAGCGGTACTCTTATGGGTGGCTATCCAATGCTTGACAAAACAGGAACCGAGCTCAAGTGGGTAGTAGGTGACAAAGGTGACAACTGGGGCAGACGAGAAAACTATAACGCCGCTTTAGGCTGGACCTTTAGCCCAGATGGCTTTTTGAAGCTCAGCTATCAGCACGGCTGGTCAAGTTACGGCTACGGACCGCCTCATACTTATGTTTACGATCCCGCCACCGATGAGCCTTCTTTTAGTGGAAATGTATCTTTACCTGACGGACAGTATGTTTCCGTAAAACCTTCAAACTATATTTATTATACGGGAATAGGTCGAAACCAAACAGATCTCTGGACATTAAATGCTAAAAATAAATTTGGTAAAGCTGAAACAAATGTTACTTTAGGATATATAAAAAGGGATAAATATTATACTACAACAAAAACATATACTAAAGACTACTACACGGCAGATGGTAATCTTGCTAAGACTAAGGCCGACACCTTCTACACAGATTTAAACAGCGCTTTTGACTTATTTGCTAATCACTTATTAACTGTTGGTATTACATATCGTTTGGATAAAGCAGACACCAAGGAATACGATCTTTCTTTTTATCGGGATCCTGACTCTAAAGGAGATGAAACTTATCGTTCAGGCGGTTATGTAGGCACTTTGGGCCTATTTGCCCAGGATAAATGGGCTTTAAGAGATGATCTTGATTTATTCTTGGGCCTGCGTTACGACCATTGGTGGACTTATAACGGCTATTCCAGCGTTGACGGTTCTTATCCTTCAAGAGATACAGGAACAGCTTCTCCTAAAATAGCTCTGGTCTGGAATCCTCTCCAGGATACTACCCTGCGGCTCTCTTATGGCAAAGCCTTTCGGGCCCCCAATGTATACGAACTTTATCGTACTTGGGTTTCTTCCTGGGGAACTACTTATCACGCTAATCCCAATCTAGACCCAGAAAAAGCATATACCACCGAATTATCTTTAACTCAAAAGCTCTGGGATGGGCGTCTCAATTTTGAAGCAAGTATTTATTCTACCAAGCTTGAAGACCTGATCTATCGCAAAAGTGTTGGCTCGGACAAATACTACATTAATGCTGGAGAAGGCAGAATTTACGGATTTGAAGCTGGGATCAAGGCCAAACCCACTCACTGGCTAAACTTAGGTATAAACTATACAAGAAACGATACTAAAATTACCTCAAACCCGGCAGACCCATCTTCTGAAGGCAAGCGTTTCGTCAAAACTCCACCCTGGATATGGAACTTCAACATTGGAATCGAGATGCCCAAAGTCACTTTTGCTTTTAATGGACACTACGTGGGCAAGGTCTATCATGAAGAAGACAACTCCGACGTGGCAGAAGGTGTTTACGCCACCTCAGAGGATTATTTCGTAGCAGACCTTAAGACCACGGTTTATTTGCCTACACCTTCCTGGTTAGCAGGGGATAGACTCGCCCTTTCCCTTTCAATAAACAACCTATTTGACAAAGATTACTTTGATTACTACAAAGCGCCGGGGCGAAGCTGGTTCCTCTCCCTTGAGCTTAAAAGATAGGCGCTAAAGGGCGGGGAAACCCGCCCTTTCTTTCTCACTATTCACTATCAGCCATCTACCATCAGCCAATCACCATACAGTCACTGCGAGGAGGCATTCTTCCCCCCTGTCACTGTATGGTTTTAATTTAACCCTGTCATTGCGAGGCCTCGCTAGAGGCCGAAGCAATCCCAGGGACTGCTTCGTGGCCCTACGGGCCTCCTCGCAGTGACAGAGGTGATGTCACTGCGAGCGGAGCGAAGCAATCCTTGTCGCGAGGAGACTTAAGTCGCCGTGGCAATCTCTATTTTAGAGATCCCTTCGCTGCGCTCGGGACAGGGACGGCTTCGGCCTCTAACAAGGCCTCGCCGTGACAAAGAAGGGTTGCTTTACCAGGGCCGATTATGTCGCGTTGACGCCTTGTTGTCTAAAAAACGTTCGGATTAATAAAAATGGTGTTTCTGCGATTTAAATCTTGGCTTTTTCGTGCTATTTTTGTTAACTAAATATTAACAAGTGCTGAAAATACCAGAAAATGAGACCTTTGCAAAATTCAGAAAAAACAGAGATTGAGATAGCTACGGCGAGATTGCTTCGCCACTTCGTGGCTCGCAATGACCAAAAAGGAGACAGGGCTCGCAATGACAAGATAGAGGGTCGTAGTTTGCAATGACTGCCATGTTGTCACTGCGAGGAGCCAGCCCCTATGTCGCTGAGCCAGCTCCTATGTCGTTACGGGGAGGAGCCAGTCCCTACGTCGTTACGGAGAGAAGCCAGTCCCTATGTCGTTACGGGGAGGAGCCAGCCCCTATATCGTTACGGGGAGGAGCCGCTCCCCCTTCTGTCACTGCGAGGAGCCGTAGGCGACGAAGCAGTCTCAGGCCTTAACCTTAAAATTACGGCAAGGAGGCCCTAAATGAAAAAAGTAGTTGCCGCCATGTGGAACAGTTACATTCCGCCGCTTTTAAAAGCGGCCCAGGCAGAAGGGCTTTTTAACCTCAAGATGTGGGCCACCAGAAAACTGGAAGACCAGGACGTACTTGAGGCCTTTCTCCAAGAATGCCAGGAGGCAGACCTCATCGTCCTCTACGCCACTTCTGAAGGCTTCTGGGAAGAGCTCGCCAAAGAACTGAAAAGTCTTTATCCGGAAAAGCCGGTTATCTGGTCAGGCTTTGAGGCCGCCTGGTGGGGGCATTCTTTCAAAGGGGCAGAGCTTGGCGGCACGGTTTATCGTTATCTTCTCTACGGCGGCGAAGAAAACCTCAAAAACCTGGTGCGTTACCTGGCGGCCCAGGGCCTCGGCCTTGAAGTCTCTTACGGGCCTCCTAAAGAGCTACCCTGGATGGGCATTTATCATCCCGAAGCCCCTGAGCCTTTTGAAGACCTTAAAAGTTATCTTTCTTGGTACAAACCGGCTCCTGAAAAACCCTGGGTAGGGCTTTTGTTTTCACGGCAATATTGGGTTAACGGAGACCTTGCTGTTGAAAACGAAGCAATTAAAACCCTTGAAGCCCAAGGGCTTAATGTGCTTCCAGTTTTTGCTTACAGCCTTGAAGACAAAAGCCTTGGCACAAAAGGTAGCCGCGGGGCGGTTGAGGCCTTCTTTCTTGATAAAGAAGGCCGACCGACCATTGACGCCCTGATCAAGCTCATACCCTTTTTCCTGGGCACGCGCTCCCGGGCCCTTGCCGATACCAGCGCCTCCACCTCAGGGGTTGAGCTCTTGAAAAAACTCAACGTACCGGTGTTTCAACCCCTCGGGCTTTACTACCAAACCGAAGAAGAATGGCGTAAAAACCCCCAGGGTCTTACCCAGGAAATAGGCTGGGCCCTGGCCATGCCCGAATTTGAAGGGGTTATTGAGCCGATTCCCATATTCGCGGTCAACCGTGAGGAAGACCCTGAAACCGGCACCCTTTTAGAAGAACGTCGTCCCATTAAGGAACGCATCAGGCACCTGGCCGCAAGAATCGCCGGCTGGCTGGCCCTTAAGCATACGCCACCTGAAGATCGCCGCCTGGTCTTTGTGCTTCACAATAACCCCTGCGCTTCGGTTGAGGCCACGGTGGGTGGAGCAGCTAACCTTGATGCCCTGGAAAGCGTGGTGCGCATTTTACGCGACCTTAAGGCCAGGGGCTACCGCGTTGAAAATATCCCGGAAAACGGTGAGGCCCTGGCCCAGGAGATACTTAGCCGCAAGGCCATCTCAGAATTTCGCTGGACCACGGTGGATGAAATCGTAAAAAAGGGCGGAGCCCTTGAGCTTATATCTTTAGAACAATACCTGCGCTGGTGGCGAGAGTTTCCCGAAGAAGTGCGCCAGAAGATAGAAGCTGCCTGGGGAAGGCCACCAGGAGAGCCCAAAGACGGTGTGCCCGCGTCCATGGTCTATAAAGGCCAGATCGTAGTTACCGGGCTTCGTTTCGGTAATGTCTTGGTTTGTGTGCAACCCAAACGGGGCTGTGCTGGCCCACGCTGTGACGGCCGGGTCTGCAAAATACTTCACGACCCGGATATCCCGCCGCCGCATCAGTATCTCGCTACCTACCGCTATTTTGAGGATGTTTTTGGAGCCCACGCCGTTATTCACGTGGGTACTCACGGAAACCTTGAGTTTTTGCCTGGCAAGGGAGCCGGGCTCTCTGAGGCCTGTTTTCCAGACCTGGCCATAGGCCACCTGCCGCATCTTTACATCTATAACGCGGACAATCCCCCGGAAGGGGTTATCGCTAAGAGACGTAGCTACGCCGTGCTGGTGGACCACATGCAAACGGTAATGCAAGAGGCCGGGCTTTACGGCGAGCTTGAAGCTCTTTCCAATCTCCTTGGCGAATACGAAGAGGCCAGGAAAAACCACGGCGCAAGGGCCCATGCCCTGGAGCACATGATTGTTGACTCTCTCAAAAAGGCCGGACTCTACGGCGAAGTGATGGAAGAGCTTGGCGAAGAAAAAGACGACTTTTTAGCCCTTTGCCGGGTGATACACGAGACCTTAAACCGCCTTAAAGGGACCCAGGTGCAAGACGGTCTCCACATATTTGGCGAGGTGCCAGAGGGTGAAAGGCTAGCCAAATTTCTGCGGGCCATCGTAAGGTATGACCTTAACGAAAACCCCGGCTGGCAAAGAGCCTGGGAAGACGAAGAAATCTGGCAGGCCCTGGTAGAAGGAAAATTTGATAGCCAACTGCTGGCTAAGTTCTCTGACCTCTGGGCCAGGGTGGAGGACTTAAAGGCCCGCGTTAGGGCCTCAAGGGAACGGGAGGCCCTTTTGCGTGCCCTTGACGGCGGTTATGTGCCGCCAGGGCCTTCGGGCTTAATTACCCGCGGGCGAGACGACGTACTACCCACCGGGCGCAATTTTTACACCCTTGACCCACGCCGGGTGCCTACTAAAGCCGCCTATAAGGTAGGCCAGCGCCTGGCTGAAGCGGTGATTGAAAAATACCTGGCCGAGCACGGAAAATATCCGGAAAACATCGCCCTTTACTGGATGGCCAACGACATCATGTGGGCTGACGGCGAAGGCATGGCCAAGATCCTGGCCTTAATTGGCGTGCGGCCCGTATGGCTCGGAAACGGCCGGGTTAAAGGCTTTGAGGTTATTCCTCTGGAAGAACTCGGCCGTCCGCGCATTGACGTGACCATCAGGGTTTCAGGCATCACCCGGGACAACTTCTTTGACTGTATAACCCTGGTGGATAAGGCTATTCAAGCCGTGGCTATGCTTGATGAGCCACCTGAAAAAAATTTCGTGCGCAAGCATACCCTGGCCAAACTTGAAAGCCTTAAGAAAAAGTTTTCCGCAAAAGAGGCCAAGCGCAGGGCCACTTTCAGGCTCTTTGCCTCAAAGCCCGGCACTTACAAGGCCGGGGTGAACCTTGCAGTCTATGCCTCAGCCTGGAAAGACGAACGAGATTTGGCTGATGTCTTTGTCTATTGGAACGGCTATGCTTACGGCGAAGAAGCCTTTGGCCAGGAGGCCCACCTTGAACTTGCTGAGAACCTAAAAAGCGTATCACTTACCTTTAACAAGACCGTGACCGACGAATACGACCTCTTTGGCTGTTGCAGTTATTTTGGCACCCACGGAGGCTTGACGCTAGCGGCGCGTGAGCTTTCAGGCCACAAAATTCCGGTTTATTACGGGGACACGCGCGACCCCTCCAAGGTTGAAGTGCGCACTCTGGCTGCCGAGATTCGGCGGGTGGTAAAGGCCAAGCTTTTGAACCCTAAGTGGATAGAAGGCATGAAACGCCACGGTTACCGCGGAGCCGGGGAGATAGCCAAACGCATTGGCCGTGTTTATGGCTGGCAGGCCACCACCCGCGAGGTGGACGACCAGATCTTTGACGACCTGGCCCGCACCTATGCCCTGAACAAAGAAAACCGCCGTTTCTTCAAAGAACATAATCCCTGGGCCCTTGAAGAAATAGCCCGTCGCCTCCTTGAGGCTGAAAGCCGCGGCCTCTGGCAGGCCAACCCAGAAGTGCTGCGCCGGCTTAAAGAGGCCTATCTTGAGGTGGAAGCCGTGCTAGAAGACGCCATGGCTGCTGGCGAGTTCGGCCCTCAGGGTGGTTCAGTAGATGTTATCACCAGCGAAGAGGTGGCCAGCTGGCGAGAAAAGATGCAAAAGTTGCATCAGTAATGATGAATAGCTTTATGCCCCTGAGACTGCTTCGCTTCGCTCGCAGTGACAAATTGGTAATTGGCTGATGGTAGATGGCCGATGGTGAAAGGGACTGCTTCGTCGCCTGCGGCTCCTCGCAGTGACAAATGTGATCAGGGCTCGCAGTGACAAATATGACCAGAGCTCGCAGTGACAAATGTGACCAGGGTTCGCAGTGACAAATGTGGCCAGGGTTCGTAGTAACAAGGGAGAATAAAGGTCTTGCAGAGACACCGAAAGAAGTCATTGCGAGCGAAGCGAAGCAATCTCTGAAACATACAGGCTCGCCGTGACACTTAGATTGTTATTGCGAGCCACGAAGTGGCGAAGCAATCTCTAAAACCGTCAAAAAGAAAGCAGGCTTATAGGCTCGGTTAAGTAACCTCTTACTAAGAGCGAATCCCCCAACCTTTTAAAGGAAAACTTGGAAAGCCTTGAGGCTTGAGCAAGCAAAGCAGGACCATCCCCTCCTATAGCACAGGGAGAACTTTTGCCACCAATTATCACCGGACCATAAAAAAAAGCAATTTCATCGACCAATCCCTGGTCAAAAAAACTTCCATGCACCTCAGCGCCACCTTCAACCAGAATACTCAAAATATCCTGGTTAAAAGCTCTTTTAAGTAAAGCCTTGAGGTCAACCTGACTGTTTTCAACAGGAAGACGCCATACAATAACACCAAGTTTTTTCAGCTCTTTTTCTTTATTTCTTGGGGCCTCGTTATTACAGGCTACAACGGTTTGGGCTTCTTTATTCAAAAAGACTTGGCGATCTAGAGGAAGCGAAAGCTTAGAATCAAGGATAATACGAACCGGATTTTTCCCACCTTTAAGACGACAGGTAAGAAGTGGGTCATCTTTTAACACCGTGTTTTTCCCCACTAAGATGGCGTCGCATATATGGCGTAATCGGTGGCCGAAACGCCTGGCCTTCTCTCCGGTAATCCATTTCGAATCCCCGGTGCGCGTAGCAATGCGGCCATCAAGGCTCATGGCTGCTTTGGCTATTATCCAGGGCCGTCTTTCTTTTACAGTTTTAAGAAAAAAACGGCAAAGCTCAGCACATTCTTCTGCCAAAATCCCGGTAGTAACCTCTAAGCCATTAACTCTTAGGAAATCTGCGCCGCCCTGGGCTTTTGGATTCGGATCCCTCGCCCCAATGACCACTCTTTTTATCCCGGCCTTTAAAATGGCCTGAGTGCAGGGAGGGGTTTTCCCATAGTGATTACAGGGCTCAAGGGTAACATAAATGGTTGCCCCCCTAGCCTTTTCACCCGCTTCGCGTAAGGCATGGACCTCGGCATGGGGTGTCCCGGCCAGACGATGATAACCTTTGCCCACGATTTGGCCGTCTTTAACCACCACTGCCCCTACAGGCGGATTGGGTGAAGTACGTCCGAGGCCCTTTCGGCCTTCCTTTAAGGCTATGCGCATAAAGTAAATGTCAGGGTTCATGGCTTAACTTGGAGATTAACAGAGAAAGATATTTTAGCTAGCTATTCTTCAGTGGTGACGGTTTCTTTAATGGTTCTGAAGACCTGTTTGAATACCTCGTCAAAAGAGGCAGGAGAACAACGGCCCATTTCAATAAATTTTACGACGATTTCTTTGGTGGTTTTGAGGACCACTTCGTTTTCAGGGCTTAAGCGAGAAACTTTTTGTTCGCGAGTTATATTTTTTACCAATTCTGGCCTGGCCATATTGAGAACCTTATTGGTGGAGCCGGAGGGACTCGAACCCTCGACCTCGTGAATGCCATTCACGCGCTCTCCCAACTGAGCTACGGCCCCACGTGTTAGCTTTCAAAAAAGTAACTTAACGTAGAAATCATGTCAACCTTTTTTAGCCTGGATTCCGCTTAGGCGGAAATTTAGGTGGAGTGATTGAAAAATAATGCTTTTTCTTATAAAAAATGCTATCTTTATAGAAAAGAATTATTTTAAAATTGAAATTATGGAAAATAAGTACGTTGTTCGTTTGAGTGACATTTTAGACCAAATTCAATCTTATTTGCCTGGGGCTGATACCCGGCTAGTAGAAAAGGCCTATGTGTTTGCCGCTAAGGCCCACGCCGGGCAGGTCAGGCGTTCAGGGGAGCCTTATCTGGCTCATCCTCTTTCTGTAGCCTATATCCTTGCTCGCATGAAGCTTGACCTTCCCACTATAGCCGCCGGCCTTTTACACGATACTGTTGAAGATACAGACGTCACTATTGAGGACATAAAAAAGCATTTTGGCCCAGTAGTAGCTGAGATTGTAGATGGAGTTACCAAAATTGCCCATCTTTCAGCGCGCAGCAAGGTTCATAAGCAGGCGGAGAACTTTCGTAAAATGCTTCTAGCTATGGCTGAAGACTTACGGGTAATTCTCGTAAAACTTGCTGACCGCCTGCACAACATGAAAACCCTTGAGTTTATGCCAGATCACAAGCGCAAGCGTATTGCCCAGGAAACCCTTGACATATACGCTCCGCTGGCCAGCCGTCTGGGTATAGATTGGCTTAAACAGGAGCTTGAGGATCTGTCTTTTATGTATCTTTATCCTGAAGAATACAAAACCCTTCGCGAAGAAGTAGAAAAAGTCGTAGCCGCTCGGCAAGATTTCATAGACGAAATAAAAAAGGTAATTAAAGAAAAACTGGATGAAGAAGGCATTGAGGCTAAAGTTCTTGGACGGCGCAAACACCTTTATAGTATCTTTCGTAAACTTCAGCGTAATAACCTTGCTATTGATCAACTATATCTTATCTACGATATTATCGGCCTGCGGGTAATCGTCAAAAAAGTGAAAGAATGCTACGAAGTTTTAGGAATTATCCATTCACTTTGGAAACCTATTCCCGGGCGTTTCAAGGACTATATTAACCTTCCTAAAGCCAACATGTATCAGTCCCTTCATACTACAGTAATAGGCCCTGGTGGGCGGCAAATGGAAATCCAGATTCGCACAGAAGAAATGGACCGCGTGGCCAACGAAGGTATCGCCGCGCACTTTCTTTACAAAGAACAAAAAATCATAAACGCAGGGACAGGCAAAAATAAGCAACTTGAATGGTTAGAACGCCTGGTAGAACTTCAAAAAGAGCTCAAAAACCCGCGCGACTTTATTGAATCTCTAAGAATGGACTTATTCCCTGATGAGGTTTATGTCTTTACCCCAGAGGGAGACATAAAAGTTCTACCTGTAGGTTCAACACCAATTGATTTTGCTTACGCCATTCACACCGAAGTGGGCCATCACTGTGCTATGGCCAAAGTCAACGGCCGCTTAGTACCTCTTGATTACGAACTTCAAACAGGCGATATAGTTGAAATTGTAACCACTAGCCATCAAAAACCCAGTAGAGATTGGCTTAAGTTTGTCAAAACCAGCCGGGCTAAAAGTCGAATCAAGCAATGGCTTAAACAGGAAGAAAAACAGCGCATCTTTACCGCTGGCAAAGAAATTCTTGATCGCGAATTTCGAAAGGCCAAGCTTACTCTTTCGGCTTTCATGGAAGACGAAAGAGCCCAGGAAGTAGCCCAGAAGCTTTCTTTTAAAACTGTTGAAGAGCTCATAATAGCGGTAGGCTACGGCAAAATTACTCCGCAGCAAGTAGTTAAAAGATATCTCCACGAGAAACAAAAAGAAGAGGCCCCCCGTCCCTCAGAAGAAGAGCTTATAAAAATCAAGAAAAAACAAACTATCCCTAAAATTCCAGATTCCATTTCTGTAGACGGAAGTGGAGATATGCTCTTTCATTTGAGCAAGTGTTGCAAGCCTCTTCCAGGCGACGAAGTAATCGGTTACGTGACTCGCGGCCGCGGCATAACAGTGCACCGGGCGGATTGCCCAAATCTTGAAGGGCTTGACCCAGAACGCTTAATAGACATCAAGTGGGACTCAAGTGATGGTGCTACTTACACAGCTAAACTTTGGGTAATAACCGTTGACCGCAAAGGAATGCTGGCTTCGGTTTCAAACGCTATAAGTGCTCAAGAAGCTAATATTTTAGAAGCCAGTGTACGTACTACTAAGGATCAACGGGCCCTATTTGACTTTGTAATCGAAGTCTTAAACAGGGCCCATTTAGACAAAATTATGGCCGCTGTTAAGCAGATAGAAGGCGTTATTCGCGTAGAAAGAAGATTTGCCTAGCTAACGGCCTTTTGTACTTTGCCGGCTTTGATACAACGAGTGCAGACTTTCATTCTTCTTACCTGGCCGTTGGGTAGTTTCACCCGAATACGCTGGATATTGGGATACCACCAGCGGCCAGAACGCTTAGCCGAATGGCTAATCTGGTGTCCAGTATGAGGCCTTCTTCCACAAATTTCGCAAACCTTTGACATGGCTAACCTCCAAATAGAGATAATCTAGAAGTTATGAACAAAAAGGAATTTATACTCAAAACCCTAAACTTTGACAAGCTTTTCTAAAAAACTTCGGCGGCCATAGCTGCCTGATGGTCTTCATCAAGATTGGCAAAGGTAGAGTATTGAGAAAGAAAGGCTAGACGCACCACTCCTGTGGGGCCGTTTCTCTGTTTACCAATGATTATCTCAGCAATTCCTTTGTCTAGCGTATCTTTCTTGTAAACTTCGTCACGATAGATGAAAAGAATAACATCAGCGTCTTGTTCAATAGCCCCTGATTCGCGGAGGTCTGAGAGCTGGGGCCTTTTGTCAGGCCGTTCTTCTACTCGCCTATTCAGCTGTGAAAGAGCTACTACCGGAACATTTAATTCTTTAGCCATAGCCTTGAGAGAGCTTGAGATTTCAGAAATTTCCTGCTCACGCCGTTCGCGACGCTCTTTGCCTCTCATGAGTTGAAGGTAGTCTATAATGATGAGCCCCAGCCCGTGTTCGGCCATAAGACGACGGGCCTTGGCCCTTAGCTCCAAGACACTTATAGCAGCGGTATCATCAATAAAAATAGGGGCTTTAGAGAGCCTATTAGCCGCGTAAGTTAATCTCTGCCAATCGGCATCAGTAAGTTTCCCAGTGCGCAAGGCCTGGGCATCAACCCGGGCATCGGCACAAAGCATACGCATGGCCAGCTGTTCCTTTGACATTTCGAGAGAAAAAATACCTACAGGAATTCCATGTTCTACAGCCGCATGATGAGCAATATTTAAAGCAAAAGATGTTTTACCCATGCTTGGACGACCAGCCACAATGATGAGGTCAGAGTTTTGTAAACCTGCGGTCAGGCGGTCAAACTCGTAAAAACCAGTGGGTACGCCGGTAACTTCTTCACGTCGCTGGTGGAGCTGTTCAATCTGAAGCACGGCATCTTTGATAACTTCTTTTAAGGGGAAAAAGCTTCGTTTATTCCCCTGGGCCCTGATTTCAAAAATGGCTCGCTCTGCCTCTTCAAGAAGGTCATCTACCGGATCAGCTCCTTCATAACAGCGCGTGACAATCTCTGTGCTCGCCATAATGAGGCGCCTGAGGATAGATTTTTCCCGGACAATGTTAGCGTAATAGACCACATTGGCTGCAGTGGGAACAAGCTCAGCCAGTTCTGCCAGGTAAGCGGCCCCACCCACTTGTTCAAGTAAATCCCTTTCTTTTAAGGCCGCATGTACGGTAACCAAATCAATGGGTTCATTGCGATTGAAAAGCTCAAGCATGGTGCGATATATGGCCCCATGGGCCGCCCGATAAAAATCCCCGGGATTTAAAAATTCGACGACTTTTAATAAGGCGTTGTTATCAAGAAAAATACTGCCTAAAACACATTTTTCTGCTTCTATGTCTTGCGGCGGCACTCTATCAAATAATTGTTCTCTTTTTTTGGCTCGTGGCATAAAAGGCCTTCCTCGATTTGATGATAAAAAAGTTTACCTGACCTCACTGATAAGAAAAGATCTAAATTTTTGAATTAATTGTTCGACAAGAATTACCTATTCGACAATTTTTACGAAAAATTTTTTCTTAAATTGGGTATAGGTGGGGACAGGCGAAAAATTTTCGTACGGATTTTAGGGACAGGCGAAAAATTTTTGAATTTTTGAAAAAAATAAAAAGCCCCGCTTCCGTGGGGAAACGGGGCTTCCTGGGGCTTAGCAAACGATTAAAATTCTACCAGTGAATTCTATCTCTATCCCTATCCATATCTTTGTCTAAAAGTCTATCTCTGTCTAAATCTCTATCACGAAGATGCAAGCGATCACGAGTATAGTCACAATCCTGTAATTTCTGGTGAATGCGATCTCTATCTTTGTCACAGTCTCCTCTTCCCTTACCTTTGCCAGCAAAAACTGGTGGAACTACTAACAATCCCAAGGCAAATGCACCAGCCAATCCTTTTTTAATTAAATCTTTCATAAGCCAACCTCCTCCATGTTTTATTTTACTTTCTTTAATATGCAAAGGACGTGCCAAAAACAGAAATTTGCCTGTCCCTAAAATTCGCTATAAATTTCTTCTCATGCGAGTTGGTTTTGGTTTTGACGTACATCGCTTCATTCCCGACCGCAAACTAATTCTTTGCGGGGTGGAGATACCTTACCATCTTGGATTACTTGGCCACTCTGACGCCGATGTAG
The DNA here is from genome assembly GCF_000217795.1 of Thermodesulfatator indicus DSM 15286. Taxonomy (NCBI): domain Bacteria; kingdom Pseudomonadati; phylum Thermodesulfobacteriota; class Thermodesulfobacteria; order Thermodesulfobacteriales; family Thermodesulfatatoraceae; genus Thermodesulfatator; species Thermodesulfatator indicus. The sequence goes on from NC_015681.1 coordinate 616,467, forward strand.
CTACTCATGCTTTAATAGACGCCCTTTTGGGAGCTGCTGGCCTTGGCGATATTGGCGAGCACTTCCCTGACAGTGACGAAAAATACCGAGATGTTTCAAGTCTTATACTTCTAAAAAAAACAATTGAACTGATTCACAATAATGGTTTTAAATTTGTTAACGCTGATCTTACCATTGTGACCGAAAAACCTAAGATTAGCCCGTATCGTAGAGTTATGAAGGAAAAGCTTGCTGAGATCATCGGTTGCTCACCAAAAGTTATAAATATTAAAGGAAAGACCACAGAAAAGCTGGGCTTTACCGGCCGAGGTGAAGGTATTGCTGCCTACGCGGTAGCCCTCATCACCCATGATTGACCAGGAATTAATCAAAAAAAAGGCCCCTACGGCGCCAGGAGTTTATTTATTCAAGACTTCCAAGGGCGAAGTACTTTACGTCGGCAAGGCCAAAAATCTCAGGAAGCGTCTGCAAAGTTATCTGCGCCCTGACCAGCCTTATAAAACTCGTGTTCTCCTCGCCAAAGCCGAAAAGTTAGAAACTATTGTTACCCGCAGTGAAAAAGAAGCCCTGGTCCTTGAGGCCAATCTAATAAAAAAGCACCGGCCGCGTTATAACGTCATTTTGCGCGATGACAAGGCTTATCCTTTACTTCGCCTGTCCCTAAAAGATGAATTCCCCCGTCTTAGCGTAGTAAGGAGGCGCCGCAAAGATAAGGCTCTTTACTTTGGGCCGTATCCCTCGGCAGGAGCAGTGAGGCAGACTCTAAAATTTCTTTCACGTTTTTTCCCTTTAAGGCGTTGTTCAAACGCCGAGTTCAGACGCCGAGAGCGTCCCTGCCTTTACCATCAAATTGGCCGCTGCTCGGCTCCCTGTGTGGGGCTAATTACTCCTGAAGAGTACAAAAAAATAGTAGATGGGGCTGTTGCCTTTTTAAAGGGCAAGGCTAAAGAGCTTTTGAAAAGCCTTTATCAAGAGATGGAAGAAGCGGCGGAAAATCTTGAATTTGAAAAAGCAGCCGCCTTACGAGACCGCATTTTTGCTATTGAGCGCACGCTAGAAGCTCAAGCGGTGAATCTCCCCAGGGAGGAAGACCTTGACGTTTTTGCCCTGGCCTCTCAGGGAGATAAAGTTTCAGGCGCGGTTCTTTTTGTCCGCTCAGGAGCCTTGCTTGGCAAGAAGACCTTCAACTTGAGTCGAGTAAGTAATGAAAATGATGAACTTTATAGCTCTTTAGTTCAGCAATTTTACGATGAGGGTAAATATATCCCCCATGAAATTTTATTGCCCTGTGAGCCGAGTGATCGAGAATTGCTAGAAGAATGGCTAAGTGAAATAGCAGAACACAAGGTGGTTATCAAAGTGCCCAAACGCGGGGCCAAAAAAGAACTTCTGGATATGGCCAGGCAAAATGCCAAAGAGGCTTTGGCCGCACGTCTGGCTGGCGAGCGCCCTTACGAAGAACTTGCCGAAAAACTTGCCATTATTTTACGTTTTAAAAAGATCCCTTTGCGGGTAGAAGGAGTGGACATTTCAAATATCCAGGGGCAACTTCCCGTAGGCGTGGTGGTGTCTTTTTGGGAGGGACAAGAAGATAAAAGCCGATATCGCCGCTATCACATAAAAAGCATAGAAGGCCCTGATGACTACGCTATGATTTACGAGACGGTGTTAAGGCACTTAAATAGAAGACTTTCCGAAAATGATCTTCCTGACCTCATTTTAATAGATGGCGGGAAAGGTCAGCTACAGGCGGCCTTGGCAGCTGCCGAAGAGATGGGCTTATTAAAGGAAATAGACTTTTGTGCCTTAGCTAAGGAAAGAGACAAAGAAGGCGAAAAAATTTATCTTCCTAACCGTAAAAACCCGTTAAAACTGGCGCGCCATACAGAAGTTTTACGCTTTCTCCAAAGAGTAAGAGATGAAGCCCATCGTTTTGCTTTAAGTTCCCATCAAAAAAGGCGTAAAAAAGCAACTTTTGAGTCTCTTCTTGACCAGATACCAGGCGTTGGCCCTAAACGTAAGAAGAGACTTCTCAAGCACTTCGGAAGTATTGAAAAAATAAAGTCAGCAAATATTGAGGAAATCACCAGTCTCCCCGGTTTTAACCGCAGAGTAGCCTGGGAAATAAAGAAAATTTTAGGGACAGGCGAAAAAATTTGAGCTCCGTCCAAAGATTTCCGATAAGAGGGACAGGCGAAAAATTTTTTCAGGAGGTTTTGCTTTATGCCAAGAATCCCTCGTTTGCTAACCAACCATCCCAAAGCCGCTTATCACGTCATTTCTCGTACGGCTTTACCCGGCCACAACGTGCTCGGCCCTGAAGAAAAAGAACACCTACTCAATCTCATTAGCTGGCTCTCTCAGGTATACTTCGTAGAAGTCTATGGCTTTGCTATCATGGGTAACCACTTCCATCTCCTCTGCCGCATGCTTCCCGAAGACAAATTCTCTGACGAGGAAGTAGCTCGCCGCATAAAGCTCTATTACCGGGGCAAGCGCAAAGTCTTTATCTACAAAGAACTTCTTGCCAAATGGCGCGAGCGCTTAGCTAGCCTCTCCCGCTATGTCCAGGACATCAAGCAAAGATTCTCCCGCTGGTATAACAAACGCGTTGACCGCAAAGGCTACTTCTGGGCTGACAGGTTTAAGTCCGTAATCATTGAAACTGGAGAGGCCTTGCTTAATTGCCTGGCCTACATTGAACTGAACCCGGTGCGGGCAGGGATTGTAGAAAAGCCGGAAGACTACCGCTGGTGCTCGCTAGGATACCGAGCAAGATTAGGGACAGGCAAAAATTTTCTCTCGCTTGACCTAGGCCTTCCTTCTTATGCCGACAAATCCGAACAAGAGAAACTCAGACTCTACCGAGAGTTCGTCTATGGTAAAGGCGGCATTGGTGAGCCTGAAAAATTAACTAAAACCAAAGAATTCGTATATCGGACACGTTATTTTTCTGAAAGTCTCGTAATTGGTTCAAAGCGTTTCCTAGAGGAAACCGGCAAAGAAATAAAAAAGTTCTTTTCTAAAAAACAGCAAAAGCTTATTCCTGATAGAGGAATACTCATATTGTGAGCAAAATTTGATTTGGCAAAAACAAAAGAGCTTGTTAAGCTACTTTAAAACTCTTTAAAGCCAAACTATGAACATTTTTGAAGTCCCTTTTGAAGAAATTTTGGCTGAGTCCGTCAAAACGCATGGGCACTTATGCGCAGGCCAAGTCATAGGAGTTAGAATGGCCTTACTGGGGCTTCGCCTAATCGGCATAAAAGACCCCAAAGGCGCTGACCGCAAGAAATTTCTTGTTTTCGTTGAGATTGACCGCTGTGCCACCGACGCCATACAATCTGTTACCGGGGCAAGCCTTGGTAAGCGTTCTTTAAAATTCTTAGACTACGGCATAATGGCCGCTACTTTTCTAAACCTTGAAACCAAAGAGGCCTATCGCATCATCGCCCGCGAAGAGGCTCGCGAGCTTTCCAAAAACTATTTTCCAGAAATACCCGACAAATATCGCCGCCAGCTTGAGGCTTACAGAGTTATGCCCGAAGAAGAACTTTTTGACATTCAAAAAGTAGAAGTGGAATTGTCTGACTTTGACTTACCTGGGAGGCCACTTAAGCGGGTTCAGTGTGAAGCCTGCGGGGTATGGGTGCAAGACGGCCGCGAGGTTCTGAAAGACGGCCGGGTTTTATGCCGCCCCTGTGCTCATGGAAGCTACTTCCGCCTGGCTGGTTTCACGCCAGAGCTTGGAAAGATTGGTCAAAAGCTCAAGAAGAAATAACTCCTGGTTAAGATTCATCTGCAGGGCCAAAAAAGCCTTTTCTATTTTTTCAAGGGCGGGAATTATGAAATCCCTTGGCGGCTTTTCAGGGAAAAGAGCTGGAAATTCATCTAGACCAAGCTCATTTACCAGCGCCTGCCTGAGCCATACCAAGACAAGCTCCCAAAAAAGGGGTAAGTCCTCTCCTAGTTTGGGCAATACTTCGGCCACCGAAACTATTAGATGAGGCTTACCGGTAGCTATAGCCTTTACCAGGCGAGCGAGTTCTTCAAGATAGCCTTTTTCCGCCAAACGCAAAGCACGTGCCACGCTTCCTTCCGCCAGTATAGCGAGGCCTTCTGCTTCTTCAGAAGTTATACCTAATCTCTTAACCAACAGTTCTTTTAAAGTATCCTTGGGAATGGGTCTAAACCTTAGCACCTGACAACGGGAAACAATGGTGGGCAAAAGTCCTTCGGTGCTTTTGGCAATTAAAACAAAAAGGGTATAGGCTGGCGGTTCTTCAAGAGACTTAAGAAGGGCATTGGCGGCTTCGCGGGTCATAGCCTCTGCATCGGTAAAAAGAATGAATCGCCTTTCGGCCTCAAGGGGTCTGAAATAAAGTTTGGCTTCAAGTTCTCTTATCTGTTCAATTTTTATACTTTTACCCTGGGGCTGAATAATCTCTACGTCAGGGTGATTACCTCGCTCAAACTTTTTACAGGGGACGCATTCACCGCAGCCACTTTGCTTAACACATAAGAGGCGCCTAAAAAGAGAAAGAGCCGTAGTCTCCCGCCCCACGCCCTCTGGGCCGAGAAAAAGATAAGCGTGCGGCAGGCGGTTTTCCTCTTGAGCCTGTTTTAGAATGGCCAGAGCTTTTTCCTGGCCTTTTATTTCTGAAAAAGAAAGAATCTTTGCCTCTAAAGCTGACATGGACCTTCCCAGATCTTGGCCCCAATTTTAGAAAATTTCTCACAAAGGGCTTCGTAGCCCCTTTTTAGGTGATAGATATCACTTATCTGAGTTATACCTTCGGCTCCAAGCCCTGCTAGAACTAGCGAGGCACTGGCCCTTAAATCCGTAGCTTTAACTGGAGCGGCCTGAAGCCTTTTAACCCCGTTAACTACGGCTACGCGGCCTTCCACAGTAATGTCTGCCCCAAGCCTTCTTAATTCGTCCACATGGAGGAAACGGTCTTCAAAAATGGTCTCCACAATTACCGAAGTTCCTTTTACCGTACTCAAAGCCGCCATTATCTGGGCTTGAAGGTCAGTAGGGAAACCGGGATAAGGGGCGGTTCTTATTTTTAAAGGCTTTAATTTTTTGCTCCGCCTGGAAAGAATCTCTTTTTCTCCTACTTCTAGCTTGAGTCCCATTTCTTTTAGCACGGCTAAGACTGACTCAAGATGATCAGGCCTTACATTTTTTACTAAAACTTCTCCTCCAGAAATAGCCGGGGCTATAAGATAAGTGCCAGCTTCAATGCGATCCGGAATAATCTCTATTTCGGCGGGATTCAGCTCTTTTACGCCGTAAACGGTGATAGTTTCTGAACCATGACCTGAAATTTTGGCTCCCATGGAACAAAGCATGTCTCCCAGAAAAACGACTTCGGGCTCTTTAGCGGCGTTTCTGATTATGGTTTTACCGCGGGCAAGAGTAGCGGCCATCATAAGGTTTTCCGTGGCGGTAACCGAGGGAAAGTCAAGATTGATTTCAGCTCCGTAAAGCCCGCGTTTGGGAGCTTTGGCCACTATGTCTCCGTGTTCGCTACTTATCTTGGCGCCCATAGCTTCCAGGCCTTTTAGGTGCAGGTCAATAGGCCTCTTCCCTATAGGGCAGCCACCTGGAAGGGCTACCCTGGCCTTACCAGCTCTGGCTACTAGAGGGCCTAACACCAACACCGAAGCCCTCATGCGGTTTACAATCTCGTAGGGAGCTAAAGTATCTTCAGCCTGTGAGGTATCTACAAAAAGACTGCGGCCGTTCATTTGGTATCTGGCCCCAAGGAGAGCGAGGAGTTCAAGCATGGTATTTACATCTAGAAGGTCTGGAACATTTGAAAACTTATATTCTCCAAGGGCTAAAAGGGTAGCGGCGAGAGCCGGCAACGCAGCGTTTTTTGCGCCACTTATCTCTACTTCTCCAGAAAGACGGTACCCGCCTTCTACGAAAATACAAATTTCTGACATGACTCTCCTCAGGGAAGTTTTTGGACCACAAGCACCCTTTCGTATCCCAGTAAATCTTTTACAAAATCATAACGGTAACCTGCTTTTTTGGCGAGGGCAGCCACATCTTCTTTTTGCCGATAGCCTATTTCAAGGAGAACATATCCTCCTGGCAAAAGGTATTTGGAGGCTTCCCAAAGGGTTTTAGCAATAAAATTAAGACCCTTTGGCCCTGCTAAAAGAGCCTCCAAGGGCTCGTGTTCTCTTACGCTTTTTTCAAGAGAAGAAAATTCTTCTTCGGAAATGTACGGAGGATTACTTACTATAAGAGAAAATACTTGCTTCTCTTTTAAAGGCGCAAGCCAGTTTCCCTGGACAAAGAAAACCCTATTTTCAAGATGATAGCGCTCTCTGTTAACCAAGGCGTACTTTAAAGCCCGAGAGCTATATTCAACACCGAAGACTTTTACATCCCGTTTTTCAAGGGCAAGAGAGAGAGAAATACAACCTGAACCTACACCCAGCTCAAGGACACCCGCGCCAGGCGAGATGAATTCAAGCGCGGTTTCAACAAGAATTTCAGTTTCCGGGCGAGGTATTAAAACCCCAGGCCCTACTTTAAAAGATCGGCCGTAAAACTCCGCCTCACCAAGCAGATAGGCCGTAGGGACTCCATCTCCACGCCGCTTGATAAGTTCAAAAAATCGTGAAGCGACTGCTGGCGAAATTTCCTGAACAGTAAAAATATCAAGGGGCCGTTTTTTGAGTAAGAAAGAAAGAATAAACCTGGCCTCAAAGGCTGCTTCTTCTTGAGTAAAACCTTTGGCAACCAGCAACTTTTGCGCTTCTTCAAGAACATCTTTCACGTAAGGCATTTTGTTAAGCTTAACATTTGGGGACAGGCGAAACAATTTAAACAATTTTGCCTGTCCCTAAATCAGACTAGTTTATTTATTTTGAAAAATTATTTAAAATCATTTGCATGAATAAAAAATTTTATTTTGTTGCTCGCATGCCAGATGAGCCTGGTGCTCTACATCGAGCGGCTGAAGTTGTAAGAAGGTATCAAGGAAACATTAATCGCATACATTATGACCGCCGCATAGACCCTAACACCGTCTTTTTTGAGATCACCCTTAAAAGCGAAGAAGATTATCAGCTTGTACGTCAGGAATTACAACGTTTGGGATATCTTCAGGAATCAATAGCTCCTCTTAAGTTTTTGAAATTTAATGTGTATTTACCTCATCGCCCTGGCGCTTTATTTGAATTTTTAAACTATGTAACCGAGGCCCAAGCCAATATCGCTTTTCTTGATTTTGATGAAAAAGGTCCTCATCCTGATCGCCTTACCGTTAGCCTAACCGTAGAGGGTAGTACTTTAATTGATAAGCTTCTAAATAATCTTAAGTCTCGTTATCGCTTGGAAATATTGGAATACGACACATGGGAAGATAATCTCGATAATACCGTTTTTTACCTAAAATTTGCCCAAAAATTAAGAAATTTAATAGATCACGCTGAAGACGAGTTCTTGCTGAGGCTCCTTAACGATATCAACCACATTGTCCAGGAGCTCACCAATCTCAATCAAGACCCTAAAGAGGTGTTCGCCGCTATTTTGGCCACAGGCCAAAAAATAAAGGAAAATACTGGGACATCTTTTTATGCTGATGTCCAACAAATAGAAGTAACGCAAGATGTGCAACTGTTCTCTTTTCAGCCCCCTTGTGGAGGAAACATTTTCGTACTCAAAGCTCCACATGAAATGGTTATGATTGACACTGGTTTTGGCATATACCATGAAGACGTACTTAAAATGCTTCAACACTATGGCCTGGGAGATTTGACTCAGCTTTCAAGAATATATATTACCCACGCCGATGCCGATCACGCCGGGGCAGCAGGATTTTTTGATTCTATCACTTATTTACATGAAGGAACCTGGGAAATAATCCAAAAAGCCAACCGAGCCTATGGCTCACGGGTAGAGGGCTCGATTCTTGAAGAAGTTTATACCAAACTTATAAATCTTTTTTCCCGTTTCACCCCTCCTCTCCCTGAAAAAATAAAAATTTTTCCTAAAAAAGTTTTAGGGCTTAGAAACATATTTCCGATAATTCATCGTTTTAAAGTTGGGTCTTTAGAAATAGAAGTACTTGAAAGTTTGGGAGGCCATCTTTATGGCCAGGTCTTTTTCTATTCCCCTGTAAGCGGACTACTTTTTACTGGTGATAGCCTTCTTAACGTTGCAAGTTTTACCCCTGAAAGAAAAGAGTTTGTTCGTTTGGCCAAGATACTTATGACCTCGGTAAATGTAGATCGCGAAAAGGCCATTCGTGAAAGAGAAGCCCTGATAGCTTTGGCCAAAGAAACAGATGAGACATTGAAACCCTTGGGCAGACGTTGCCTTGTATGTGGTGGTCACGGAGCAGTCTCTGTATTTGAAGGGGAAGAGCTTAAAACTTACGGTCCTGTAGAAACTTACCATCCAGCTTGATCTATTTCTAAACCTCTAACCCTCTATCTAACCCCACCTCTAACCCTAACCCCGCCGCTTAAGCGGGAATTTTTGTAAACCTATTGCTATTTTCCTTATTTTGGACTTCGGGAGGATAAGCTTGGGGACAGGCGAAATTTTTTCGCCTGTCCCCAAAACTAAAAAAGACTTGTCTTATCCCGTTTAAAGGGCTAAAGGTTTAGGCCAAACAAGTTTTGTTTGAGAGGGAGGAAATTATGCTTGATCTTTTAGGCCAGTGGAAACGCACGCATCACTGCGGGGAGCTCCGCAGTGCACACATAGGAGAAGAAGTAACCCTTATGGGCTGGGTGCTCCGCCGGAGGGACCACGGCGGTGTCATCTTCATCGACTTGCGTGACCGTGAAGGTATAACCCAGGTAGTTTTTGAACCGGAAATCAATCCCGAAGTCCACGAACACGCCCACAAGTTGCGAGCCGAGTACTGCATCGCTATAAAAGGCAAGGTACGTCGTCGCCCCGAAGGCATGGAAAACCCCAAAATCCCTACTGGTGAAATAGAAGTAGCGGCCCATGATCTACGCATCTTGAATACCTCAAAAACGCCTCCTTTTCCCCTTGACGAAGATGTGGAAGTCTCTGAGGCCTTGCGCCTTAAGTATCGCTATCTTGACATGCGCCGTCCGGCCCTCATGGAGGCCCTGCGTTTCAGGCACAAAGTGGCCCAAGTAGCCAGAAGATTCCTTGACGAACACGGCTTTATTGAAATAGAAACACCTTTTCTTACCAAAAGCACGCCTGAAGGGGCAAGAGACTATCTTGTGCCCAGCCGGCTTTATCCAGGCAAATTTTACGCCCTTCCCCAGTCACCCCAGCTTTTTAAGCAAATTCTTATGGTGGCGGGCTTTGACCGCTATTATCAAATTGTTCGCTGTTTCCGTGACGAAGACCTGCGGGCAGACCGTCAACCTGAATTTACCCAGCTTGACCTGGAAATGTCTTTCATCACTGAAGAAGACATTATGACCATTTTAGAGGAACTGGTAGCCAGGGTCTTTAAAGAAACATTGGGCGTAGAGATTGAAAGGCCTTTTCCCGTATTCTCCTATAGCGAAGTCATGGAAAAATACGGAACCGACCGTCCAGATCTTCGTTTTGGCCTTGAACTTGTGCCCTTAACCCAGATATTTAAAGACACGCGGTTTAAAGTATTTGCTCAGGTGGTCCAGAAGGGTGGCATTATAAAAGGCCTCGTAGCCCCGGCTGACTTTTCCCGCAAAGAACTTGATGACCTCACCGCCTTTGCCAACGAGCGCGGTGCCAAAGGCCTTGCCTGGATAAAGGTGCGTGAAGGCGGAAAGCTCCAGTCTCCCATTACTAAGTTCTTCAGCGAAGAAGAAATAAAAGGCCTACTTGATGCCCTAAAACCCGCAGAAGGAAGCACCATATTTTTTGTAGCTGACCAACCCAATGTAGTGAACGAAGTTTTAGCCGATTTGCGCGTGGAGCTTGCCAATCGCTTAGGTCTTATCCCTGAAAATGTGTTTAAGCTTTGCTGGGTGGTAGATTTTCCCCTGGTGGAATGGGACGAAGAAGAAGGCCGCTTCGTAGCCATGCATCATCCCTTTACCTCTCCTAAAGAAGAAGACTTGCCCCTTCTTGAAGAGAAGCCCGAGGCTGTGCGCTCAAGGGCTTATGACCTAGTACTAAACGGCATTGAAATTGGCGGTGGAAGTATTCGTATCCACCGGCCGGATATCCAGCAAAGGGTCTTTAATCTTTTAAAGATTACCCCCGAAGAGGCCCAGGAAAAGTTCGGCTTTTTACTTGAAGCCTTAGAATACGGAGCACCGCCTCACGGTGGTTTTGCCTTTGGGTTTGATCGCCTGGTTATGCTTATGCTCGGACGCAAAAGCATAAGAGACGTCATCGCCTTTCCCAAAACCCAGAGGGCCCAGTGCTTGCTAACCGGTGCCCCAGCTCCAGTATCTATGACCCAGTTAACGGAGTTACATTTGCTGCCAGGATGGGACCTGGAGAAAGAAAAAAAGGATTAAACCCACTTTTTAGCCTGTAATTTGCCGTTTTTTGCTTAAAAGCTGACGGGCCGGCCTTGGCAAAAAGAAAAGTCCCTCGTAGTATTAACCCATGGCCGGCCGCATGATAATTGTCTCTAATCGTCTGCCTGTAACTGTTACCAAGCGTGAAGGCAAGTTTTTCTTTAATCCCAGTGCCGGAGGGCTGGCCACCGGGCTTGGTTCTTTTTATCGCGAAACCGGTGGCGTATGGCTTGGTTGGCCTGGTATCTCCCTTGAGTCCGCCCGTGGCCACGAAGAAGATATCATCACCAAACTTGGAGAACTTTCCTGTAAGCCTGTTTTTCTTTCTAAGCGCTTGATTGAAAAATATTACTACGGCTTTTCCAATAAAACTCTCTGGCCTTTGTTTCATTACTTTTTGCAATATGCGGTTTTTGACCAGAAATTCTGGGAGTCTTATCGTCGTGCCAACCGCCTGTTTTGCGAGGCAGTTCTTGAAGTAGCCGAACCTGATAGCACTATCTGGGTGCACGATTACCAGCTTCTCCTGCTTCCGCAGATGCTTAGAGAAAAACTCCCTCAGGCCACCATCGGCTTTTTTCTTCACATCCCTTTCCCTTCTTACGAAATTTTTAGGGTTCTTCCCTGGCGTGAAGAGATACTCAAAGGCCTTCTTGGGGCAGATCTTATTGGCTTTCACACTTACGACTACGTTAGGCATTTTATAAGCTCCGTGCGTCGTATCCTCGGGTTTGAACACAGCCTTGGCATTATAACCACTGAAGACAGAGTTCTGCGGGTGGATGCCTTTCCCATGGGCATTGACTACGAAAAGTTTGCCTACGCTCCAGAAAAAAAAGAAGTGCGCCAAGAGATAAAACGCATAAAACGCCGCACCGGGAACCGCAAAGTCATTCTCTCGGTAGATAGACTTGACTACACCAAAGGCATAGCTGAGCGTCTCAAGGCCTATGACCAGTTCCTTGAAAAATACCCCTCTTACAAGGAAAAAGTCGTGCTCATACTGGTGGCCGTGCCTTCGCGCACGAGGGTGGAACATTACATGTTACTAAAAAAGGAGGTTGACGAACTGATTGGCCGTATAAACGGGCGTCACGGTGCCTTTGGTTGGACGCCGGTTTGGTATCTCTATCGTTCTCTTCCCTTTCATACCTTGGCAGCCCTTTACCACATTGCCGACGTAGCTCTCGTTACCCCTTTTAGAGACGGCATGAATCTTATCGCCAAGGAATACGTAGCCACTACCTCGGCTGATCACGGTATGCTGGTGCTTTCCGAAATGGCTGGCGCGGCCTCAGAATTAGGCGAGGCCATTATTATTAACCCGTACAATTTTTCGCAGATGATAGAAGCCCTGCGTGAGGCCCTAGAAATGGCGCCAGAAGAAAAGAGCCTTCGCAATTATCTGATGAAAAATCGCCTGCGTCGCTACAACGTAAACCGCTGGGCCCACGAGTTTATGGAAAAACTCTACGAAATAAAAGAAGCACAACAGGCCTTCGTGGCCACCAACATCACCAAGGAGCTTCTCAAAGAGATTAAAGAAAATTTTGATAAGGCTGCCGAACGTATAGAATTTCTTGACTACGACGGAACACTTGTCAATTTTGCTGGAAGGCCAGAGGCCGCTCGCCCAGACGAAGATCTGCTCAATCTCTTAAGAAAACTCACGGAAATTCCGAAAAATGAAGTAGTATTAATAAGCGGACGAGACAAAGACACCCTTGAGGCCTGGTTTGGAAATATTCCTTTAAATCTCGTGGCTGAACATGGTGTCTGGATAAAAGAAGCCCGTGGCGAGTGGCAAATGATTGAGGCCATAAGCCTTGACTGGAAAGAAGCCATTAGGCCGGTTATGGAAAATTTTGCCGACATTACTCCAGGAGCCTTTATAGAAGAAAAAGACTACGCCCTTGTTTGGCACTACCGCAAGGCCGATCCAGAGCTTTCCGCCCAAAGGGCTCGCGAGCTAAAAGAAGCCCTTTTTGATATCACCCAAAACCTTGATTTGATGGTCCTTGAAGGAAACAAGGTGATAGAAGTCAAACCGGTTAACATTAACAAAGGCCGGGCGGCTAAATATTTTCTGGAAAAGAAAAACTTTGATTTTATTCTGGCCGTGGGAGATGATTGGACTGACGAAGACTTATTTGAAGTGATGCCAGAGCACGCCTACACCATAAAAGTCGGTTTTGGAGTTTCGCGGGCCAGATATCGGGCCAAAAATCCTCAAGAAGTACGCAAAATTCTTAAAACCTTGGTGACTTAACATGGCTCAAGAAGTCCTTTTTCACGTAAAAGATTGTTCGCTGGTATCTATATCGCTGGGGGTCAAGGCTTATGTTCTAGCTGAACTTTTGGACCATGTGCGTGAAGTAGAAGAAGGCTGTATTTATCACCACTTCTGGGCCAGGCAGCTTAGGCCCTCTTTTGACCATCCGGAATTTCACAATGACTTTGCCGCCTGGGTGCATCGTGAGCTTCACGATTATGTGTTGGCCGAACGTCTTAACCTGATAGCCCCGCATGAGTTTGAAAATCTGGAAGAATTACGAGAAGAGCTTATAAACGTGCTTGAAGAACGTTTTGATGAGCACGCTGACCTTCCCTGGCGCAAGGCTGACAAGCCTTTTTATTTTGTAAAAAGTCAGATAGTGGTTTTTGATACCGGGCGTCGTATTTCACATCCCAAAAAGGTGGCAGAAGTTCTACCAGGCTTTTCTCAAGGAAGTATTTTTTACCACTTCATAGATGCCCGCCGTCGTACTGAAAATGGTGTGGACGATTTTAGGGCCTGGCTTTCTGCTTTTGGAGAAGAATATGAAAAGTTGTCGGCCAAACTGGCCTCTATTGACCCTTATTTTTTCACTCTGACAGAAATTAGAGAGCAATTGCTAAACGTATTCAAAAACTTCTTTGGGGCTCAGCATGAATAACGATCTCTTAGCCAAATATGAAGCGATTGTTGGCTCTGACGTTATAGACCAGTTAAAACAAATGGCCAGCCGCTTAAAAGACGCGCGCATCCTCCATGTGAACTCCACCCGCTACGGTGGCGGAGTAGCTGAGATTTTGCGTAGCATGGTGCCTTTGATGGAAGCCCTTGGGCTTTCGGTGCGCTGGGAAGTAATTGCCGGAGATGAGCCGTTCTTTCAGGTAACCAAGTCTTTTCACAATGCCTTACAGGGCTTTCCGGTAGATTTCACGCCTGGCTCCATTGAAACTTACGAAAACAACAACCGTAAAGAGTTTGAAAAACTTGAAAAATTCCTGAAAGAAGCAGATTTTGTGGTTATTCATGATCCCCAGCCGGCTTTTCTTATAAAGCTCATGCCTGAACGTAAGAACAAGTGGGTCTGGCGTTGTCACATTGACCTGTCAAAGCCTTATCGCCCGGTGTGGCGTTACTTAAAAAACATCGTTAAAGATTACGACGCCAGCATCTTCTCCATGCCGGATTTCACCCAGCCCCTGCCCCATCCGCAGTACATCATTCCACCAAGCATTGACCCGTTAACCGAGAAAAATATGGACCTTCCCGAAGACGAAGTAAAAGCGGTTTATGACCGCTTTGGCCTTGACCCTGAAAAGCCACTTGTGCTTCAGGTCTCCCGTTACGACCGCTTTAAAGACCCGGTTGGCGTAATTCAGGCCGCTATTATGGCTATGAAGTTTATACCATTTCAGCTGGTTTACGCAGGAGGCGGAGCGGCTGACGACCCTGAAGGTGAAATTATTTACCAGGAAGTCCAGGCCTTGGCTAAAGCTCATCCAGATATTCATGTGCTTTACCTTCCGCCAGACGCCCATCGCACTATAAATGCTTTACAGCGTGCGGCTCACGTGGTGTTACAAAAGTCTATCAAAGAAGGTTTCGGTTTAACGGTTACCGAGGCCATGTGGAAATACAAACCGGTTATTGGTGGAGATACTGGCGGAATTAGACTTCAAGTGGTAAATCATCACACGGGTTTTTTGGTACACACCCCTGAAGGTACAGCCTTAAGAATTCGCTATCTTCTTTTTTATCAGGAAAAACGAAATGAAATGGGGAAGAAAGCCCACCAATTCGTAAAAGAAAACTTCCTTATAACACGGCACGTGCGCGATTATCTTTCTCTCATGCTTTCTTTTATCTCTGGAAACGGAGAAAGAATAGAACTTGAAGCTATTTAGGTTGTGAATAGTTGCAAAGTTTGACATTAGAACCCGGACGATGTAGCCTAGTTTTTTAAACACTCTTAACTGTCTTTATGGGCTCAACTACTCAAAAAGATTATAAAAAACTTTTGCTATTGACTTTTACCATCACTCCTAGTGGGGCTATAAGCCCAGGACCTCTCTCTGCATTTGCCGTGGCCATGGGAGCGTCTATAGGTATTATTGGTGGCTTTCTTATAGCCACCGGCCACTTAGTAGTAGAGCTATTATATCTCCTATTGCTTTATAAATTTTACCAAAATTTAGACAAGTTCTTGCGAAGATTCAAATTTTTATTCAATTTAATAATCACCACTTTTTTAGCCTATTTTGCCTATCTATTAGTTAAAGATGGTCTTCATATTTTCCATTATGGTTTAAACATACAAACAGCTGGCGTTGGCTCGGCAAACTATCTAAAAGCATTTTCAACAGGCATTATACTCACCGGATTAAACGTATATTTTCTTTTATGGTGGTTAAGTGTAGGAAAAATTTTACTGGAAGAATCCGCAAAAATTGGCTGGAAGGGTTTTTTAGCCATGTTTTCTGCTCATATTTCAATTGATTATATATGGCTAATGCTTCTAGCTGGTGGAGGAATAGTCTTCAAACTTATAGGCTATAAAGCTTATGCTTCTCTTCTGCTATTTTTAGGAACAACTTTAGTCTATTTTGCTATTAAGATAGCTTTAGATACGTTTTCTATTAATCTTTCTCCCAGAAAAGTTTTGGCCAAAAATAAATAATGAAACTGTAAGCTTAGATCATCGCGACCAGGTCCTTACCTCGTGAGATTGCTTCGCCCGCAATGACAGTAATGGAAAAGGAGCTCGCCGTGACAGGTAAAAAGCAACAACAAAAAATTGTCACCAACCGCCATTGGCTATCAACCAGCTACCAGTTTGTCATGCGAGGAGGCCTGTTTAAGGGGCCGACGGAGCAGTCTTTTAAACTACCATTAGCTAACTTCCATCAGCCAAGTATTCTTTAGTCTCTGTGAGCCCCTTCTCTTCTTGTCACTGCGAGCCCACTTGGGCGAAGCAGTCCCTGTCCCGAGCACAGCGAAAGGATCTCTAGGATAGAGATCGCCACGGTGACTGCGTTGCCTCGCGATGACAGAAAGGGGGCTAAACTGGAAGTTACGAGAGACTGCTTCGGACTTTATTGCGAGCAAAGCGAAGCAATCACCCCCCGCATGACCGGAATTGTCGCCTGTTCAATGCCCCATTGATACATAAAAATTTACTGAGCAATTCTGTTTTTAGCCATGCGATAGGAGAGCTTTATGGCTGCTACTAGGCTATCTTCTTTAGCCAGACCTTTCCCGGCTATGTCGTAAGCGGTGCCGTGGTCAACCGAAGTTCGAACTATGGGGAGCCCCAGAGTCAGATTAACCCCGTCTTCAAAGTGTAGAAGTTTAAAAGGTATAAGCCCCTGGTCGTGATAAAGGGAGACTACCAAATCAAAATGTCCGTTTATGGCCCGGTAAAATAGGCTGTCAGCGGGATAAGGGCCAGAGAGGGGTAAGCCCTCTTCTTTTGCTTTTTTAACCGCGGGCTCTAAGATGCGAGCCTCTTCGTCTCCAAAAAGGCCACCCTCGCCAGCGTGGGGATTTAGAGCCGCAATTGCCAGGCGAGGATTTTTAATGGCTAGGTCTTCTCGCAAAAAGTTATAAGCCAGACGAGTAACCTTCAAAATAGCCTCTATTGAAAGCAGTTCAGGCACTTTACTTAAAGGTTCGTGAATGGTTACAAGGACTATTTTTAACTTTTCCCCGTAAAAGGCCATGGCGTATTCTTTAGTGTTGGTAAGGGCGGCAAGCATTTCCGTGTGCCCGGGGTAAGGTTCGCCAGCAAGTTTTAAAGCGGTTTTGCTTATCGGACAGGTCACCAGGCCATTTAATTCACCGTTTAGGCACATTTTTAGGCCTTCTTTTATATAACGCACCATGGCCTTGGCAGTTTCAAGATTGGGCTTACCAGGAGTGTATTCGTCAAGCGAAGAAAGAGAAATAATTTGATTTTTATTAGGATAGGGGAGACGCAGGCGACGGGCCACTTCATTTAAAATAACTTTGTCCCCAAGAATGAAAAGCTCAAGGTCTTCAGGCCAGGATTTAGCCAGGGCCTTCAAGCAAATTTCCGGCCCCACTCCTGCCGGGCAACCCATCGTTACGCCAAGTTTAACTTTAGGCATAGTAAAAAATCTGGTTTTGGTGGCGTTTAGTTTTTGCCCGTCCCTTTTTTACTAGTTCTTCAAGCACTGATAGGGTAGCTTTAAAGTCACAGGAGAGAGCCTCGGCAATTTCTGAAGAAGGGGCAGGCCTACGGCTTATAAGCGCTAAAATTTCTTCTGCGCTTGGCTTACGCTTGCCGCTTTTTTCTTTCAGGGCCTCCCGGGTAATAACTTCTACCTCTCCCTTAAAAAGGGAAGCTATTTCTCGCAATTTATTTAACGGGAGGGCTTTAGCCTGACGATAGGCCGGAGGCCTATCCACTGAGTTTAGCTGAATTTTATCGGGAGAAATGTCTATTACTGTTTCGGCTAGGGCCCTGATTTCTTCTTCGTGGTCATTCACACCCGCTACTAACATGATCTCAAGCCATATCTCACCGGCAAATTCTTCTCTGAATTTTTTAAGACCTTCAATAATTTTTGAGGCGCAAAGCCCCTTTACCGGTTTATTTAATTTTTGAAAAATTTCTTCGTTAACGGCATCAAGAGAAGGGAGCACCAAATCGGCATTTAGCAAAGCTTTACGAACTTCTTTCCGCCAGAGAAGAGACGAGTTAGTAAGCACACAAATAGGACGGTCGGTAAGCTCTTTGGCAAAAATAATCAGTTCTTCTAACTCGGCGTGAAGAGTGGGCTCGCCTGAACCTGCAAAAGTAAGCACTTCAAAGCAAAGATTCTCATCAGCAAGCCTTTCTTGCAGGGCCTTTTTTATTTCTTCGGTAGGTCGGTAAAGGCGACGTTCAATAGTATGAACTTTGGTAGGCCCGATCTCACAATAAAGGCAATCAAAAGAGCATACCTTGGGGACAAGGGGATCCACCCCCAGAGATAATCCCAATCTCCTTGACTTTACCGGCCCAAAAACTACACTTGCTGGCCGCATTACGGTTTAGGAGCCATATTTTGAAAATTACAGCGGGCCACGATGTTTTTCATGTCAAGGTAGGCCTCTCGAGCTCGGTTAATATAATCGAGGAAGCAAGGAATTTCTTCAAGAAAAAGGGCCTGCGGGCCGTCACATAGGGCGCGATGCGGATCCGGATGAAATTCCACAAGCACCATATTGGCTCCGGATATCACTCCTTGAGCGGCTACATGGTAAATGTCTTTTATGCCGTCAGGAGCAGCCACTCTTGAACCTATAGGATGAGACGGATCAACGCAAACGGGAAGACGGGTGAGCCTTTTGATTACCGGCACATGCCCGAAATCAACCAGGTTACGGTGAGGATCTCCAAGATGAGTTCTTACCCCACGCAGGCAGAAGATAATATTGTGATTCCCCTCGCTGGCAATGTATTCACAGGCGTTTAAGCTTTCTTCTATGGTAAGCCCCATGCCTCGCTTGTAAAGAACTGGGAACTCTTGCTGATTGCCTACGGCCTTTAAAAGCTCAAAATTCTGGGCATTACGCGTCCCTATTTGAAGCATCACCCCTGTGGGATGGCCTGCTTTTTCTAGTTCTTCCCAGATTTCGTCTATATGATGCGGTGAAAGGACTTCCATAGCGATTATAGCGATATTGTATTTCCCAGCCAGTTCAAAAAGCCAGGGGAGACATTCTCTGCCATGACCTTGAAAGTCGTAAGGAGAAGTCCTCGGTTTATAAGCCCCCATGCGCGCTGTGCGCACCCCGGCTTCATTCATGGCCTTAAAAATGGCCTCTACATTTTCTTTGGTGTCAGCCGCACAAAGGCCCATGAACACGTGGAAGGAATCCTGGTCAAAGTGAAGACCTTTATAATCAAACCCTACAGGTTCTAAATCACCGTGGCGCCCAATCTGACGATACTTGGCCGAGACTCTGACTACCTTTTCAACTCCGGGTAAACTTTGAAGCAGCTCTACAGGAAGATCGTAATCTTCTCCAATAAGGTGGATTTCTATAACTTTACGTGTAACTCCCTGATATTCAGCTACTAAAGTCTTAATCCCCTTAAGCTCTGAAAGATATTTCATTAAAAATTTAAACTCCGGAGTTTCCTGGGTAATTTCGGGTTTAAGAATAATAATCATTCAAATCCACCTCCTAAAAACTTTAAAAAGCATTGTACCCCTCATTTTGAGCTTTGCAATTTTTAGAAATTTTAAATTTATTTACAGAGACCTTTGCACATAGATTGAGATTACTTCGCTACTTCGTGGCCCGCAATGACCCTGCTGGGCCACTTCGTCGGCCCTGCGGGGCTCCTCGTAAATATGAGTGAAAAGTAAAAATTGTTTACCACCAGCTATCAGCCATCTACCACTCAGTCACTGCGAGCGGAACGAAGCAGTCTCAGAGATTACTTCGTCGGCGCTACGCGCCTACTCGTAATGACCAGGTTGGGCCACTTCGTCGGCAATACTGGTATCCTCGCGTGTATAAGTAAGTGAGAAGTGACAATTATTTACCATCAGCCACCAGCCATCGGCCATCTGCTATTTTGTCACTGCGAGCCCGTACGGGCGAAGCAGTCTCTTAAATATAGCATTATTTTGTAAAGGTCTCTTAATAGAATTTTAAAAAGCTTATAGAATTTAAAAAGCTTGCATTTTTTTAACAAATAGATATTATAATCCAAAAATATTTTAAAGGAGGGTAACGATGGAGGTGGGTATGGTTTCTAGTATATGGATTTATCTTCTATCTATTGCTCCTCAAGTGCTTGGCGCTATTGTAATTCTTATCGTGGGGATTTGGCTTTCCAAACGCATTGCCAACATTTGTGAAAAATTACTTAAAAAAAGAGAAGTTGATATAACTCTTAGCCGGTTTTTGCGCGGGTTAATTTATTATGCCCTGGTAATCTTGGTTCTGATTGCGGCGGCTGGTCAGCTTGGTATAAATACCATGTCTTTTCTTACGGTCCTCGGTGCTTTAGGTTTAGCTGTTGGCTTGGCCCTTAAGGATTCTCTTTCAAACATTGCTGCTGGGGTGATGCTTCTCATTTTTCGTCCATTTAGGGTAGGAGATGCCGTCACCGTAGCTGGCGTTACGGGTGGAGTCCAATTGATTGGGCTTTTTAATACTATTCTTCACACCCCTGATAACCAGAAAATTATTGTGCCTAACGCCAAAATTTTGGGTGATATTATCACTAACATCACCGCCAATGATACCAGACGCATTGACCTGGTAGTAGGCATTAGTTACGAAGATGACATAGACAAGGCCAAGGCCCTACTCTGGGAAATGGCGGCTAAAGACCCGCGTATCTTGAAAGACCCGGCCACTACGGTAGCCGTGGCCGAGCTGGCCGACAGTTCTGTCAATTTGGTGTTTAGGCCCTGGGTAAA
Organism: Thermodesulfatator indicus DSM 15286; assembly: GCF_000217795.1. Taxonomy (NCBI): domain Bacteria; kingdom Pseudomonadati; phylum Thermodesulfobacteriota; class Thermodesulfobacteria; order Thermodesulfobacteriales; family Thermodesulfatatoraceae; genus Thermodesulfatator; species Thermodesulfatator indicus. Next base: position 636,657 of record NC_015681.1, read on the forward strand.
AACAAGTGATTACTGGGCCGTAAGGTTTGACCTCATTGAACAGATTAAAAAGACCTTTGACCAGGAAGGCATTAGCATTCCTTACCCACAACAGGATGTGCATCTCTTTGTAGAAAAGTCTCCAAAAACTCCCCAATAAATTTCCAAAAGGCCCGTGCTTCGCGGGCCTTTTCCCATAAGTTTATTTTTTTTAAAAACCGTTTAAAATAGGCTTAAATCCATTTAAAGGAGTTTTTTATGGCCCAAGTTGATAAGAAAAAGGCCATTGAAGCGGCTATTTCTCAAATTGAACGACAATTCGGCCGGGGTGCCGTTATGCGCCTTGGGGAGTCCCCTAAGATTAGAGATGTAGCGGCCATTCCTTCAGGTTCTATTGGTCTTGATATCGCCACCGGAATTGGAGGTATTCCTAAAGGTCGTATTACCGAAATTTTCGGCCCCGAGTCCTCTGGTAAAACTACGCTGGCCCTCCATGTAATCGCCGAAGCCCAGAAAGGCGGAGGCACGGCCGCTTTTATCGACGCCGAGCATGCCCTTGACGTACATTACGCCCAAAAGCTTGGCGTAAACGTAGATGACCTCCTAGTCTCCCAGCCTGATACCGGAGAGCAGGCCTTAGAGATTGCTGAAGTCCTGGCGAGAAGTGGCGGGGTTGATGTAATTGTAATTGACTCCGTAGCGGCCCTTGTGCCTCAAGCAGAGATAGAAGGCGCAATGGACGAAACACAGGTAGGCCTTCAAGCCCGTCTTATGTCAAAGGCTATGCGGAAACTAACCGCTGCTATCTCCAAAACCGGCACCGCCGTAATTTTCATAAACCAGATTCGTATGAAAATTGGTATGGGTGGTTATGGTAATCCTGAGACCACTCCTGGGGGTAATGCCCTTAAGTTTTATGCCAGCCTGCGTCTGGATATCCGCCGTATCGGCACTATCAAAGAGGCCAATGAACCTATTGGCAACCGGGTGCGGGTGAAAGTGGTCAAAAATAAAATGGCTCCTCCTTTTAAAGAAGCCGAGTTCGATATCTATTACGGCGAAGGGATTTCCAAGCTTACGGAAATTCTGGATCTGGGTGTAAAAATGGGGCTTATTGATAAAAGTGGAGCCTGGTACTCCTACCAGGGAGACCGTTTAGGCCAGGGGCGTGAAAACGTAAAGCGCACCTTTCTTGAAAAACCAGAATTAGTAGCTGAACTGGAAAGCAAGATAAGAGAGTTAGCCGGGCTGGCAAACACTGAAACCTCTGAAACCAAAGAGGCCCATGCCAAATAACTCCCTCAAAGACTACTGCTTTCTGGTTGTAGGCGATGTCATGCTTGACCGCTACTTCTGGGGAGAGGTGGAAAGGATCTCTCCAGAGGCACCAGTTCCAGTCTTTGCTCTCAAATCTATCACTATGTCCCTTGGTGGTGCAGCCAATGTCGCCAATAACTTAAGGGGGCTGGGGACCAGGGTAGAACTGGCCGGAGTAGTGGGGCAAGACAGTGAAGCCCAAGAATTTTTAAGTCTTGCCCAAGAAAAAAAGATAGGCACTAAGGCTATTATCCGAGATAGAGGCCGCCCTACTACGGTTAAAACACGCGTTATAGCCAGTTCGCAACAACTTCTCCGTATTGACGCCGAAAATACCGATACCCTTTCTGAAGAAAGCCTGGCCCTACTTAAAGAAGAAATAAAAGCATTGCTCCCCAAAATAAATGCCTTAATTCTTTCCGACTATGCCAAGGGTATTCTCTCTTCAGGAGAATTTTGTAAATGGCTTATTGAGAGAGCTAAAGAATTATCAATTCCCGTCATGGTTGATCCTAAAGGCCTTTTCTGGCGGCGTTACGAGGGAGCCACCTGCATTACTCCCAATCTTAAAGAACTCAAGGAAATCGCCAAAGAAGAGGGCCTTTATAGTTCTGATATGGCGAAGATTTGTGAACACTTAATCCGCAAATATGATCTTTCTTTTATGTTGGTAACTCTTGGACCAGAAGGTATGTACCTTCATCATCCTGAAATCAAGAGGCGTTTTCCGGCTAAGGCCCGTGAGGTTTACGATGTTTCAGGGGCAGGAGACACGGTTATAGCCACTCTTACCGCCTTTTATGCAGCTGGCTATCCTTTGGAGAAGGTGGTCAATATTGCGAACCAGGCCGCGGGCATAGTGGTTGGGAAAGTAGGCACCCAGCCTATCTTGTGGGACGAGCTCAAGCCTTTTCTTTAGGCAGGAATCAAAATTACTATCAGCTTATAAATTATCGGGAGCGTTAAGAAAGAAAAAATTATACCCAGCCCCACTAGCGAAGAAGCTAAATTAGGGCGCAAGCCGGCAATAGCAGCCATAGCCCCGGCTACTACCATAGGGGGCATGGCTGCTTCTAAAAGAGCAACCTGGACGGGAAGCCCTTTAAAACCCAAAAAATGGCAACTCAAAATAAATATTATCGGCGTAATTAATAATCTTATGATCAGTCCTGTAGCAAACGGTAGCAAATCATTAACTGGCATTTTTATTTCCAGCTGAAAACCTATTGACACCAAAACTACCGGTACTAGAGAAGCGGCTGTTATCTTAAAAAAGCTATCTAACCAGAGAGGATAACCAAGGTCCTTAAAAATTAAGGCGAGGATCAGGGCTATAAATGGGGGAAAAGAAATAACCTTACGGACAGCATCTTTAAGTGTTGGCCTGTGACCAGGAGCGTAAAGTGACAAAATTAAAGTACCATAAGTGGTGAGGGCTAAGAAAGAACCGAGCTGGTCATAAAGCACAGCAAAAGGTATTCCTTGAGAACCAAAAAACTGCTCGACCATAGGAATACCTAAAAAAGCGGTATTTCCCAAAGGAGTAAGCAGAAGCAAAGCCCCTGTGGTCTCTCGGTCAAAGCGAAACAAAAAAGACAATACCAGTACCAAGGTAGCGGAAACCAATACTACCAACCAGGGGAGTATTACAGGAACTAATAAATGCGTTGAAAACTGAATTTTAGGAACCTGTACAAAAATAAGGGCTGGAAGAGCAATGTAAATAACATATAAGTTGAGGGCTAGAGCCGTATCTTTAGGAAAGTCAGACAAACGCTTTAAGGAAAAACCTGCTATTAATATTAACAAAAAGGGTATAACCTTTTCCATGAGGCATTCCTTTATTTCCTAGGCTCAGAAAAAGATATTAAAAGACTCCGCCGATACGGAAATTCCAGTTGCTTTTCTCTTCGCCGGGCTTGGTGTCTATGTTAAAGCCCCATTCTATGCGCATGGGCCCCAGGGGAGAAAGCCAGCGAAGACCAAAGCCAACGGATTTTCTTAAGTCAGAGAATCGATAGCCTGTATCCGGGTCCCAAGCATTTCCCATATCAAAAAACACTACCCCTTTAAGACCCATACTTTTTACCAGTGGGAAAATAGCCTCTGTCTGTACAAAAAACATTTGCTCACCACCAATACGCTCACCGGTGGCAGGGTCAATGGGGCTTATATCTCCGTAGCGATATCCTCTAACTGAGTCAAGCCCTCCCAGATAGAACTTTTTAAAGACCGGTAGTTTCCCTCCACTTCCTTCGGTTATGTAACCTGCCCCCACTCGAATATGGCCTACTAGATCTTTAAAAAGCGGGTGATAGAAACTAAAATTAGCCGTTATCTTTTCGTAAGCGCTGTCTCCACCTAAAAAGCCCCCAGCGTGTTCGTAAAAAATAGAAGTCAATGACCCTCGAGAAGGATCAAAAAAATGGTTCCTTGAATCTCTAGTAACTCCTAATTCAATAGAACTGGTAATGTGAATGTCTGCTGACTCTCTAATAATGGCCGAAGTGTACTCAGAATAGTCTGTAAGATTTGAGTCATCGTATTGATAACCAAAGTGGAAACGAATATCTGGCCGCCATAAATAACCTATGTTAATGCCAAAGCCCTGGCTTTTGCGAGTATAATCATCGTATTCTCTAGTCCAATCATAGGCATTAAGCCCTAAAGAAAATTTGCTGTCGCGGAAATAAGGATCCGTAAAAGAAAGCTTGTAGCGTGTAGTTCTAGAGCTGAAATAACCTTGCAAAGCAAGAGTCTGCCCTTTGCCCAGGAAATTGCGTTGTGAAATTTCTGACGTGAAAACAAATTTATCTACAGAAGAATAGCCGGCTCCTATGCTAAAGGTACCAGTAGGTTGTTCTTTGACCTTAACTTTTATGTTCATCTGGTCTTCTTTGACGCCTTTTTCTGTACTTATGCGCACGTCTTCAAAGTATCCCAGACGTCTAAGACGGTTTTCACTTTTACGAAGCCTGGTGGCACTAAAAGGTCGCTGTTCTACGATGAGAAGCTCTCTTCTTATAACATTGTCTCGTGTGCGGGTATTTCCGGTAATTTCTATACGGTTCACGTAAACAAGAGGACCTTTATCTACTTTAAAAATTACATCTACTTGATGTTTTTTAAGATCACGGCGGATAATAGGTTCAACTCTCGCGTAAGCATACCCTTTATCAGCAAAAAGGTCTGTAATCTTCAAAATATCTCGCCGTAAGGCCTCACGGCTAAAGTACTTCTTTTTGGGCAATTCTAGTTTTTTGAGAATGAATTCTTTATCTTTGAAGAGGTCCTGCTTTATGTCCACCTGCCCCACAGTGTAACGTGGCCCCTCTTCAATGGGAATGGTTATATAAACCCACTCACCCTTACGTTTTATGCGGGGCTCACCCACTTTAACGTCTATGTAGCCGTGATTTTGGTAAAAAGCCACGATCTTGGGCAAACTCCGATAAAGCCCCCCATAACTGTAAACACCAGGTGGAATACCTCCGGTAAAAAACGTCTTTATCTTTTTTAGCCAGGAAAAATGTCCCTTTTCACTTACTTCAAGAAGTTTTTTAAGGTCATTATCAGAAAAGGCCTTATTGCCTTCAAAAGTGATTTTCTTGATATAAATCTTTTTACCTTCTTTTATTTTAAAGATGACTTCTACTTCTCGAGGATTAAGTTTTTTAACCTGAGTTTGTACCTTGGTGTCATAGAACCCTTTTTCTTTGTAAAAGAGTTTTATTTTTTCTGCAGCTTCGTCTATTTTGCGAAGATTCAAAATTGAAGACGTTTTAAGCTCGGTGATCTTTTGTAAATCTTTCTCTTTAATAGCCTTATTGCCTTGATAAACTATACGTTTTACTACTGGCTTTTCACGTACAATATATGTAACCACCAGGCCTTCTTTCGTTTGTTCTACATCTACCTTAACGTCGTCGAAATAACCCAGTTTATAGATATTTTTTATGTCTTCTCTTATTTTTTGGGGATCAAAAATATCCCCTGCTTTTAAGGAAAGTACCGGATAAATGGCATCGGCATCCATGCGTATATTGCCTTTAATTTTCACCTCAGCCACTATTTGTTGGCGAAGAAGGGTTTTTTCAATGAGATTAACCGTCTTTTGCGTTAACTCTTTAAGCTCTGTTATCTTTCCTTCGGAATAAAGACGTTTGGGGTATGGACTTCCGCAATTATAGACTTTCAAATCAAGGCTTACCTGACCGGCAATATACGTAAGCGAGCCAGAAACAACTGCGGAAACAGGAAATTTCTTACAATAAAAATTAAAGTCATGCTTGGCTTCTTCAGAAAAAAGAACTTTAAAGCCTCTATTTTCTAAGGAATCTCTGAGAAGATGGTTAATCTTTAAAAGCTTTTCCTGGTAATTTTTAGGAGCATTTATCTTCAAAGGTAAAAAAAGAAGAGTCTTTTTTTCAGCCAAAGCCTTATCAAGGCCTAGGCAACTCAAAAAAAACAAAATTGATAACAAAAATAAAGTTACTTTTTTAAAGTCCAAGGCCATGGTTCATCCTTTGGTAGTTCAATAATTTTTCTGTTACTCAAACCAAAAACCCGGTCCATTTTGGCTGCTAGCTCTGGATTATGGGTAACTACCACTAAGGTGGTAGCATGGGCTTGGTTAATGTACAAAAAAAGATCAACTATTCCCTGAGCCGTCTTTACATCCAGATTACCAGTAGGTTCATCAGCTAAAAGTACCGGAGGGTTTAAAACCAAGGCTCGGGCAATAGCTACTCTCTGCCTTTCCCCGCCAGAAAGTTCAGATACACGATGAGTTAGTCTATGCGAAAGACCAACCTTTTCAAGAATGGCTTCGGCAAGCTCTCGTGCTTCTTTAGTAGGCCTTCCTTCAATCAAAGCAGGGAGCATAGTGTTCTCGAGAGCATTAAACTCTGGCAATAAATGATGGAATTGGAAAACAAAACCCAGTTTTTTATTTCTAAAACGAGAAAGCTCTAGATCAGGGAGAGAAAAAACATCAACACCGAAGTGAAGCACCTGGCCACTGTCCGGACGGTCAAGAGTTCCTATGATGTGAAGCAAAGTCGTTTTTCCCACCCCTGAAGCCCCTACAATAGCCACTTTTTCACCAGCAAGTATTTCAAGGTCTGCACCTTTTAAAACCTCTACTCTCCCCAGACCTGAGCCGTAAACTTTGGTAAGATTTTTGGCCTCAATAGCCAGCTTAGTCATAACGCAGGACCTCAGCTGGAGGAAGTTTGGCCGCCTGCCGTGCAGGATAAACCGTGGCCAAAAGGGCCAGGAAAATGGCTGAAATGGAAATTAAAGAAATATCAAAAAAATCTACCAGTACGGGGAGCGTTTCTACAAAATATACATCTCCAGGGAGTTTAATAATAGGATAACGGTCAATGAAGAAACAGAGGGAAAGTCCCGAGAGGACTCCCAGGATAATCCCCGAAAGCCCAAGTAAAAACCCGGTTAACATAAAAATTTTAAGGATAGAACGATCAGACGCCCCGATAGTTTTTAAAATGGCAATATCCGCTTTCTTTTCTCCAACGAGCATAATCAGGGCAGCCACAATATTAAAGGCCGCTACCACGATGATAAGGGTCAAAATGATAAACATAGCTGCTTTTTCAAGCTTGAGAGCAGAAAACAGGCTAGCATTCATAGTGCGCCAATCAATCACCCAATAAGGGAATCCAAGCTTTTTAGCTACTAATTTAGAAAATTCTCCGGCGTAAAAAGGGTCAGTTATACGGACCTCTATGTTGGAAACGCCTTTTGTATCAGCCAGGTTTTGAGCAAGTCCTAAAGGAATAAAAGCCAGAGAAGAATCAAATTCATAAAGCCCGGTTTCAAAAATACCTCCAACCGTTAAAGTTTTCATCTTGGGCAGAAACCCCACTACCGTCGCCCGACCCTGAGGAAGAATAACAGTAACTTTGTCTCCCTTAGTTAAATCAAGGTTTTTGGCAAGACGCCAGCCTAAAATAATTACAGGTGCGTCTCCTTTAAGCTCGAGAAAACTGCCCTGCTTGAGTTTAATTTTCTTAAAAAATTTATTCGCCTCTTTTCCTGGAACCCCCCTAAGAATAACTCCAGACTGGCCTTCTCCTGCAGAAAGCATACCCTGGAGAATCACCGAGGGTAAAACATCTTCGACTTTTACCTCGCCTTTGCCTCGCAAACGGCCAAGCCAATAGAAAATACCTTGCTTTTTAAGGCTCATGCCTTTAATCTCTTGCATAACTTGCTGGTAGTTAGTGATAGGCCCCCCCATCTTTTGAACGATAACGTGGGCGTTAATGCCAAGAAGTTTATCACGCAACTCTTTCTGAAACCCTGACATCACCGAAATAACTACAATCAGGGCGCAAACACCTATAGCCACCCCAAGGATGGCCATCCCCGAAATAAAGGAAGTGAACCGGTGTTTCTTACGAGAAAGCAGATACCTAAAGGCAATGTACCATTCAAAACGGCTTATCATTTTTGCTCTGGCCTGAGATGAGGAAAAAGGATAACCTCCCTTATTGAGGGTGAATCAGTAAAAAGCATAACTACCCTATCAATACCAATTCCTTCTCCAGCAGCTGGGGGCATGCCATATTCCAGAGCCCGAATAAAATCTTCGTCTATCTCTGGGTGAATCTCCGGATCATCCTTTAAGCGGCGTTTAATTTGCTCTTCAAAGCGTGCCCGTTGATCCCGAGGGTCATTAAGTTCAGAGAAGGCGTTGGCTATCTCTCGCCCGGCAATAAATAACTCAAAGCGGTCGGCTACGCTTGGGTCTTTTTCATTACGCCTGGCAAGAGGTGAAATATCTACTGGGAAAGCAATGATAAAAGTAGGTTGAATAAGCTCAGGTTCAACCAGGGCGTCAAAGAGTTTGGCCCAAAGTTTACCCAGCACAGGCTCACGTTCATCAATCTTTATTTCTTTTTCTCGGGCAAAAGCAATAACTTTTTCGCGATCATCAAGGACTTCTTCAGGCACACCACCAATATCTATCAAGGCCTGTTTGAAGGGAATTTTAGGCCAAGGAGGAGTAAAATCTATTTCCTGGCCCTGATAAACGATTTTTGTATCACCTTTTAACTCACGGGCTAGACCTACAAATATTTCTTCCGTGCGAGTCATCAGGTCTTCATAAGTGGCATAGGCCTCATAAAACTCTAGCATAGTAAATTCAGGATTGTGTTGAATGGATATACCCTCATTTCGGAAATTGCGATTAAGCTCAAAGACTCTCTCAAAACCTCCCACCAAGAGGCGCTTTAAATAAAGTTCTGGGGCAATGCGGAGATAAAGTTCTCTTTCAAGGGCGTGGTGATAGGTTTTAAAAGGTCTAGCCGTAGCTCCCCCAGGAATTGGCTGCATCATCGGGGTTTCTACTTCAAGGAACCCCTGAGAAGAAAAATAACGCCTAAAATACTCAACGATTCGGGTACGAGTACGAAAAATCTCCCTTACCCGCTCATTCATAATAAGATCCAGGTAACGGCGACGATAGCGAAGTTCAACGTCCTGAAGACCGTGGTATTTTTCAGGCAGAGGCCTTAAGGCTTTGGTTACCAGCACTACCTCTTTGGCCAGGATAGTTAACTCACCGGTTTTAGTTTTAAAAAGAGAGCCTTCTACCCCGATTATGTCGCCCAGGTCAAAATATTTTTTGAAAAGCTTAAATTTTTCTGCTCCTAGTTCGTCTCTCTTAATGAAAACCTGTATGCGGCCAGTCTCATCTTGAATATGGATAAACATGGCCTTACCAAAATCGCGACGAGCCATAAGACGCCCAGCCACTTTGAACGTGGCCTCAAGTTTCTCAAGCTCCTCTGGCTGGTAATCTCCAAATATTTCTTTTATTGCACCGGCTTTGTCTTCAGGCTTGAACTGGTTTGGAAAAAGGGGGACACCCTGAGACTCAAGCTCTTCGGCCTTTTCACGTCTTACTTTTAATACCTGGCTTTCCTCGCTCACAAAAAACCTCCGTTACTCTTTGTTGAGGCGAAAGATAACGCCCTTATTAAATCTCGCAAAGGGGCAAATTTAGCCAAATAGTTTTTTCTGGCGGGCCTTAGGTTTAGTTTTGGAAGACTTTTCTTTTATGGGCAGTGTTTCAAAAAAAGGGCTCACTTTTCCTGAAAGCTTGTGGCCATAAAGAAAGCGACCTGTTTTAACCTGAGTAAAGTAAAAGCTCTCCTGAGCCCGGGTTACGGCTACATAAGCTACGCGCTTTTCCTCTGCTAGGTCGTAATCTTCCAAAAGGGTAAACGGAAGAAGACCATCTTCAGCCCCAACAAGAATTACAACCTTGAACTCAAGACCTTTGGCCTCATGAATAGTAAGAAGAGGTACCCCGTCTTTTCTTATAGAAATACTCGCAAAGGTTTTTAGCATCTCTAGACGAAACAAAAAGCCTTCTAAAGATTGACTTTCTAGCCAGGCCTCCTTTACTGAAGAAGGACCTTCAGCCAGATATGCCTCTAACTCTTTTAAGCTCTTAATACTTTTAGCTATATCGCTTAGGCTCTCAATAGCAGAAATTTCTTCTTTCAAGTTTTCTGAAGGCACTTGAAAAGGGATACCAAACTTAATAAAGGCCTCTTTTATCGGATTGAGTAAGGTTCGTACCCTTGATAAGATCGCTATTTCAGGAGGAGCAAGCCCTCTTTGGCTGGCCTCCATCTGGAGACCACCTAACAATTCGCTAACTAACTTGGCCACTCCTTTGGCCTCATTAAATGGCTTGTTAAAAGAAAGCCCTAAACGATTTCCACCCTTTTGCACAGCCTCAAGAGGCTCTAAAGGGAAACCTTGAGTTTCTCTAAGAGTCTCCGCAAAGTTAAGGACCTTTTCCGGTACCCGATAGCTTTTTTTGAGAAAATATATTTGAGGGGCAAGATAATCTACAAATTCTTTTATTACTTGGGGACAGGCCCCACGAAAACCGTATATAGCCTGGGCAGGATCACCTACCAGAAAAAATTCGGCCTTGGTAAAAGTTTTTAAAAACGAAGTAAGCTCCGGGTTAAGGTCCTGAAATTCGTCTATCAAAAGATAAACCTTTTCTTGTTGTAGATAATGCCCCGTAGCTTCTTTTAACAAGAGAGAAAAATCGTAAAGACCATGTAATTTTAAGGCCTCTTCCCAGAGAGAACGATAATGGTTTTCGCCTTTATCTAAGGCCTTTCTAAAATCCTTGAGGGAAAGGCCCTTACGCTTAGAAAGGTCTCTCGCTAAGGCCTTTAATTCTTCTTCTGTGGCCAAACGCGGCTTAATGCCTTTTGCTTTTAAAAGATCGTAGGCAAGGGCGTGAAAGGTATCTACCTTTACTCCTTTGATACCTATTGAGGCCAGCCTTTCTTTTAATTCCTGTGTGGTTTTAATAGTAAAGGTAAGAATTAAAACTTTCTCAGGATCAATCCCTTGTTCAAGCAAATGAATGGCTTTGGCTAAAAGAACTCTAGTTTTACCGGCTCCAGGACCAGCTACAACTAAAGTATTGCCTTTGGCCTTAACCGCTTGCTCCTGATACTGATCAAGAGAGATTGACGTCATAGGGGCATTTTAAACCAAGTGGAAAGGCAACGAAACAGCACCTAGGAATTCTAAATGGCCTGTTTCCAGGCCTCTTTTATGCTTTCTTTTACAAACAGTAGATGTTCAACAATGGTTTGATAAAGCTCTTCGTCAAGACCTAGCTTTTTGAGTAAAGGAGAAGGATCTTCTTTAGGCGCTCCGGGGAGTTCAGCAAGTTTTAATTGATGAGATATCAAATCTGCCAGTTTTATAACGGCTGGTTCGAAAAGAAACTTGCCTTTGTAAAAGGGATTATGATGAAATCTAGCCACTTTTATAAACTTTTCTGGAAGTCCCCAGCGTTGAAGGAGCCAACGCCCAATCCAAGTATGAGCCAGCCCAGCTTCAAGTTCAATGGCTAAAAGGGATTTTTCGCTATTTTCCTGAATAACAAGAATTTCTTCAAACTGATCAGGAAAAAGATGAAGGGTCGCCAATCTTCCTATATCGTGTAAAAGCCCAAGAGTAAAAAACAAGTCTTCATCTTCGGCATCTAACGATTGGGCAATTACTCTAGCCGTAATACCTGTAGCAATAGAATGGATCCAAAATTCGTGTACATCGAAATTTCTTATATTTTTGAGGGTTTTGAATACGCTAAAAACACAAATGCTAAAGGCTATCTCGCTAACTTCGCGCACCCCTAAAAACATGATAGCCCTGTCAAGGGTAGTTATCTCTTTTTGAGTAGAAATGTACGCTGAATTAGCTACTGAAAGAATTTTAGCGGTAATGGCTTGGTCATACCTGATAACACCTTCAAGTTCGGCAATGTCTGGATCCCCTGAGAGAAGTTCAAGTAAACGGTAGGCAATATCTGGTAAAGTTGGGAGTTTTTTGGCTTCAATTATCTTATTTTGGGGAGTACGTAGGGGTATCATATCAATGACCTCGGCTTGAGAGGAAGCTTCTTGCTGGTTTAAATTTTTTACCTGCATTTCTGGCATAAAATTCCTCCTTGGTACAAACATCGGAAAAGAATTCCAAAAACTTTAAATTAGCCCGAGAAGTTTTTGGGATATCCAAATTTGGCTATCATCAATGATATGAATAACGCCAATACCCTTTTCAGAGAGCTTACGGCTGATAAACCGTCGGTGGCAACGCCAGGGGAATTTTTCCGCACAAATAATAACGCTAGTGTCTCCTTCAATTAAGGCTAAAAGTCTATTTAAGCCTTCGGCAAAATCCTCAGTTTGCATATATTTTTCATAACCTTCACGCCTAAAACCACCAAGCTCTTTGCCAAGCCATACGTAATAAAAGCCTTCCTCTGCTAGTTTTTTAGAAAGAATTTCCTGATTAAAGTGGGGGAACCGCCGACTTTTAGGGAACGACCGCACATCAATCACCTGTTTTATTTTGTACTTTTTGAGTATCCTCAAAAACTCGTCGAAACTTCTGGTAGAGGTCCCAAGGGTATATACTACTTTTTTACTAGGTTCTTGTCTTTGCTCAGGCATGGTTTATCTTTGTAGCTGACCATAAATATTTAAAGGAGGTCAACACATGCCGATATATGAATTTGTTTGCAAGGACTGTCGCCATATATTTGAAAGCCTTTGCTTTACTTCTCGTGACATAGAAAGTGTAAGGTGTAAACGCTGTGGCAGCAAAAACGTAAGTAAATTAGTTTCTACTTTTAGTAGTCGAGTAGGAAGTTCGTCATCTTTTGGTGGAGGTTTTAGTAGCGGAAGTTCATGTGGCGGGCTGGGAGGATTTTCCTGAGCCTAGTTTAAACTGCAGGTAGCAGCAAAATGCTTGAAAAAATAGTCTCCTTTATCTTGCAAACCACGTCTCAGCTTGGTTATCCAGGAATTATTTTATTGATGGCCCTTGAGTCATCATTTTTCCCTTTTCCCAGTGAAGTAATCATTCCCCCGGCCGCCTATCTAGCGGCCAAGGGGGAATTCAATATTTGGTTGGTTATTGCCTCGGGGATTCTGGGAAGTCTTTTAGGGGCTTGGTTTAACTACTTCCTGGCCATGCGCCTAGGAAGACCAGCCCTTCAGCTACTCATATTGCGTTACGGGAAATTCTTCTTTTTACCGCCAGATACACTTTTACGTATGGAAAAATTCTTTGCTGAACACGGGCACATAAGTACTTTTGTGGGGCGCCTTATTCCTGGTGTTCGCCAGTACATAAGCCTTCCTGCAGGTCTTGGCCGCATGAATCTGGCCCTTTTTTCTTTTTACACAGGTCTTGGAGCAGGAATATGGGTATGTATTCTTGCGGCGGCAGGTTATCTAATAGGGGCCAACGAAGCCCTTTTAAAAGAGTGGCTACACCGCAGCTCAGCCTTTTTAATTCTATTTTCCGTAATGCTAGTAACTCTTTATGTCTATTTCAAACGCAGACGTTAAAGTAAGGGTTTTTGTTTAAGGCTATCTACGTCTAAAAAAGACGGTTCTTCCAAATAAAAGAGGAATCCCTTGGGCCTTTGGCCGAAAATGTGGGTAAGAATTTTTTGATAAAGGTTGACTTGTTCCTTGTGCGCCCGGCGGCGACCGCCAAGTTTGTATTCAATGACCACTGGGCCTTCCCTGGTTATCACCAGACGGTCAATCCGGTGAAGCATACCTGTTTTATCTTGCACTTCGATTTCTTTAAAAACTTCAACTCCTTCTTCGAAATAAGGTTTCACTTCTTCAAGTAATAGGGCCTTAGTTAATATTTTTCCGAGTTGTTTTTCCGTTTCAGAAAAATCCTCCCTAAAACGAGGATCAAAAAGGGCCAAGGCCCTTTTTAGAGCCTTTTTAACAAAAGATGATACCTCTTTGCGCTGGTATCCTTTAGGCAAAGAGGGCAAAAAATAAAGGGCCTGATGGGCAATTTCACCGTAGCTTATTTCCCGACTTCGTTCTCCCAAAAGCTCAAGATCGTAGCGGCGCACCCTCAGATTAAGACGCATTTCTAAACCCCAATTCGTTTAAAAAGGTTCTTACGATATCTCCTGTACCGAACTGTTCTCTTGGAGCCTTTTTTTCAGGTACAAAAACGAAGAGCTCCTCTTTGGCCCGGGTAAAAGCCACGTAAAGAAGATTTAAATTTTCCAAGGCCTGAGCCGCTCTTTCACGTAAAATCTTTTCTTTTACGGGCTGAGGATAAGGTTTTTGTACGTAGGCCAAGGTCCCCTCTTCAAGGGAAACAAGCTTTGAAGTCTTAATTTCCCAATGAATAAAGGGGAGAAACACAACGTCAAACTCAAGGCCTTTGGCTGCGTGAATGGTCAAAACACGCACAGCAGCAACCTCTTCCGGAAGCCCCAAACGCTCTTCGGGAGCCTTTTCTTCCCAGTGTTCAAGAAAAGAAGAAAGCCCTGCTCCCTCTTGTTCAAAAGCTAAGACCAGAGATAAAAACCGGTGTAAAAAGGCCTCCTCAGCAGGAAAACGCTCGTAAACTTTAAAAAGAAACATTATTTCGCGTACCAAATCATAAGGGGAAAGAAAACCCGCCTTGGCCAGCAATGGTTCAAGATAGTTTTTAAAGCCTTCTTTATCAAATTCTGCACAAGAGTCTTTTAGACAGCCTTTTTTACCAGCCTCTAGCCAAAATTCTTCTGGAAGATTTAAAAAACCTTTGGCCACAGGGCTCCTCAAAAAACCCGCAAGGGCCACGTTATCATAAGGATAGTCTAGAAAAGAAAGGAGCGAAATTAAAGCCTTAATCACGGGAGAACTGGTAAGGCGTAAGGCATTTTCAGTCACCGCGGGGATACCCATTTCAAAAAGAAGGCAGGCCATATCTTCAGCCTGGTTGTTAGTGCGCACCAAAATGGCCAGACTTTTTTGGCCAATAAGAGAACGTTTTTCTTGCAAAATGTCTTTCAACTTTTCTTTTAAAGCTTCTTCTTGGGCCTGGCGTGTATCACCCTCATAAAAGATAATTTTCACCTGGCCGCCTGGCTTTTTTTCGGGAAGTTTTTGGTTTGCCCGAGAAAAGGTGTTACAAATAAATTTGGCCAGTTCCTCAGCGTGCGAACTGGCCAAGTTCCTTCGTTTACGGTCTTCTTCTGGATGAAGCATTTTAAAGGCAATGTTTCGAGCGTGTTTTTCTTCAGCAAGGAGCTCAAAAAAACTGTTATTAAAGGACACCAGCGCCTCTTTAGCGCGCCAGTTAAAAGGTAGGGGTTCATCTATTAACTCAGCAGGTAGTTCCTGAGGCACCAGATTAAAAAGCCTAGGATCGCCTCCTCGCCAAACATAAATGGCTTGTTTTATGTCACCCACGTAAGTTAAGGTGCCCCCCTGGCTCAAAGCCTCTTCTACCAATGGTTTTAAGGCAGACCACTGTTGCTGGCTGGTATCCTGAAATTCGTCTATCAAAAAATGTCTAAATCTGGACCCAAGTTTACAGTAAACGAGGGGGACTCCTTCTTCGCGCAAGAATTTTTCTACTAATTCTATCCAGCCACCGCCGTGAATGAGGCCTTCTTGGCGGCGCAAACGTTCAAGTTCATTTTTTAGTTTCTCGTATAAACGGGCATAAGGTATAAGCCTTACGATGGCCCGCGCCAAAAGATATTCTTCAAGCCTTTCTTTAAATTCCGTATAGCGTTTTTCAACTTTTTCAGGGATAAAACGGCTTTTAAATAATTCTCTGGCATAATCTTTATGAAACGGAGTAGCGTTAAAGTGGCCAAGGGGGTCGAGGAATTTTTCTTCCCAGGAAGAATACCTGAAAACGAGCCCCTCCTCTTGAACCACGGCTAAAAAGTCCTTGGCAGCCTGTTCAACACTTTGGGCCAGTTCTTCAAGAAGGTAATCTTCTTTTACTCCAGCAAGGGATTTGCCTTTTAGTTCGTAGCGAAAGAGATCGAGTAAGGTTTTACGAATAGACTTTTCCGGGTTAAAGCCGCTTCTGGTTTCTATCTCTAGGAAAGTCAAAAGCACTTCACGAAAAACATTGCGAATATCACTTTCTCCTTCGCGTAAGGAAAGAAGTAAACGGTCGTAGGCCCTGGCTAAGAGGATATCTTCTTTCAATTCGGCCTCAAGGTCTGGCCTAAGGCCTGCCTCAAGGGCCACTCCCCTCAAAATACTAAAAATCAAGGAATCGATGGTACGCACCTGGAGGTCGTTGAAGTTTTCAAAAATTATTTTTAGCCACTTATGAGCAACTTCAGGCGAAAGCTTAGTTTGGGAAGCAAGGCTTTTACCGTAAGAAGTTTCAAGGGCAATACTCTTTAAGGCCTTTATAAGCCGTTCTTTCATTTCAGCCGCAGCCTTGTTGGTAAAAGTGATAGCCACTATGGAACGCAAATTGGCCGGGCTCGGAGGAAGGCTAGCCAAAAGTTCAAGAAACCGGCTGGTGAGCCTATAAGTCTTTCCCGCTCCTGCAGAAGCCTCTATTCTCAAAATAAAAGGGCTATTCATCTTTCGGACGTTTAATTTCCACTCTAAGGATTATCTCTTGTTTTCCATTAGGAGGAAGATTAAAGCGCCATATAACCTTGCCATCAGGATGTTTTTCCTGCCAGGGAGGATTAGCCTGTGCTTTGATTTTTACTTCTTTTTTTCGGCTTATTGGCACTTTATCTATGATTTCCAGGTCAAAAGGCCTATCATAGTGGTTGATAAACACAGTTTTTACCTCGCGCAAGCGGGTCTTCTTACCGAAAAAGCTATCTCCTTTGACATCCTTTAGGACAACCCGTTTTATTTCAATAAGAGAGGCTGGCCCGAAATAAACTTTTTGACTTATACCGGGATTTAAGGGGCCGATTTCCCCCTCCCCTACGAGAGCTCCATCCAGGTAAAAACGGGCCTTTAATCGAGGAAAACTCCTGTCAGGAATTAGGTCCGCCCTGAAAAAGGCTTTATTTACCGCATAAACCGGTGCTTCTAAAAGGAATTTTTCAACTTTAAATGTTTCTTCACCCAGAGAAATAGCAGTTGGCTTACCTGAAGGTAAGTCAACATAAGAGACTGTTACCCTTTCCCAAATATTTCCTGGAGACTTTTCTCTTTTTATTTCTTTTACGGCCTCTACAGTCTTTCGTAAAAGGAGCTTAGGCCGAGGAGAAAATTCATCTACTATCCAGGGAGTAAAGGGAGGAGGTTTTAGCACAGCAAAATCTTCCCCACGGGGATAAAAGATTATCTTTACTCCAGGCCAAGAGTTACCGCTCTTTTGGGTAATTAAACCCATGGCCCTGAGAAAGAGTTCTTTATCCTGGGTATTTAGTAAACATTCATAATTTTCGCGCCAGGAGATGAGCTTTCCAGCAGGATAGCGCACTTGAAAGCTCCCCTGCCCTTTTACCTGAATTATTAACGCTGAGGTGTTAAGAGAAACTATTTGACTTTCAAGTTCTTTAAGCTGTTTTTTTAGTGTTTCTCTCTCTTTTTCTTTGGCAAGCTTAGCTATAAAAAGCTTTTTCCACACCTGGTGATAGCTTTCAAAAACCTGCGGGGAAGGCGTTTCTCTCTTTCCTTTTAAGGCGTCTTCAACCAGAGATATTTCTCGGTTCAAGGTCTCTATATCTCTTTCTAAGGCATCAAGTTTTTCTCTGAGTTTTTTTACATTAAGACTTAGAAGATCTTTTTTGGAAACTTTTTCAAGAGAAATGGAGATGAGCCTTAATCCCGAAGAGGCCCTAAAATTTATTTCCTCAGGTGAGACTTCTTTGGCCAGAATCAGACGGTTAAGCCCGGCTTTTAAAGGGAATTCTTCTACGATAAAAATTTTATGCTGGTAAATCTCTATTTCTTTTACTTTGGCTTTAGCAGAACTAGGCAGAATAATTATTATTAGAAAATAGACCCAAAAAAGCTTTTTCACGGCAGGCCTCTAAAATTTTATTAAAAAGAATAACCAGATTTATGGGGACAGGCAAACCCTAATAAGCCTCGGAAATAAGATGGCGATTACCGATATTGACTTTTTTGAGCCCGTATTTTTTGGCTATGGCCAGGGCCATTTCTACATGACGCCTAGAAGTAGTAGGAAGGTCATCGAGGTAAAAAGTAGGGTAATAAGCCAGAAGAGACCAAGGAATATCTTTTGATAGAGAAGAGATAAAGGACGCTATCTTTTCCAGTTCTTCTTCGTCGACATAGCCTGGCACAAGAAGAGTAGAAGCAACTAAGGCCGGAAGTTCAGGGCGACCCTCGGCCATCTCTGCTAACAAAGCAAAATTCTCCCAGGTTTGCTTATTAGAAACACCACAAAGGGCTTGATGAACTGTGACACTGGCGGCTTTAAGGTCGATTTTTATACAGCCACCAGACCCGAGAGAAAGCCTCATCATTTCCTTTATAACGCGGAAGTTTTCGGCACCATTGGTTTCCCAGCACACGCGAAAGATTTTTTCTTTTCTGAGTTCACGAGCCTTATCTGCCCAAAAAATAGCATGAAGGGCCTGAGGCCCTGGATCTCCTCCAAAAAAACATACACAAGAAACATGTTCTTTAAGGTCAGCAAACATATTGGCACTAGAAATCAGAGGGCCTCCCAGCCTACGGTTTCTAAAATGCCAGTTCTGGCAATAAAGACAATTAAAGTTACACGCCTCGTAGAAGACCGCTAGATTGGCGTAACCTCGCTCAGGGCCAGGCAAATAAGCAAAATGGGGATAACCAGCCCCAGTCCCGCCAGGACAAACAAAATCAGCCACACAATTGGTGGGTAAAGGATCAAGATACCAGGATACATAGGCCCCATCTCGCCCGGGACCTATTAATCGGCCTTGGCGGTTTTGCCATACACCACAATAACCGTATTCACCTTCTAGAATACGACATTTATGATGACACAAGTTACAAGGAAGCCCATCGGGGGCCTTAGGAGGGACTTCTGGAAGGCCAAAATCCTTTCTAGTAAGCCGATGTATTTTTTCTATTTCTCTGCCAATTTCAGGCCATTTTTCCCGAATACAGCGCACACAAAAACCGATTTTTGAAGAAATAGTGACAGATTCCCTTCCACAGGCACGACAAACACCCATATCAGCTTTTTCTTTTTACCCTTAAACGAAAACCCTCTACTTTTTCTACAACTACTTCTGTGTCTTCGGGGATTTCTTCATCACTTATTGCCTGCCAGATTTCACCGTGTACAAAAACTTGTCCACCTTTAGGGCCAACCCGAGTAAGAGTTTTACCTGTTTCCCCAATAAGGCCTTCTGACCCAGTGGTAGGCTTACGCAAAACCGCTTTAGCGGCTAAAAAAGTTATACCTACAAAAAAGAGAGCTGTGCTTCCAAGTATGGGGAACAAGACTTCTTTGGCCAGTTTAAGACCTTCTGGACTTTGATCAAAAAGCATCAGAGAACCAAAAATAAGACTTAATAAACCGACCAGAGCCAAAAGCCCGTAACTGGTTAGCTTGATTTCTAAAAAGAAAAATAAGCCAGAGAGCAAAATCAACAGCAAACCAGCATAGTTAATCGGTAAAAGATGCATAGAATAGAAAGCAAAAATCAGACACAAAGCCCCTATTACCCCTGGAAGAATAGCCCCTGGATTTGAAAACTCAAAGTAAAGTCCGGCCAAACCTAACATGAGAAGAATATAAGAAATATTGGGGTTAGTTATCAGGCGAAGAAGTTTATCTCTAAATGATTCTTTGAGGGTTATAGTTTTAGCGTCTTTGGTCTTTAAGATAACTTCTTTATTGTTGGCTAAAAGCACTTTACGGCCATCTATTTTTTGTAGCAGATCGTTAGGATTTTCAGCAATTAAATCAATAACTTTTAGTTTAAGGGCCTCCTCCGCAGAGATAGAAACACTTTTCAGCACAGCTTTTTCCGCCCAGCGTGCATTCCGCCCCCTGAGCTTAGCTAAAGACTTGGCAAAAGCCGCTAAATCGTTAGCGGCCTTTCTCATCATTTCTTCGTCTTTTCCTCGTCCCATAGTCACTGGATGAGCCGCACCGATATTGGTGCCCGGAGCCATAGCAGCTATATGAGCAGCCAGAGTTATAAAGGTTCCCGCTGAAGCAGCATGAGCCCCTGAGGGATACACATAAACCACCACTGGGACCTCAGCAGATAAAATATTTTTTACTATTTTGCGAGTGGTAGAAACAAGACCACCCGGTGTATCAAGTTCAATTACGAGACAAGAAGCCCCTTCTTTCTCAGCCTTATTGATAGCTTTTTCTATTTTGGAATTAGTAATAGGAGTAATGGCTTCCTGAATAGGAAGAATATATACTTTTTCTGCTGCCAAGACATTTGGAACAAAAAGAAAAATTAAGAGAAATGATAAAAGGAAATATCGGGCCACTTTCTACTCCCAAAATTAAGTATTATCAAACATAAGTTAATAAACTACCCAATAGATATCAAACAATTTCGCCAAAATCTCTGCTTGAACATTGTGGCAATGCCTCCTAAACCCCCTGTTTACGGGCGGGGCAAAACCTCGCCTCTATTTGTTTGTGTAGGGACGGCCTGGAAGGCCTTATTATTCCTGCTACCTATACAAATGCGGTTGTAGGGTTAAGCGGGAATCTAGGATAAAAATTAAAGGGTAAAGTTTTCGGAATTTTAACCGATAGTATTTATGTAACTTTTGTTCAAAAAAACTTAACAAGTTTTAAAAAAAATAAAATAAATACTTGTTTTATCAAAAAAATTGATTAAACTTCCCTTTAATAGCAACAAAAATAAGGTTTAAAGGAGTTGATAAAATGGCTCTTACATTAAGACAACTAGAAATATTTTTGGCAGTGGCTGAAACCGGGCATGTTACCACCGCGGCTAAGAAGATTTTTTTAACCCAATCAGCGGTAAGCATGGCTATTTCAGAGATGGAAAATATTCTGAACGGCCCTCTGTTTGATAGACAGGGCAAAAAGTTGGTTTTGAACGATCGTGGAAGGTTTTTGCTGCCTCATGCCCGCGAAATAGTAAATAAAATTCGCAATTTGGAACTTCTTTTGTCAGAGCCTGAAAACAAAATTGTAGGTACCCTTCACGTAGGAGCCAGCACCACCATTGGCAATTACGTAATGCCATTTATCGTTAGTGCCTTTATAGAAAAATACCCCGATGCAGAAATCAAACTCATTGTAGGAAATACACGCCAAATTGAAGAGCAAATAGAAGAAGGCATTTTAGACATAGGTTTTGTAGGAGGCTCTGTTCATAGTGACAAAATCGATGTTAAACCCTGGCTTGAAGATCGTATTCATATAATTGCTGGGGCTAATCATCCTCTGGCCCAAAAAGATAAAGTAACCTTAAAAGACCTTGAAAAGGCCCGTTGGATTATACGTGAAGAAGGCTCTGGAGTAGCTGAAATCTTTGAAAACGTGATAGCCAAACAACTACCCAAAATAAACGTTTTCCTGCGGTTGGGTCATACAGAGGCCATTAAAAAAGCAGTTGAAGCTGGCCTTGGTATTACCTGTCTTTCGGTCCTTACAGTATGTAGAGAGGTTGAACACGGCTGGATTAAGATTCTTGATGTCCCTGAACTAGAAATAAGCCATCGTCTTTCTATGATTTTAAGAAAAGACAAGCTTAAAACCAAGCTTCTTTCAGAATTTATGAATTTCTGCGAAGTCCTTGAGGTATGTTGCCAAGCTCAAAGTGCTTGTTTTACTTCTCCTGAACAGCTCATTTCTATATTGTCAAATTATGAGAGCTTACCACAAGCACAAATAAGCCAATAAATGGGAAAAACAAATTCTCAAGAAGAAAAATGGGGGGCCGTTTTACGGCCCCTTCGTTTTGTAAGTCGAAATGATTTTGCCAATCTGAATAAAGTCAAAAACCTTGAAAACACTTTAAAAGACGCCTTAGCGCGAATAAAAGACACCCTTCCTCAAGAAATTTATTCTCAAATTTTTAATCTTTTGGATCGTCTAGATAAACTTTCTTTTGACGAAAAAAAGGCCCACCTTGAAAAAATTTTTTCTTTATTAGAAGACGCCTCTCAAGAAACTCTTCAAAAAGTCTGGCCACCACTTGAAGACGTTTACATAGATCTTGAAACTTATCGCTTATACCGCAAAGAATTAAGCAAACCTGTCCAATTTTTAAAAGGAGTTGGTCCTAAACTTGCTCACAAACTTGCCACCAGGGAAGTAAAAACTGTCGAAGATTTGCTTTTTTTTCTGCCAAGAACTTATGAAGACCGTCGTAAAATGCGTTTTATCGGTAGCCTAAAAACCGGAGAACAGGCAGTAGTAGAAGGGGAGGTTGTTCTTTCGGGAGTAGTCAAATTTAAAAGACGACGGGTTTTTGAAATCGTTATCTCTGATGGTACTGGTCTTTTGGCGGCCAAATGGTTTCATTTCAACGAAAAACGACACAGAGAAACCTTTCGCCCTGGACGCAAGGTCATACTTGCAGGAGAAATCTCGACTTTTGCCGGACGCAAAGAAATGATTCATCCTGAAGTGGAATTCCCTGAAGATGAAAAAGTAGGCCTTCATGTAGGAAGAATCCTCCCCGTTTATCCCACTATAGAAGGGGTTTCACCTAAAGTTTTACGTCGCATCATAGCTAACGCTGTAGAGGAATACGCTGAAAAAGCTATAAGCCCTATCCCGGCCAAAATTCTAAATAAAAGAAGACTTTTACCCGTTCCTTTAGCCCTTAAAGGAATACATTTCCCTGACCCTCAGGATGACATTTACATTCTCAATGAAGAAAAAAGTATTTACCACAAAAGCTTGGCCTTTGACGAATTCTTTTACCTAGAACTGGCTTTGGCTTTACGCAAATCCCAAATCGCCCGGGCTCCTGGTATAGCTTTCAAGCCAGGAACTCCCCGCGTAAGAAGATTTCTTAAAAGTTTGCCCTTTAAATTAACTAGAGCTCAGACCCGCGTTTTAAAAGAAATCGAAAAAGACATGACCAGCCCCTATCCCATGAATCGTCTTCTTCAGGGAGATGTCGGGTGTGGTAAAACAGTGGTAGCTTTTCTCGCCGCCCTTATCGCCATTGATAATGGCTATCAGGTAGCCCTCATGGCTCCTACCGAAATACTTGCCGAACAACACTATCTTAACTTTAAAAAATACGCAGGGCTAATTGGCGTGGAGATAGCTCTTTTAACCGGTGGTAAAACTGCTCGCGAAAAAAAGGAAATATACCAGGGCCTAAAAGAAGGCCACATTAACCTCGTAATCGGCACCCACGCCTTGTTCCAGGAAGCCGTTGAGTTTAAAAAATTAGGCCTGGTTATAGTTGACGAACAGCACCGTTTTGGAGTTTTACAAAGAGCAGCACTTAGACAAAAGGCCAAAGGCCTTGAACCAGATACACTGGTTATGACCGCTACCCCCATTCCCCGTACCTTGGCCATGACAGTTTATGGTGACCTCGATGTCTCCATAATTGACGAATTACCAGCAGGGCGAAAGCCAGTTAAGACTTATCTTTTTACCGCTAAAGATCGCCAGAAGGCCTACGAAATAGTAAGGCAAGAGCTTTCCAAAGGCCATCGGGCCTACGTTGTGTTCCCACTAGTTGAAGAATCCGAAAAGATGGATCTGCTGGCCGCTACTACAATGGCTGAACACCTGCAAAAAGAGCTTTTTCCTGATTATCAGGTAGGCCTTTTGCACGGAAAGATGAAACCTTCAGAAAAAGAAGCGGCTATGGCCGCCTTCAAAGAAGGCCGAACCCAGATTCTTGTCTCCACCACAGTTATTGAGGTGGGCGTAGATGTACCTGAAGCCACAGTTATGGTTATTGAAAATGCTGAAAGATTTGGCCTTTCGCAGCTTCATCAGTTACGAGGCCGAGTTGGTAGAAGTGCTAGAGAATCTTATTGTCTTCTGGTGGCCCATAAGCTAAAACCAGGAAGTGAGGCCTTAAGGCGCTTAAAAATCCTCTGTGAAACCACAGATGGCTTTCGTATTGCCGAAGAAGACATGAAAATTAGAGGTCCTGGAGAAATACTTGGTACTAGACAGTCAGGCTTTTTTGCCTTTAGACGCGCTGACCCTGTAAGAGATTATGATATGCTCGTGATAGCTAGGGAAGAAGCATTTTCTCTGTTAAAAGAAGACCCATTACTAGAAAATTATCCTTTGCTTAAAGAGATTCTCATGGAAAGATGGCAGGAACGTCTAAAACTTTCAGAAGTGGCTTAGGGAGGATGAAATGAGTATCGCGATTGGCATTATAGGTTTAGGCACGGTGGGTTCAGGAACTGTAAAAATTCTTTTCGAAAATCAAAGCCTAATTAAAAAGCGCCTGGGGTGTCCATTAATAATCAAAAAAATAGCCGTAAGGGATCCCTCTTTGCCCCGCCTAGTGGAGGTACCTGATACCCTTCTTACCACCGATGTAGAAAGTCTTTTTCGTGATCCTGATATCAAAATCGTAGTAGAGCTTATTGGAGGCCTTGAGCCTGCTCGTACCTTTATTTTACAAGCCATTAAAGCTGGCAAGCACGTGGTAACGGCTAACAAGGCCGTACTTGCTGAATACGGCCAGGAGATCTTTAAAGCCGCCAAAGAAGCTGGCGTTGATGTGGCCTTTGAGGCCGCTGTAGGCGGAGGTATTCCTATCATCAAGACGTTAAAAGAGAGCCTTGCCGGGAACCGCATACTGTCTTTAACTGGTATTGTTAATGGCACGTGTAATTACATTCTTACCCGCATGACAGAAGAAAACATCTCCTTTGAAGAAGTCCTCTCTCAAGCTCAAAAGGCAGGCTATGCCGAAGCAGATCCTAGCCTTGATATCGATGGCTTGGATGCTGCTCACAAATTGGTCATTCTTACTACCCTTGCTTATGGAACTGAGGTCTCTATCGATGACATTTATGTAGAAGGGATCCGTAATATTGAACCTACAGATATTGCTTTTGCTAAAGAATTTGGCTTTGTAACCAAGCTTCTAGCCATGTGCAAAGAAACAGAAGAGGGACTTGAAGTAAGGGTACACCCCACTTTAATACCAGAAAAACACGTACTGGCTTCAGTCAGAATGGCCTACAATGCTTTTTATATAAGAGGTGATGCCGTAGGCGATGTCTTACTTTATGGTCTTGGAGCTGGGCAGCTACCTACTGGAAGTGCTGTAGTCAGTGATATTATCGATCTTGCCAGAAATGTTCTCAGTGGAGGAAGTGGACGGGTTCCACCCCTTTCATACCAGCTGAGTGATTTAGCCAGGCTTCCGATAAAGCCAATGGATAAAGTGGTTTGCCGGTATTATTTTCGTTTTTCAGTACTTGATCGTCCAGGTGTTCTCTCAAAAATAGCCGGCATATTGGGACAAAATAACATAAGCATTGCCTCGGTGATCCAAAAAGGGCGCGAAGAAAAAGGCCCTGTTCCCATTGTAATGCTTACCCATGAGGCCAGAGAGGCTTCTGTGCGCAAGGCCCTTGAAGAAATAGATCAACTTAATATAGTTATTGCTCCTACTAAGTTTTTACGCATTGAAAAACCTTAAGTTAAATGCAAACAAAAACTTGATAAAAGTGAGGAGGCAGGCTACATGTTCCCTATTACCAAAGAAGATACTTGTTGTATCCTGGAATATAAGGGAGAGACTATGGAAAAGTTAAAACTTGTTATCTCTGAAAAGGAAATCAGGATCAAAATAGAAGAACTAGCAGAGGCTATCTCTCAAGATTATGCTGGAAAAAAGCCGGTCTTTATAGGTGTTTTAAAAGGAGCTTTTATCTTTCTGGCAGATTTGGTACGAAAGGTTTCCTTAGAAGGATTAGAAATAGATTTTGTTCGCCTAGCCAGTTATGGTCTTTCAGACACAACCTCAGGGGAAGTCAAAATCATAAAAGACATAGAGCTAGACCTTGAGAACAAGGACGTTTTAGTTATAGAAGACATAATTGACACTGGTATAACGCTAGATTTTTTTCTCAAACACTTGGAAAAATATAAACCTAATTCGGTAAAGGTTTGTTGTTTAATTGATAAACCTCAGAGAAGAGAAATAGAAGTCCCTATTCATTATCGGGGTTTTTATATCCGAGAGGGTTTTTTAGTAGGTTATGGCCTTGATTTTGCCGAAAAATACCGACAATTGCCAGAAGTTTACGAAATAGTTAAGGAGTAATCAGGTTGAAAAAATTTTTTAAGTTTGTTTTTTTATACTTTAAAAACAGCCCTTGGTATATGTGGGTAATACGTATCGGATTAGCTTTACTTTTATTTAAACTTTTTATGTGGTCTCAAAAGCTAGGTCAAATATCCAAAGGTGGGGGCTAAAACCCCCACCATCTATTTTCTTACCACCAACTTATAGTCTTATCCGCCTCAAAGATTAATTGTATCAGTTTGTCATAGTCCTGATCTTCTTTAGCTTCATAAAGTTTAAACTCAAGAGCTTCATTTCCTTCATTCAATATAGCTACCAACTTTTTTACTTCTTCGTTTGGTTCAGTTCTATATACATGGAGAATTTTCATGTGCATACCTCCTTACCAATTAATCAGCACAAGCTGGTGGTGGATCATGTTTTTGTTTAGGCAGGCCATATGGAATAACAACATCAGCTTCTTTTAATTTTTGAGCCAGTTCTTCAAGGGTAATAGGTGTAAGGCCTGCTTCCTCGATATTGTATTTTTTAGCTTCTTCGTCTTCTATAGTATCCACTACACAATAAACTTCTCCTTCCATATCGCGAATCCACTCAATGTTTTCTTTTACGTAATCATTAAGCTTGGGCATTTTTTGGTAAAAAATGCAAGCATGAGAATAGTGATTCTCAATAGCCTGTCCTAAAGTTGATCGTATAGCATCGGTAATATAAATACGATTGGCTATCAAAAAATATATTTTCAAACTTTCACTCATAGTCGCCTCCTTTTAAAGGACTATATATTTACCACATTGAGAAAGAAGCTCCCCATGAAAGGCTTGGGTACGCATCTGTTTAGGGCTCATACCAGCGGGAATATCTGTATCTACATCAAAACCTTCACACACATAAGAATCTGCACAAATTGCCAGGTCTTCTTCGGGAACCATTTTTACTAACTTGGCAAATTCAGAATGTTTGGTAAGATGGATGGCCTTGAAGGTGAGAAAT